>NZ_QOCZ01000275.1 GCF_018207095.1 Nocardiopsis sp. MG754419 | reverse complement strand
TTCGGGGGGTTCGGCGTTGTCGACCAGGTGACGGAGCCGGCACAGGACGGACCCGAGGTTGCCCAGGTCGCGCTGCACGCGGACCTGTACGCAGTACCGGGAGCCGCCCATGACCGCGAACAGCACGTGGTGGTCGGCCTCGGTGACCACCACGTCCTCCACGGCCTGGACGGAGCAGAGCGGTCCGCCGTCGATGGCCTGGAGCATCGCGGAGGCGCCGGCCACGCCGTCGGTCTCGCCGACGCAGTCCAGGGCGCGACCGCCGCGCCAGTCGACGAGACAGACACTGCGTACGCCCGGCGTCTGGAGCATCTCCCGCATCTGCTGGTCGATGGCGTGCACGGCGTTCCTTCGGTGGGGGTGGGGCCGACCCGGTCGGCCCACGGGCGGAACCGTTCGGTGTCCCGTCGGGACGGTTCGAGAATAGGACTCCGTCGTAGTTCCCGCAGGCTTTTCCGACATTAATTACTTCTTGGCCGGTTGACCTGCTATTTCACAGAAAGTACGTCGGAAGTACTTTCTTCCGAATGTGCCCTCTGGACTTGTTTCCACCTCCGGAGTGGAAACACGGATCGATATTCCGTTTCGGGACTTTCGTTCGCGGTGCGCGAGGGCGCCATGGGCCCCAGGTGTCTCCGGAGGCGCACGAGGGGCGTCGCGCGGCGTCCGTCCGAGGCCGTGGATCCGGCCGGTGAGAAAAACCCGACCCCCGAGCGAACACACGGCCCCCGTACCGACATAAGCAGGTGAGAGGACGGGAGGAACGCCCATGGGACGCAGCACGGTCGGAGACGCCTACTCCGACGAGCGTGCCTTCAACGCCCTGTTCGAGAGGCACTACGACGCCGTGTACCGGTACGCACGGCGCAGGGTCGGTGCCGACCAGGCCGACGACGTGGTCTCGGAGTCCTTCGTCGTGGCCTGGCAGAAGAGACGACGTCTCACGCCGGAACAGGAACTTCCCTGGTTGTACGCCTGCGCGCGCCGGATCACCCAGGCCCACCTGCGCCGGACCCGCCGCCAGGACCTGATCGCGAGGACCCTGACCCGCGAGCCGGGCCGGATCGGGGTGCACGCGGACCACGCCGACCACGTCATCGACCGGGGCGGGGCCCTGGCCGCCCTGGCGCGACTGACCGAGATCGAACGCGAGCTCGTGATGCTCGTGACCTGGGAGGGCCTGGACAGTCGCCAGGCCGCGAAGGTCGTGGGATGCCCCCACGCCACCGCCCGCGGACGGCTTCATCGGGCCCGTAAGAAGATCACCGCCCACCTGAACGCGGCGTCCGCCCCCGACACGAAGCCCGAGGAGGAGACGGCATGGACGACATGACCGGCCTGCGCGCCACCTTGAACGACAGTGACCCGGCCAAGGACATCACCCCCACCGCCGAGGCCCGACACCGGGCCCGTACCGACGCGCTCGCCCTACTGAAGGAGAACACGCCCGTGGCACGACCCCTGTGGCGCCGCATCCCCGTACTCGTGGCCGGTGCCGCCACCGCCGCCCTGGCGGTGGGCGCCGGCACCCTGCTGCTGCCCGAGAACCACCCCAACGGGGTGCCCGCGGCCTACGCCGCCCCACCCGAGACCGTCGACGTGGTCGGTGGCGAGCCGGTCGAGGGCACCGAGGCGTTGTTGGAGCTGGCCGAGGTCGCGGCCGGGCGCGGACCGGCGTCGGGTGAGGGGGACGTCGCCTTCATCTCCTCCACCGGGACCACCATGTACCGGATGAACGCCGACGCCGGCGACGACGGCCCGGAGGAGACCCACGGGTACGGGTTCATCCCCTTCGACTGGGAACGGTGGGAGGACATGGACGGCGGGACCCTGCGCAACGACCACCCCAAGCCCCCGACCGAGACCGGGGGCGAGGCCGGCGACCACGAGTGGTTCATGGACCGAGTCGGTGAGAGTCACGAGAGCACCCTGCACCCCAGCCTGGTCCTGCCCCGGGAGCTGCCCACCGACCCCGACACGCTGGCGCGAACGCTCCTGGACCTGGGCACCACGCCCGAGGAGGACCGGACCGACGAGTCCCTGTTCCTACACCTCACGCAGCTCTACGAGAGCCGACCCCTGTCGGGCGAGGAGGAGGCCGCCGTCCAGCGGATCATCGCCGACCGCGCCGAGGTGAGCCATCTGGGCACCGCCACCGACCCGCTGGACCGGGAGGGCGAGCTCTTCTCGTTCACCGTCACGGACGAGTTCGGGACGACCTCGGAGTACCGCCTCCTGTACGACGAGGAGGGGTCGCTCCTCTACTACGACTCCACCCTGCGGGACGAGGAGGACCCGACCACCCCGATCGAGGATTACGGGCTGGAGTACCCCGTCCTGAAGAACCAGGTCGCTTTCGTCTGGACCGGATGGGTCGAGGGCGTCGGCGACCGCCCCTGACACCCCGGTCCCGGTGAGGGCCGGTGTTCCGTGGCCGGCCCCGGAACACCCGGGGGCGGCCACAGTGCGTCTCCCGTTCGGACCTGCGACCGGCCGCACCGGGGAACGCGTCATCGAGAGCGGTGTGCCCCGCCGGTCGCACCGGCGGGGCACACGAGGCCACGAGACCGAACCGTTCGGACACCGACGGGTTCGGGAGGGGCCGGGGG
>NZ_QOCZ01000274.1 GCF_018207095.1 Nocardiopsis sp. MG754419 | reverse complement strand
CCCCCCCCGACCGAAGGGCCCACCATGACCTCGCCTTCCTCCCCCGGTCCCCGTCGAACGGCACTGGTGACCGGGGCCTCCTCCGGGATCGGCGCGGCCGTGGCCGCCACCCTGGTCGCACGCGGCCATCACGTGTTCGGCACCAGCCGTGACCCGCGAAGGATCACCGACCCCGTTCCCGGGGTCGAGTACCTGGCGCTGGATCTGACCGACGAGGCGTCGGTGGAGGCCTGCGCCGAGGCCGTCGGCACGGTGGACGTACTGGTCAACAACGCCGGTGAGAGCCAGAACGGCCCCTTGGAGGAGTTGCCGATGGAGGCGGTGGAGCGGGTGTTCCGGCTCAACGTGTTCGGAGCGGTCCGCCTCACCCAGCTGCTCCTGCCGGGGATGCGCGCACGGGGGTACGGCCGGGTGGTGATGGTCGGATCGATGCAGGCGAGTTTCCCGCTGGCCTACCGGTCCTCGTACGGGGCGAGCAAGGCCGCGATCAAGGGGTTCGCGGACGCCGTGCGAGGGGAGGTGTCCCCCTTCGGGATCGGGGTGACCACGGTGGAACCCGGGTCGATCAACACCGGGATCAGTGAGCGGCGCACCCAGTACGTCGCCGAGGGCTCGCCGTTCGCGAGCGAGTACCGGACCGTGGCGGACACGCTCAACGCCAACGAGGCCGGGGGGATCCCCGCTCAGAGGGTGGCCGCGACCGTGGTGCGGGCGATCGAGGCGCGTGCGCCGCGCCCGCTGTACGCCGTGGGCAGCAACGCTCCTCTGGTGTTCGCGCTGCGGCGGCTGCTTCCGCGGTCGGTGATGTTGCGGCTCGTGGCCCGCAAGCACGGGCTGCGCTGACCCGGAGTTCGCGCGCCCGCGCGCGCCCGGGGCGGGGCCGACCCGGATGGCCCGAACCGCCCGCGATCCGCCCGTCCGGCCGCCCCCAGGGGGCCGGACCGCTCCGGCTCTCCGCGTCCCGATGACGGACGGGCCGGTGGGGCGCGGCACGGACGGTCCCTTAGGTTGGCCTCAGTAGGTTTCGGACCGACCGGAGGTACACACGTGACCAGTGTCGTCAAGTTCAACGTCCTGACCGTCCCCGAGGGCGAGGGGGCCACGCTGGAGGAGCGCTTCGCCAAGCGCGCCGGGCTGGTGGAGAACCAGGAGGGCTTCGAGGAGTTCCAGTTGCTGCGGCCGGTCGAGGGCACCGACAAGTACCTCGTGTACACGCGCTGGCGGTCCGAGGAGGACTTCCAGAACTGGGTGAACGGCCTGGCCTTCAAGAAGGGGCACGCCCAGGCGGCCGCCGACGCCCAGCGTGACGGGCACGCGCACGGCGGCCACGGTGGCCCGGCCGCGACCAACAGCGAGATCTGGGGCTACGAGGTCGTCCAGCACGTCGTCGCCAAGGGCTGAACCGACCCTTCGCTCTCCCTGCGGGTCCACGCCCCGCCGGGAGGGCGGGGCCGCGTCACACGTCCCTGGGGTCCGTGCCCCGGTTCCCCCAGGGGCGCTGATACCCCCAGGAGGGTCGCTGCTCGGTGACGCGGCCGGCGAACCAGGAGAGGTTCCGGCCTTCGGTGGGTTCGGCGACGGCGTCGGCGACGCGTGCTTCGAAGTCGCCGGGCACGAGGCCATCGTCGGTGTGGCGCCCATCGTGGTCGACGGCTCTTCGGTGGGGTCGCCGCGCCCGCCGCCGAGGTGGGACGACAGGATGGTCCGCCATGAGGAAGCTCGTCCGTCGTGTCCGACACGCCTTCGCGCCGTCCGCCGTGGTCGCGGGGCTCATCGCCGTCCTGGTCGGGGTGACCAGTTCCGCCGCGATCGTGTTCACCGCCGCGGAGGCGGCTGGCGCCTCCTCCGGGGAGATCGCCTCGTGGATGCTGGCCCTGGGCGTGGGCATGGCCGTCACCTGCGTGGGTCTGTCCCTGCGGTACCGGGCGCCGGTGGTGACCGCGTGGTCGACCCCCGGCGCCGCACTGCTGGCCGTCGGTCTGGACGGGGTGACCATGCCCCAGGCCGTGGGGGCCTTCCTGTTCTCGGCCGCGCTCATCACCCTGAGCGGGGTGACCGGCTGGTTCGCGCGGGTGATGGACCGGATCCCGGTGCCCCTGGCCGCCGGGCTCCTGGCCGGTGTGCTGCTGCAGTTCGGCCTCGGCCTGTTCGGCAGCATGGAGAACGACTTCGTGGTGGTGTTCGCGATGTTCGTGACCTACCTGGTGTGCCGGAGGTGGCTCGCGCGGTACGCGGTGCTGCTGTCGCTTCTGGTCGGTGGTGTGGCCTCCGCCCTCCAGGGGTCACTGCGCCCGGGGGAGGTCGACCTCGCCCTGGCCACCCCGGTGTTCGTGGCGCCGGAGTTCTCCTGGCAGGTGCTGGTGAGCGTGGGTCTGCCCCTGTTCGTGGTGACGATGGCCTCCCAGAACCTGCCCGGGGTGGCGGTCCTGCGCGGCGACGGGTACGACGTGCCGATCTCCCCGGTGATCGGTTGGACCGGGGCGACCAACCTCGTGCTGGCCCCGTTCGGCTGTTACGGCATGAACCTGGCCGCGATCACCGCCGCGATCTGCACCGGGCCCCAGGCCCACCCGGACCGGGAACGCCGCTATCTGGCCGGGGTGTGGGCGGGCGTGTTCTACCTGGGGG
>NZ_QOCZ01000273.1 GCF_018207095.1 Nocardiopsis sp. MG754419 | reverse complement strand
GCTGGGGTGTGGGTCGGGTCGGGTGGTGTTGGCGGATCTGACGTCGCAGGTGCTGCGGGAGGCGTTCGCGGAGTTCGCCGAGGAGCGGGCGGCCTCCAGTGTGTTGCGGGCCTGGTCGACGTGGAACGGGTTCTTCTCGTTCTGGGTGGCCGAGCAGGTGGTGGCGGGCAATCCGATGTCGGCGGTGCCGCGGCCCCGGGTGCGGCCGTCCTCGCCCAAACCGTTGATGGGTGAGGACACTCCGGAGCAGCTGTTGGAGGCGTTGGCGCGGGGTGCGCGTCGGGCGCGGGACCCGTGGCCGGAGCGGGATCTGGCGGTGTTGGCGTTGGCGTTGTTGACGGGTATGCGGTCGGCGGAGATGTTGTCGCTGCGGGTGGAGTCGTTGGGTGGGCGGCCCGGTGAGCGGCGTATCCGGGTGGTCGGCAAGGGTGGTGGGGAGCGGGTGCTGCCCATCGAGGTGCCGTTGGAGGCGTTGCTGGAGGCGTATCTGGTGTCGCGTCGGGCGCGGTTCGACGCTCCGGTGCGGGGGTCCGATCCGTTGTTGGTGGACAACCGGGGTGCGGGGTTGCGCCGGGGCGGGCTGCAGTACCTGGTGCGGCAGTGCTACAAGCACGCGGGGGTGCACGATCGGGTGGCGCGGGGGACGTTGGTGCACGCGTTGCGGCACACGTTCGCGACGCGGTTGGCCGAGGACGGGGCGTCGGTCACCGAGATCATGCACTTGTTGGGGCATGCGTCGGTGACGTCGTCGCAGGCCTACATCGAGGTGACGTCGCGGGCGCAGCGGGAGGCGGCGGGGTCGAACCGTACGTACGGGGTGTTGCGGCGGTTGGCCGAAGAGGGGGCGTGAGCGGATGGTGTGGTGGCTACGCTGTTGGGCGTGAATCAGTCGAGTTTTGTTGTGTCCAGCGTGAACGTGAACGGGTTGCGTGCGGCGTCCAAGAAGGACCCGGGGTTCGTGTCGTGGTTGGCGGCCACCGACGCGGACGTGGTGTGCCTGCAGGAGACCCGGGCCGAGGCCGACCAGCTGCCGGGCACGGTGATCGATCCCCCGGGGTGGCACGTGGTGTTGTGTCCGGCGGCGGCCAAGGGGCGTGCGGGGGTGGCGCTCTACACGCGGGTCGAGCCGGACGCGGTGCGGGTGGGTTTTCCGGGTACGGAGTTCGCGGACGCGGGTCGGTACGTGGAGGCGGATCTGGGGTCGGTGACGGTGGCGAGCCTGTACCTGCCCTCGGGTGAGGTGGGCACCGAGCGCCAGGAGGAGAAGGAGCGTTTCATGGAGATGTTCCTGCCCTATCTGGTGGAGCGGCGTGCACAGGTGGAGGCCCAGGGCCGTGAGCTGGTGGTGTGCGGGGACTGGAACATCGCGCACACCGAGGCGGACCTGAAGAACTGGCGGGGCAACCGGAAGAACTCGGGGTTCCTGCCCGAGGAACGGGAGTGGCTGTCGCGGGTCTTCGACGAGGCCGGGTACGTGGACGTGGTGCGGTCGTTGTTCCCCGACCAGGAGGGTCCGTACTCGTGGTGGTCCTATCGGGGGCGGGCCTTCGACAACGACACGGGGTGGCGGATCGACTATCAGGTGGCCACGCCGGGGTTGGCGGCCCGGGCACTGAAGGGTGAGGTGGAGCGTTATGCCTCGCATGAGGAGCGTTGGTCCGATCACGCGCCGGTGACGGTGCGGTACGCGGTGGACGGGGAGAGGGGGGCCTGACGATGGGTGTGCCGATCGTTCTGGTGCACGGTTTGAGGTTGTCGTCGAGTATGTGGCGGCCGCAGGTGGAGTTGTTGCGTGCGCAGGGGCGCACCGTGGTGACGCCGGACCTGCCCGGTCACGGGTCGCGGCGGGGCGAGGAGTTCTCGCTCGGCCGGGCGGTGGACTCGGTGCTGGGGGCGATCGACGAGGTCGGCGGTCGTGCCCTGGTGGCGGGTTTGAGCCTGGGAGGTTTCGTCTCGATCGCGGCGGCGGGCGCGGCACCGGGCCGGGTCGCGGGGTTGGTGGCGGCCAGTTGCACGGCCAAGCCGGCGCAGTCCCTGGCGCAGGTGTATCGGATCCCGTCGGTGCTGATGGAGCGGCTTCCCGACAAGGGGGCGACGATCAACGAGCGTTTCCACCGGTTGACGTTGCGCGACGGTGCGGCGGACGCGGTGTTGGACGGCGGGTTGGCGGTGGAGGCGGCCACGGCGGTGATCGACGAGATCTCGCACATGGACGCGATCGCGGCGTTGTCGTCCTACACGGGGCCGGTGTGGTTGATCAACGGGGCCCGGGATCACTTCCGCATCCACGAGAAGCAGTTCTTCGACGCCTGTGACGACGGGCGGTTGGTGAACGTGCCGCGGGCCGGTCACATGGTGAGCCTGGACCAGCCGGTGAACTTCTCCCGGATCGTGGGTGACGCCGCCGACGTGGTGGCGGTGCGTGAGGGGCGCTCGGAGAGGGAGGCGCGGGCCGAGGAGTCGGCGCGGGTCAAGGCCGAGCAGGAGCGTGCCGCGTTGGAGACCGACGGGGTGTAGCGAGCGGCCGGACGTTGAAGGGGGCGTGGACCTGGTGGTCCACTCCCCCCTTTTTTTCGTTCAGGTGCGGGGAGCGCGGTCGTCGTCCGCGGCGCGCGGGCGGGGTGGCGCGAACGTGGCGGCGGGTCGGGGCCGGTGGGGCAGTCGGAAGAAGATCATGGGGTTGTGGGCCGAGTCGCGGATCGGGGTGTCCAGGCCGAGTTCGGTCTTGAGGTCGTTCAGTACCCGGT
>NZ_QOCZ01000272.1 GCF_018207095.1 Nocardiopsis sp. MG754419 | reverse complement strand
CCGGGGTGGGGGTGGTGAGCGTGACCCACGGCGACCTGCGCACCACCTACCTGCCGGTGGACCCTTCCGTCTCCCGGGGCGACCCGGTGGGCGACGCACCGATCGGGGTGGTGTCCGCCGAGCCCCGTCACTGCCCCGACCGTTCCTGCCTGCACTGGGGTCTGCTGCACGATCGCACCTACCTGGACCCGCTCTCCCTCCTGGGCCGGGGGCGGGTCCGTCTCCTTCCCCTGGACACCACCGAGGGGTCGCCCGCGAGTTCGAGGGACGTCCGACATCACGCACCGGGCGTGCGGGCACGGGGGCTCGGCACCACCGTGGCCACCGATCACCGTGGTCGAAGGAAGGCGCCCCGACGCGGGCGGACGGCGCACCCACCGGGCGGCCGGAGGACGGAACACACCTCGCACCGATGGCCGGAGGATCCTCCCGGCCGCGGGGGCACCGGCCGCCCGGCCCGGGTTCCGGGGCACCACCCGGGGCATGACCCGCCAGGCCCGTCCGGACCGGTCAGGCGCGAGGATGCGCCTGTTGGTAGGCCGAACGCAACCGGTCCACCGAGACGTGGGTGTAGATCTGGGTGCTCCGCGGACTGGCGTGCCCCAGGAACTCCTGCACGCTGCGCAGGTCCGCTCCGCCGTTGAGCAGGTGGGTGGCGGCGCTGTGACGCAACCCGTGCGGGGCGCCGTCGACCCCGGCGGCACGCAGGTGGGCGTGCACGTCCTCTCGCGCCTGACGTACCCCGAGGCGCCCACCGCGGGCGCCGAGGAAGAGGGCGTCGCCACTCCGGGGACCGAGCAGCGCGGACCGACCACCCGTGATCCAGGCGTCGACGGCGTCCAGGGCCGGCCCCCCGACCGGGACGGTGCGCTCCTTGTCGCCCTTGCCCAGCACCCGCACGGTGTCGCGGGTGCGGTCGAGGTCGGACCGGTCCAGGGCGCACAGTTCGGCGACCCGGATGCCGGTGGCGTAGAGCAGTTCGACGACGGCGCCGCGACGGAGCTCCACCGGGGTCTCGGGCTCGGGCCCGGAGAAGGCCGACCGTGCCTGTTCCTCGTCCAGGACGGTGGGCAGGGTGCGGTGCTGCGCCGGCACCGCCAACCGGGGACCGGGGTCCACCGCCAGGACCCCCTCCCGATGCAGGAAACGGGTGAGGGCGCGCACGGCGGCGACCCGGCGCGCGATGGTCGATCGACCGGCGCCCGATTCACGGGCCCGGGACAGCCAGGAGCGCACCACGGGGACGTCGAGATCGTCGAGGTCGTGTCCGTGCTCGTCCAGGTGGGTGAGGAGAGAGCGCAGGTCGGACAGGTAGCCGCGGACCGTGTGCGGGGAGCGCCCCAGTTCGCCGGTCAGGTGCGCGGACAGCCGTTCCAGCGCTTCCGGGCCGCTCAACCGCGTTCCTTGGGCAGGCAGGCCACGGCGTCGACCTCCACCAGATAGCGGGGGTGGACCAGACCGCTGACCTCGACCAGGGTGGCGGCCGGACGGTGCTCCCCCGGCAGGCACGCATCGAGGGCGGCACGGAATTCGTCGAGGTCGGTGACGTGGCGCAGGTAGGAGGTCAGTTTGACCACGTGCTCCAGGTCGGCGCCGTGCCGACCGAGGATCTCCGTGAGGTTCTGGAAGATCTGCCGGGTCTGCCCGGTGATGTCGAGGGCGATGTCGCCGTCGGACGCCTCCGGGCTCTGTCCCGAAACGAACAGCAGCGGGCCGTCGGCCACGAGGGCGTCGCTGTACGGTTTGGCCATGCCGCCACCGTACCCGTGTGGACGTGTCGGTACCCGTGTACGCGGCCACCCGCGCGGACGCGGTGCCGCCGGGTCGTCGCAGCCGGCGGACCAGGCGGACCCGACCGGCGTCGCGCTGCGAACCCGGCCGGTGTGACGCGGCGGCCCATCGAGTACTCCGTACGGGTGCGGTCCGCGCGAAATCCACCCGGCCGCCGCCGGGGAGCACACCCTGCGGTCACCGCACGTAGGGAACGACGGAGCCGAGCGCCCGAGTCCGGGCTTCGTGGCCCACACCCGGCCCGCCGCCGGGGCCCGTACTTCGGTCACCGCAGGCCGCAGGCCGGACGCCTCCCTTCGGGATGCCGCCCTGACCGCCACGGTTCGAGGCCACCGGCGTCTCGGGACGTCCCGCCCGCGGGCGTGTTCATCGAGGTGCCCCGGGACCGCGGGTGGACCGACGCCAGCCGTCGGGACAACGCTCCGCCAGTCCGGCGGCGGCGAGCAACCCCAGTGATCGCATCACCCCCTCCATCCCCTCCCCACAGCGACGGGCGACCTCGGCGATGCCCGCACCACGCCGACCCAGTGCCGCCAGGATCCGGGCGGTCTCGGGGTCGAGATCGTCGTGACCGGGAAGGGCCACCTCCTCCAGGGGCACGACCTGCTCCACCACGTCCGCGACCCCGGTGACACAGACGGCGCGCCCCTCCCGAAGGAGCCGGTGGCACCCCACGGAGGTCGCCGAGGTGATCGGCCCCGGGACCGCCATCAGGACCCGATGCAGGTCGTTGGTGTGCGTCGCGGTATTCAGGGCGCCACTGCGCCGGCCCGCCTCCACGACCACCGTTCCCGGGGTGAGCGCGGCGATGAGGCGGTTGCGGATGAGGAAGTCCTGCGCACGCGGGGACCGGCCGATCGGGCGCTCGCTCACCAGTGCCCCGGTCCGGGTGACGTCCGCGAACAGCCCGGCGTGCCCCCGCGGGTAGGTACTGTTTTTTGAACGGGTCAGGTCACGGAGCCAGATCCGGATCGAGGCCACCTGCACGGTCCCGTCGAAGATCGCGGCCCGCTTGTCATAGCGG
>NZ_QOCZ01000271.1 GCF_018207095.1 Nocardiopsis sp. MG754419 | reverse complement strand
AATCTAGCGTGGTCAGGGTCCGAGAAGAACCCTGCGGTGCCGGTCCTGTCGAGGAGTGCCATGATCGCGGTCGACCCCCCTGTGCACGATCCCATCGAGCGTCCCCTGCGTTATGGACGCCAGGACCGGCTCGGTGTGCGTGTGCTGGCCCTGGACGAGAGCGGGCCGGGGCGCATCGTGGAGGAGTTGGGGGACGCGGCCGAGGCCGACCACGTGGCGGTGGTCGTTCCGGGAAACGACAACGACCTGGGGAACTACTTCGACCAGAAGCGGGCGACACGGCCGCGCGCCAACGCCGCGACCCTGCTGGCGGAGATGCGGCGCCAGGCGCCGACCGAGCGGGTGGCCGTGGTGGTGTGGGTGGGGTACCGGGCCCCGCGGGGGTTCGGTGAGGCGGTGATGCGCGCCCCGGCCGAACGGGGCGCCCGGGAGCTGGTGCGGCTGACGCGTTTTCTGCCGGCGTCGGCACGGCTGACGTTGGTGGGCCACAGTTACGGCACGGTCGTGTGCGGGCTGGCGTTGTCACGGGCGCGGGTGAGCGACTGTGTGGCGCTGGGCAGTCCGGGGATGGGGGTGCGCACCCGCGGCGAACTGGGGTTCGCGGGGAATCTGTGGGCGGGGTTGGGGCCCACCGACTGGATCCGGTACTTCCCGCGCGGGTACGCGGCAGGGGTGGGGCACGGACCCTCGCCGCTGCGGAGCGGGTTCGGGACCCGGGTGTTCGCCACCGGTGACATCCCCGGGCACTGCTCCTACTACCGGGCCGGGAGCGAGTCGGTGCGCAACATCGCGCGGATCGCCGTGGGGCGCTACGAACGGGTGAGTCCGGCCGGGGCGATGGGCGCACCGGCGATGGGCGCGGTGCCGCCCGGACGGGTGGTGGCCTGATGCGCGCGGACGCGGCGATTCTGGCGCGGGGGTTGCGCAAGTCCTACCGGGGCGGCGGGTGGGCTCTGGACGGGGTGGATCTGGAGGTGGAGTCGGGCACGGTGCATGGGTTGCTGGGGCCCAACGGTGCGGGCAAGACCACCACGGTGCGGGTGCTGGCGACACTGGCGTCCTTCGACGCGGGGCGCGCGTGGGTGGCGGGCGTCGACGTGGCGGCCCGGCCCGGGGCGGTGCGCGAACGGATCGGGTTCGTGGGCCAGTACGCGGCGGTGGACGAGGTGTTGAGCGGTCGCCGCAACCTGGAGATGTTCGGGCGTCTGTACCACCTGGGGCGTGGGCGGGCCCGGGCGCGCGCTCAGGAGTTGTTGGAGCGGTTCGACCTGGTGGGGGCGGCCGAGCGACCGGTGCGGACGTACTCGGGTGGGATGCGGCGCCGGTTGGACCTGGCGGCCGGGTTGGTGCTGGATCCGCGGGTGCTGTTCCTGGACGAGCCGACCACGGGGTTGGATCCGCGTAGCCGCGGTGAGGTGTGGTCGGCGGTGCGCGAGCTGGTGGAAGGGGGCACCACGGTGCTGTTGACCACGCAGTACCTGGAGGAGGCCGATCGCTTGGCGGATCGGATCTCGGTGATGGACGCCGGTCGGGTGATCGCCCAGGGCGCGCCCGCGGAGTTGAAGGCACGTGTGGGCGGGGGACGGGTGGAGGTCGTGGTGGGTCGTGCGGAGGAGTTGGGGATGGCGGCGCAGGTGGTGGAGCGGATGACCGATGCGCCGCCGTCGGTGGACCGGGACGCGTTGCGGGTGTGCGCACCGCTCGCGGGTGGGGGTGCGGAGTTGACCAAGGTGGTGCGGGCCCTGGGCGAGGCGGGGTTGGAGGTGGAGGACATCGCGTTGCGTCGACCCACGCTGGACGATGTGTTCCTGAGCCTGACCGGGGGTCACGGTGGCGGGTCCGACGAGGTTGCGGGGCGGGTGCGCTCGTGAGCGCGGTGATGCGGGGCCAGGGGTCGACCGGTCGGGTGCGTGCGGTGTGCGGACGTGCGGGGTGGGCGGTGGCCGACGCGACGGTGGTGGCCCGCCGGTATCTGGCGCACCTGGTGCGCAAACCGGACGAGATCGTCGGCACGTTGATGATCCCGGTGCTGGCGGTGTTGCTGTTCGGGTTCGTGTTCGGTGAGGCGATGGGTGCGGCCATGGGGGTGGACGGTGACGACTACCGTGACTTCCTCATGCCGGGTCTGTTCGCGCTGACGATGGCGTTCGGGATCGGCAACACGACGATCGCGGTGGTCACCGATGTAGGGCGTGGGGTGGTGGATCGGTTCCGGACGTTGCCGATGGCGCCCTCGGCGCTATTGGCGGGGCGCGGTATGGCCGACGTGGTGGCGGCGTTGGTGGATCTGGCGGTCCTGGTGGGGATGGGCCTGTTGATCGGTTGGCGCTGGCATCTGGGTGTGGGGCCGGCGCTGGCGGCGTTGGTGCTGTTGCTGTGGTTGCGGGCGGCGTTCACGTGGATCGGGATCTATCTGGGGTTGGTGGTGCGCGGCCCCGAGGCGGCGATGAAGCTCTTCGCGCTGGTGTTCCCGTTGGCGATGGTGGCGGAGACGTTCGTGCCGGCCAGGATGGTGCCGGTCTGGGTGGCGCCGGTGGCGGAGTGGAACCCGTTGTCGGCGACGGTGTTGGCGTGCCGGGAGTTGTTCGGTAACACCACTGTGGTGGGTGAGGGTTGGGTGGCCCAGAACGCGGTGCTGATGGCGGTGGTGTGGCCTTTGGTGTTGCTGGTGGTGTTCGTACCGTTGTCGGTGGCCCGGTATCGGCGGTTGAGCCGCTGAGCAATCGCGGTCGTTGGAGGAGGCTGCGCGGGGGTGACCTGCCGCCGGGCGCGGTGCGGGATCGGTGCGCGAGGAGCGTGGACGATGCCCCCGTGCGGGGGAGGGGCAGGTTCGCG
>NZ_QOCZ01000028.1 GCF_018207095.1 Nocardiopsis sp. MG754419 | reverse complement strand
CTGCGGGCGGGCCCCTCCCGAACCCCGGTCGGCCCCAGGGCCAAGGCCAGGGGCCCGGGTGGTACCAGAACCCCGGTGTGACGACGGGGCACCCCCAGAGCGTCGGCGGGCCGCAGGCCTCCGCCGGTACCGGACACTTCGCGGTGCCCCCGGGCGCCCCGCAGCAGGCGTACCCGGCCGCCGAACCCCGGCGCACCAAGCGCGGGGTCCCCGCGTGGATGGCGCTGAGCGGCATGCTCGCGGCCGCCCTGATCGCCGGCGGCGCCGGTGGCGCGGTCGGCACGATGGTCACCTCCGCCGGCGGCTCGGCAGGGGCGGACCACCCCGACCAGCAGGGGCCGGACATCAACGAACCACCTCCCGAGGCGCCCGAGCGCGACCCGGAATCGGTGGCCGGTGTGGCCCAGCGGGTCAGCCCCAGCGTGGTGTCGCTGCGCAGTGCCGACCCGAGGATCGCCGGCGGCGGGTCCGGGTTCGTCATCGAGGGCGACTACGTGGTCACCAACGACCACGTCTCCTCCGAGCTGGAGGGGGAGGGGATCATCATCGAGTACAGCGACGGCAGTAGCAGCGGCGCGGAGGTAGTGGGCTCCGACCCCAGCTCCGACCTGTCGGTCCTCGAACTGGACGAGCCCAGTGAGGTCGACGCCCTGGAGTTCGGTGACTCCGAGGAGGCGATCGTCGGAGACGAGGTCATCGCGATCGGTGCCCCGCTCGGTCTGGCGGGCACCGTCACCCAGGGCATCATCAGCGCGCTGGACCGCCCGGTGAGCCCGGACGGCGGCGACACCCAGTTCTTCGCGATCCAGACGGACGCGGCGATCAACCCCGGCAACTCCGGCGGTCCGCTGGTCGACCTCCAGGGGCGCGTCATCGGGGTGAACTCGATGATCTACAGCATGGGCGGCGGTCCGTTCGGCGACCAACCGGTCGGCAGCATCGGCCTGGGCTTCGCGATCCCCTCCACCGAGGCGGAGACGGTCATCAACCGGATGATCGACCATGGCGAGGAGTCCACGGCCTACGCCGACCTGGGGGTCGCCTACGACCACGAGAGCACGGTCGTGGGCGCGGCGATCGCCGACGATCCGGACGCCGTCGAGGCCGGCGGGGCCGCCGACCAGGCCGGCCTGGAGCCCGGGGACGTCATCGTGTCCTTCGACGGGCGCCGGGTCAACTCCGGTGGTGAGCTGCAGGCCATGGTGCGCGACAAGAGCCCCGGCGACGAGGTCGAGGTCGAATACGAGCGCGACGGAGAGCGCGCCGAGGTGACGGTGACGTTGGGGCCGGACGAGTAAGGAGCACGCCCCCGGCTCCGGGTCTGCCGGTCTTGGGAACACCCCCGTGACTCACAAGGCGGTGCCCGGGCCGGGGGCGTTCTTCGGCGGGGTCAGCGCCGGGGTGCGAGCGTCTCCAGTAGTGCGGTCCACTCGAAGGCCCCGACCTCCAGATGGCCGTGGTCCCGGTGCCGGGTGTCCCTGATGCCGGTGACGCCGCCCTCGCTCACCTCGACACAGTCGCCCCGGGCACCGCTGTGGCTGGACGTGTGCCACGCACCGGTCGAACGGTCATTCACTGAGGCCTCCTAAGGCTTTCGCTATCAGGTCACGGGAGGCCACAGGGGGCACCGCCCACGTCTGCAGCTCCCCGTACACGGCCACCAGGCGGGTGACCGTGCCGCCGTTGAGCAGTTCCCCGCCCGAGGCGTGTTCCACCTCGACCACCGTGGCCCGGTCCTTGAACGACAGCAGACGAAAAGGACCCGAGGAACCTCCGTGGAAGGGGGTGCTCAGGGGTAGTACGAGGATCCTCACGACGCCGCCGGCGTCGAGTTCCAGAAGGTGCTCCAACTGCTCCCGCATGACGGCCGGTGAACCGACCACGGTGCGGATGACCGCTTCGGAGATGATCGAGAGCAGCCGGGGGTCGTTCTTCGCCCGGAGGGTCTCCAACCGGTCGACCCGCAGGTCGACCAGGCGCTGCACCTCCTCCTCCGAGTCCAGGGGGCCGCCGTCACGGAAGACCCGGTAGGCGTACCCCCGGGTCTGGAGGGGGCCGGGGACCAGGAGCGGGCTCCACATCTTGATCTCGGTCGCCTGCTCCTCGCCGTTGACGACGCGGCGGTGCCAGTCGGGGTCGAGTTCGGAGCGCTTGGCGTCCTCCCAACTGCGGACGAGTTCGCCGTCGGAGTGAAGAACGTTTTCGGCCTTGTCGATGAATGATCTTTTCGGGGATCGGTAAGCATTCTCGTACTTACTGATGGTCGATGATCCATATCCGGTCAGAGTGGACATGGTGTCGATCGTGATGCCGCGCTGGCCGCGAAGCCTGCGGAGATGCTTCCCGAAAGAGGTCCACGCGGGTTGGGGGGTCTCGGGCATGTACAGAACTTTACAGGTCCGCCCGGCGTCCGTGTGCTCTTCCGGTTGAATTGTCGTCGCAATCTGTAAAGCCGTTGAATGCGTCGGAATCCGCACGCACTATGGGAAACCCTGGCACACGAGGTCCGTGCGCGTGGCCGGTGGTCACGAGGGCGCACTGAGGGCCGATGCGGCGCATCCGGGACTCCGCCCCACCGCGAACTCCAAGGTGCAGGTGAGGCGAATGCGGAATATCGTCCCGGAATCCCGGGTCGCAGAGGTGCGATACCCGAGAAGAATAAGATTCGCAGATCAGAGCAAAACAGGCATTGTGCTCGGTGCTGAACAAGAATACCGGCCATTGATCACGTGGTGCCTGCGCGCCCTTCCCGGGATGGACGGACACCGGCTGGCCAAGGTCGCCCTCGCGCTCGTCCGCAACGCCCACCACCACTCCCGCTCGGGCGAGCCCGGAGGCACCGTCCGCGTCGTCCTCGATAGAGGCCGGGCCTGGCTCCCTCACCTGCTGGTCATCGACGACGGGCCGCCGGACCCGCCCCACCTCACCTATCCGCGGTTGGAGCGGGTCTCCGCGCACAGTGGTCTCGCCCTCGTCGAACGGCTCACCGTCTACTGGGACTGGAGCTGGCGCTGGAACGGCGCCGCGGTGCGGCCTCTCACTGTCCACGCGGTCCTGGAGTCCCAGGACCGTTGAGCGCGGCGCCGCACCCGACGGTCCCGGTCCGACTCCGGACACACGGCGGCCCCCCGGTCGGGTGACCGGGGGGCCGTACGTCCGTCCTCCACCGGATCCGGAGGTCGTCGACCACCGGGGCGCCCGCACACCGGCCGAAGCGCGGCGCAGACCCCCGGCGAGAACCTCTAGCGACCGGCGGGGGAGATGCCCAGCTGCATCCCGGCCAGCCCACGCGGCTTGGCGACCAACTTCTCGGCGATCGTGGTGATCACCTGGCCGGCCTCCGAGTCGGGCGTGGTCAGGACCAGTGGCCGACCCTCGTCGCCGCCTTCGCGCAGACGGGTGTCCAGCGGCACCTGACCCAGCAGCGGGATCTCCGCGCCGAGGGTCTTGGTGAGGGCGTCGGCGACCTTCTGGCCACCGCCCTGACCGAACAGGTACACCGGCTCGGCGTCCGGGGTGGGCTGGTAGTACGACATGTTCTCGATGACACCGGCGATGCGCTGGTGCGTCTGCGCGGTGATGGCACCGGCGCGTTCGGCGACCTCGGCGGCGGCCTGCTGCGGGGTGGTGACCACCAGAAGCTCGGCGCCGGGCAGCATCTGCGCGACGGAGATCGCGATGTCGCCGGTCCCCGGCGGCAGGTCCATCAGCAGGACGTCCAGGTCGCCCCAGAAGACGTCGGAGAGGAACTGCTGGAGGGCGCGGTGCAGCATGGGTCCGCGCCACACGACCGGGGTGTTGCCCTCGGTGAACATGCCCACCGAGATGACCTTGATGCCGTGTGCCGTGGGCGGGAGGATCATGTCCTCCACCTTGGTCGGGAAGTCCGACGCGCCCAGCATGCGCGGCACGGAGTGCCCGTAGATGTCGGCGTCGACCACACCGACCTTGTGGCCCTCGGCGGCGAGCGCCGCGGCCAGGTTGACGGTGACGGAGGACTTGCCGACGCCGCCCTTGCCGGAGGCGACGGCGTAGACCTTGGTGAGCGAACTGGGCTTGGCGAAGGGGATCTCCTTCTCGGCCTGCCCGCCGCGCAGCTTGGTCTGGAGGTCCTTACGCTGCTCCTCGCTCATCACGTCGAGTTCGACCTTGACGGAGGTGACACCGGCGACCTTGGTCACCGCTTCCGTCACGTCCTTCTCGATGCGACCCTTCATCGGGCAACCGGCCACCGTGAGATAGATGCCGACGCCCACGGCACCGTCGTCGGCGATGTCGACGCTCTTGACCATGCCGAGGTCGGTGATGGGACGGTGGATCTCCGGGTCTTGCACCGTGGCGAGGGCTGCTTGTACCTGCTCGGTGGTTGGTGTGGAGGACATGTGCCCAATCGTAGGTCAGAGGACGGGGTGTGAGACCTGATGGTGTCGCCCCCAGGTCCACTCGGTTCAACAGGCGGGCGGCGCCCCGCTATTCCGATGGCGGCGCGGTTCGGTTTCGGGTGGATTCGTACTGTGATCAGGTGATAACGGCGTGGCCTTAACGCAGGCAATACACGGCCGGATAGTAGTCTCGGCGCACCATGGGAAATGTGCCGCCACCGCCTGGTTCGTCCTGGCCCGCCGCGCCCGAAGGGCCGGAGGGGCGGGCTTCCGGTGGCCTCGAACAGCCCCAGGAACAGACCTGGGCGTGGCCTCCCGGGGGTGCGAGGCAGACCCCGCCCGGAGGGCATCCGGCGTTGACTCCGGCCCCTTCCGTGTGGGCCTGGCCGCCGCCGCGCCCGGTGCGCACGAACGAGTTCGCCCGCTCGGAGATCCCCGAGGGTGAGTCCTATCACAGGCTGGCCCACACGCCACTGTATCGCTGGTGGGTGCCGCTGCTGGCGGTGACGGTGTTCGCGGTGCTGCTGTTCTTCCTGTGGGTCGGAGTGATGGTCGTGATGACCATCGTCGCCATCCTGGGCGGCAGTGGCCTGGCGCTGGACTCGGTCCGGCTGGGGGAGGTCGCCGGGCTCGCCTTCGGGCTGGCGTCGATAGCCCTGCTCACACCCCTGGCGTTCTTCGTGACCCGGGTGGTGCAGTGGCGCCGGACCGGCTCGCTGGTCTCGGTGACCGGCCGCGTGCGCTGGCGCTGGTTGGGCGGCTGCCTGCTGATCGCCCTGGCGCTGGCGTTACTGTGCGCACTCCTGGTGCCGTTGTTGCCCGGCGCCGCCGCGGCCACGGCCGCGGTCGAGGCCGAACCCGCCGGGACCCGCGGTGGGATCCAGGTCCTGCTCGCGGCCATGACGGTCATCGTCCTGCTGGTGCCGTTGCAGTCGGCGGCCGAGGAACTGACCATGCGCGGGCTCGTGATGCAGCTCGTGGGGTCCCTGGGCTCGTCCGACGGCCGGAGCGCCTTCTCCCGCGTGATGCGATCGCCGTGGCCGGCGATCCTGGCCGGGGGCACGCTGTTCGCCGCCCTGTTCGGCGCCACCCATCCCGGCCAGCTGTGGACCACGGCGTCCCTGGTGGTGTTGGGTCTGGGCATGGCGTGGGTGACCTGGCGGACCGGCGGACTGGAGGCCGCGATCGGCCTGCACATGGTCAACAGCCTGTTCCAGTTCACGCGATGCGTGCTGGAGGGACGGCTCTCGGAGGTGGGCACCGGGATCGTCCTCGGTGCCGGGCTGCCGATGGGCACCGACACACCGCTCACGCTCGTCGTCACCACGGTCCAGGTCGGGCTGTACACCTTCCTGGTCGCGCGCGTCGCCTCCCGCAGGGGCGTGCTGCGCCGCAGTCCTGTGCGTTCCTGACGGAGCGTGTCCGGACCCCGCACCACGCCGCGTCCGGTCACCCGAGGACCCGTCCCGACCGTGGCCCCGCGACGCCCCCGGATCAGGTGTTGCCGCTGTGCTCGGGCCGATCGACCGGATCGGTGACGGTGTCCTCCGATCGGGCCGGGGCGTGTTCCTCGCCCTCGTCCGGCCGGGTCGGAAAGACCCACGCCCGGTAGGAGAAGAACCGGAACAGCGTCCCCAGACCCACCCCCACGACGTTGCCGGCGATGTTGCTCGCCAGACGTCCCTCCAGGCCCAGCACGTACACGGCGAAGCCCAGACAGCCCACCTGGATGAGCATGCCCACCCCGTTCATGACCAGGAAGAGGAAGGTCTCCCGGCCGTAGCCGGTCCGGGCCCGGTCCGCGAAGGTCCAGAAGCGGTTCCCGACGAACGCCACCGCGATCGCGCAGGAGGCGCCGATCATCTGACCGACCAGCAGGGACACGTCGGTGACGGCCCACACGAGGTTGGTGACGGCCACCTGCACCACGTAGGCGACGGCCCCCACGGAACCGAACTTGCCCACCTCGGCGGCGAGCCCGGCGACGCGGGGGTGCCGGGCGAGGAACTCGCGCACGGGATGCGCCTCCAGTCCTGAGGGGGTGCGGCCGGGCGGGGGAGCGGGCCTCGGGTGGCCGGCCCGCACGCCCTAGACTCTAGCCGGGGACTGTGAGGAAGACCCCGGCCGCGGGTTCCGAGCCGAACGGCCAGGTTCCGCCGTGTGCGGGGCCGCCCCGCATCCGCGGTTGACGAGCATTGAGTTGAGGAACTGTGAGCGAGCGTAACCGCATCATTCCCCGCGTGGGAATGGTGGGCGGAGGCCAACTCTCCCGGATGACGCACCAGGCCGGTATCGGTCTCGGGGTGGACTTCTCGGTGCTGGCCGCGAGCCCCACCGACAGCGCGGCCCTGGTCTGCGGAGACGTCACCCTCGGTGACGACCGCGGTCTCGACGACGTCCTGGCGTTCGCCAAGGCGCACGACGTCGTCACCTTCGACCACGAACACGTGCCCGAACCGGTCCTGCGCGCCGTGGAGGAGGCCGGCGGTCTGCTGCGCCCGGGGCGTGACGCCCTGCGCTTCGCCCAGGACAAGCTGCGCATGCGCACGCGCATGGCCGAGCTGGGCGCCCCCTCGCCGCGCTGGCGGGCGGTGACCACCCTGGAGCACGTCACCGCCTTCGCCGAGGACACCGGATGGCCGGTCGTGCTCAAGGCCGCGCGCGGGGGCTACGACGGCAAGGGCGTGTGGGTCGTGGGCGGCCCGGAGGAGGCCCGCGAGGTCGTGGCGCGGGCAGCGGCGGAGGAGGTGCCGCTGCTGGTCGAGGAGAAGGTCGACTTCTCCCGCGAACTCGCCGTGCAGGTGGCCCGGTCCCCGCACGGTCAGGTCGCCGTCTACCCCGTGGTGGAGACGGTCCAGCGCGGCGGGATCTGCCACGAGGTCATCGCCCCCGCGCCCGGACTGGACGAGGAGAAGGCCACCCGGGCCCAGGAGCTCGCCATCGAGATCGCGCACGCGCTGGACGTCACCGGTGTGCTCGCGGTCGAGCTGTTCGAGACCGAGGGCGGGGTGGTCATCAACGAACTGGCCATGCGTCCGCACAACTCGGGTCACTGGAGCATCGAGGGTGCCCGCACGTCCCAGTTCGAGCAGCACCTGCGCGCCGTGCTCGACCTGCCGTTGGGATCGCCGCGCACCAACGCCCCCTACACCGTCATGGCGAACCTGCTGGGCGGCGAGGACCCCGAGGTCTACCGTCGGTACCTGCACGTCATGGCCAAGGACCCCGAGGTGAAGGTGCACTTCTACGGCAAGGACGTGCGTCCGGGCCGCAAGATCGGGCACGTCACCGTGATGGGCGACGATCACCGGGACCTGCTGGAGCGCGCCCGGGACGCCGCCGACTACCTGCGAGGAGACGACAAGTGACCGATGGTGGGCCCCTGGTGGGCATCGTGATGGGGTCGGACTCGGACTGGCCGGTGATGCGCGAGGCGGCCGAGGCCCTGCGCGAGTTCGACGTGCCGTTCGAGGCCGACGTGGTCTCGGCGCACCGTATGCCGCACGAGATGATCTCCTACGGCGCCGAGGCGGCCGGGCGTGGCCTGAAGGCCATCATCGCCGGCGCCGGTGGCGCCGCGCATCTCCCGGGCATGCTGGCGTCGGTCACCACGCTTCCGGTGATCGGTGTGCCGGTGCCGCTCAAGTACCTGGACGGGATGGACTCGCTGCTGTCCATCGTGCAGATGCCCGCGGGGGTGCCGGTCGCGACGGTGGCGGTGGGCGCGGCCCGCAACGCCGGTCTGCTGGCGGTGCGTCAGTTGGCGGCGCACGACCCTCGCCTCGCCGAGCGGATGACCCGTTTCCAGGAGGAGCTCAAGTCCCAGGCGTACGCCAAGGGCGAGCGGTTGCGTCGTGAGGTCGCCGAGGGCGGGAAACCCGCCGGGTTCGGCCGCTAGGTCGCGATCGTTCGGGGCCTCGGCCGCGCTGCGTCGCCGCACCGCCGGTGCACCGCTGACGAGGGGCCCGGTCCACCGAACACGCGACCCCCGTCCGTGGTCCCGCCGCCCCTGGGGTGGCGGGACCACGGCGTGTCCGGGGTCAGTCCTTCGGGGGCAGGAGCGCGCGGAGCCCCTCCACCGCCTGGTCCACGGTGGGCAGGGCGTCGGGCGCCACCAGGTGCTGGAGCACGTAGCCGCCGACGAGGTTGTAGACCATGGAACCCAGGCCCGCGACGGTGGCCTCGTCGACCTCGTCGAGGGGGACGCCGAGGATCAGGGCGCTGAGCTCCCGCCGACTGCCGATGATCCCCTCCGCCAGGGTGGCGCGCAGCCCGTCGTCGAACTGCGCGTGCGCGAACGCCTGCACGCTCGCCACCATGAGGTCCCGGTGTTCGGGGAGGGTGGCGAACAGTGCGGTGAGCAGTCGCCGGGTCCGGTTCTCCGCGGTCGTGGCCCCGGCCTGCTCGATGGCGGCCGCCAGAGTGTCGCCCCATTCGCCGGTGGCCTCGACCAGGGCGGCGTTCATCAGGTTGTCCTTCGACCCGAAGTGGTAGCCGATGGAGGCGAGGTGGGCGCCGGAGGCGGCGGCGATGTCCCGCGCCGTGGTCTTGTTGTAGCCCTTCTCGACCAGGCACGTCTTGGCGCCGGCCAGGAGGTCCTCGCGTTGACTCATGGGCCCATCCTATAGCGCTTTGACGGACGTACATATTGACAGTTGATTTTGACGTACGTACGATAAAGCCATGCGTACACCACCCTCCGGCCGCGCCACCGTCCGCACCTGGGGCGGGCTGGTCGTCCTTCTGGTCCCCGCACTGTTGGTCGCCATGGACCTGTCCGTGCTCTTCGTCGCGGCGCCCGCCATCGCGCTCGACCTGGAGCCCACCGCCACCCAGTGGCTGTGGATGATGGACGTCTACGGTTTCGTGCTGGCCGGCCTCCTGGTCACCATGGGCTCCCTCGGTGACCGTCTGGGCCGTCGTCGGCTGCTGCTCGCGGGGGCCCTGCTCTTCGGAACCGCCTCCGCGCTGCTCGCCTTCGCCCCCTCCAGTGAGCTGTTCATCGCCGGCCGGGTCCTGCTCGGGGTGGCCGGCGCCACCCTGGCACCCTCCACGCTCTCGCTGATCCGCGGGATGTTCACCGACCCCCGGCAGCGGGCCGCGGCCGTGGGCGCCTGGACCGTCGCGTTCACGGGTGGGGCCGTCGCCGGGCCCATCCTCGGCGGCCTGCTGTTGGAGTTCTTCCCCTGGGGAACGGTGTTCCTCATCAACCTGCCCCTCATGGCCCTGCTGCTCCTGACCGCACCCTTCCTGGTTCCGGAGTCACGCGATCCGCGGGGCGCCGGGTTCGACCTGCCCGGGGCGGGGGCGTCCCTGGTGGCCGTCCTCGGTCTGGTCTACGCCGCCAAACGCGTCGTGGAGTACGGCGTCGAGCCCCAGGGGATGGTCGCCCTGGTGCTCGGCGGCCTCTTCCTCGGGCTGTTCGTGGTCCGCCAGCGCCGTGCCGCCCACCCGCTCATCGACCTCTCGTTGTTCGCCCGTCCGGCCTTCAGTACCGCCGTCGGCGGCAACGCCGCGGTGTCCTTCGCCGCCGCCGGGATGGGACTGCTGACCTTCACGTTCCTCCAGAGCGTGCACGGACTCAGCCCGCTGTTCGCCGCGCTGTGGGCGATGCCCACCTTCGCCACCACGGCTCTCGGCGCCGCGGCGGGAAGCCTGCTCGCGCCACGGGTGCGACCCGCTCCGCTCATGGCGACCGGACTGGCCGTGGCGGCGTTCGGGTTCGTTCTCATCGCCCTGGTGGAGCCGGCGACCCCGGTGCCGATGTTCATCGGCGCCTACGGGCTGATCAGCCTCGGGGCGGGGATGGTGGGCACCCTGGCCAACACCCTCATCCTGGCCACCGCGCCGCCCGAGCGTGCCGGAGCCGCCGCCGGAGTGTCCGAGACCAGTGCCGAGTTCGGCGGCGCCCTGAGCATCGCCGTCCTCGGCACGATCGCGACCGGGATCTACCGCTCACGGATGGAGGGGGTCGACGGACCGGCGGGGGAGACCGTCACCGGTGCCGTGGCCGCCGCCCCCGACCTGCCGGTGGAGGAGGGCGTGGCCCTGTTGGACGCGGCCTTCCTCGCCTACACGGACGGTCTCAACATCGCTGCCCTCGCCGCCGCGGCGGTGCTCGCCTCCCTGATGGTCGCGGCGCTGGTCACCCTGCGCCGGTTGCCCTCCGGAGTCGCCGCCCCCGACCCGCACGAGGCCGACCCAGGGGAGGACACCGCCGCGACCCGGGTCGCGGTCCCGGGTGACGGGGCCTGAGGAGACCGACGCGGGGAGGAGACCGGACACGCCGTTCCGTCAGACGGAGTACGGGGCGATCGGACCCCACTGCGGGGTGGCCGGCACGACCACCCCGTGGTGGCCGTCGACCCGTCGCGCCCCGCCCGGCGGGGCGTGCTCGGCGCGCGGCGCCCCCGCCGAGGCCCCGAAGCCCCAGGGGAGTGGGCCGAAGCGGTCCCGCATCCACCCCTCGGGCAGCCTCCGCAGATCCCGGGTCGAGCGCCCGTCGGCCGCCGCGAAACCCTCGTGCCCCGCGTGGTGCCGACTCCGGTCGTCGACCCCGTGGCCGGGGAAGGCGACCGGAGAGGGGGCCCCGGGGCCGTCGTCGGTCACCGGCGTGCCCAGCGCTCCGCCGGTGGACGGCGCAGTCGGCGGTGGGGGCGTGGTCTCCCCGGCGAGGACGGGAGAGGCGCTCAGCAGCAGGGCCAGACCTGTGGTGGCCGCCGCACGATCGAGGAACATCGGACTCCGTTCGGACATGAGTCACGCATGGTCTCATGAAAAACACGGAGAGTAGTAAGCCGTGGCGGGGGCCCGCACACGACACGACGGCCGCCCCCGGGCAGGGAGCGGCCGTCGTTCGGGTGTGCGCTACTGACGACCCAGGGCGCGGTAGGTCCACCCCGAAGCGCGCCAGTACGTCGGGTCCAGCGCGTTGCGGCCGTCGACGATCCGCTTCTGCGCCACGACCGCGGACAGCTCCTCGGGGTTGGCCTCACGGAACTCGGCCCACTCGGTCAGCAGCAGGACCACGTCCGCGTCGCGGGCGGCCTCCAGCATCGAGTCGGCGTAGTTGAGCTGCGGGTGGGCCTCACGCGCCCGCTCCAGCGCCTGCGGGTCGTACACGGTCACCCGCGCGCCCAGCGAGGCGATGGTCGAGGCCACGTCCAGCGCGGGCGAGTCACGGATGTCGTCGGAGTTGGGCTTGAACGCCGCACCCAGGACCGTGACGGTGCGTCCGGCGAAGTTGCCGCCGATCAGCTGGCGGGCGATGTCGATCGTGCGCGCCCGACGGCGCTGGTTGATCGCGTCCACCTCGCGCAGGAACGACAGCGCGGGCTCCACGCCCAGCTCGTCGGCGCGGGCCATGAAGGCACGGATGTCCTTGGGCAGGCAACCGCCGCCGAACCCCAGGCCGGGCCCGAGGAACTTGCCGCCGATCCGGTCGTCGTAGGACAGCGCCTCGGCGAGCTGGATGACGTCGGCGCCGGCCACCTCGGACACCTCCGCCATCGCGTTGATGAAGGAGATCTTCGTGGCCAGGAACGCGTTGGCCGACACCTTGACCAGCTCCGCGGTCTGCAGGTCGGTGACCAGGAACGGGGTGCCCTCGTTCACCGGCTGCTGCCAGAGCGCGCGCACGGCCTTCTCGACCCGGGGGGAGTCGGTGCCGATCACGATGCGGTTGGGGCGCAGGGTGTCCTCCACCCCGAAACCCTCGCGCAGGAACTCCGGGCTCCAACCGAGCTCGGCCTCCTCGCCCACCGGGGCCAGGGCCGCGAGACGGGCGGCGAGGGTGGCGGCGGTGCCCACCGGCACGGTGGAACGGCCCACGACCACGGTCGGTCGGGTCAGGTGCGGGGCGAGGTGGTCCACCGCCGAGTTCACGTAGCTCAGGTCGGCGGCGCCGGACTCGTCGCGCTGGGGGGTGCCGACGCAGATCAGGTGCAGGTCGGCGAAGCCCGCCGCCTCGGCGAAGCTCGTGGTGAAGCTCAGCCGTCCCGACCGCAGGTTGGCCTCGAGCAGCTCGTCCAGGCCCGGTTCGTAGAAGGGGACCCGACCGGAGCGGAGCAAGTCGATCTTGGCCTCGTCGACGTCGAGGCCCAGGACCTCGAATCCCATCTCGGCCAGGCAGGCGGCCGTGGTGGCGCCGAGGTAGCCGGTCCCGATGACGGAGACCCGCATACGTTCCGCTTCGACCACTGGTGTTCCTTCCTTGCTTCCGCGCACGCCTCGTACCGAATGTTCCCGTTCATGGCGGGCGGCATCCCGCACGGGGGCGGATCGCGGACATGGGTTCGGCCGACGTGTGATGCCGGGATGGGGCATCACACTACGGGGCAGGGTGTGGCGCGGGATCCAACAACACGTGAACAGTCAGGCGCACACATTACCGGTGGGTGTTCGGGCCCGGACACGAGGGGACCGATGACGGCGACACGGTGTCGGGACGGGTGTGGACCGGGGTCAGCGGCCCCGTTCGTCGTAGGCCCGGGTGTGGCCGGGCTCGTCGTCCACCGGGGTCCAGACCGCGCCGCCCTCCCCGCGATGGAACGGTGTCGTGGTCTTGTTCGGATCGTCATACTCACGCCTCGGGGAGGAGGGCGGCGGAACCTCCGGGATGGTGTCGCCCACCGGGCCACCGTCGTTCCACGGCCGTGCGACCGGTTCTCCGGGCCCCTGCTCGGCCATCGGAGGCGGCTCCTCGGCCGGTGCCGAGCGGTACCCGTCGCGGTCCACGCTCGCGACCACCCGACCGCGCGGGAGCGGTCCGAGGTCCTCGGCCGCCCGCCACCGAGCGGGCAGCGTCGCCGACCCCAGGAGCAGCACACCCAAGGGCAGCGCCACCCCGAGTCCGTTGCCGTCCGGGTACAGGAAGCTCTCCTCGTTCAGTGCGCTCAGCCCGACGGCGAGCGATTCCGGTGCGAGGATCGGCCACAGGCACAGGGCGGCCAGAAGGAGCCCGGCGGCGCCGGCGACCAGGGGTGAACGGCGAGAGGCGACCAGGTAGGCGCCCACGGCGCCCACCAGACACAGCACCACCACCGAGGACACCGAGGCGACGTCGACCTCACCCTGGGTCGCCCGCGGGAACTCCTCGGCCGACCAGGCGATCCCGACCCACAGGACGGGGGCCAGTGCGACTCCGGCGAGTAGTCCGACCAGGTGGCGGAGCACGTCTTCCCCTCCCCGAGGGGCCGTTCCCGACCCCTCTCTCCTCACAAGGCTATGCGCAGATGTTCTCTTGGGCGGTCGTGGTGGCCGGCCCGTCCGACGCCGCCGGATCCTCCGGTTCCTCCGTCGGTGCCTCCTCCACCGACGCGGGCGGGTTGAACGTGGTGTGGTTGAAGCCGATCACCACCTGGATACCGCCCTCCAGGGTCCGGTCCTCGACCGTCTCCGAACCCGGCAGCATCTCCGCCATGTAGGCGGCCCGTTCCTCGTCCTGCGGGCCGTACCGCACCTCGGTGCGGGCCAGACTCCGGTCGGTCCAGTTCTCCGCCTCGTCGGTGACGTCGAACCCGGCCTCAGTGAACCGGTTGTCCATCTGGGCGCCCAGACCGGGGGTGGCGGTGCCGTTGAACACGCGCACCCGGACGTCGTGCGGAGTGAGCTCGGCGTCCTCCTCCTCGTCCGCGGCCTCGGGCTCGGGCTCGGTGAGCGGCCGGTCGGCGTTGATGGAGGCGAACATCTCCCGCGCCATGGGCTCGTCCCACAGCAGGGCCACGTCCCCACGCGGCGTCCAGTGCTCCATGTCCGCGATCGGGACCTGGGCGAAGGTGATGTTGCCCGGGTCCACGTCGCGCATCTGGTAGGCGAGGTCGTTGATGGTGCTGGTGTCGAGCCCGTCGTCCACGGTCACCGAGGAGAGGGCGCTGTCCAGGAACGCGGTGAGCCGGCCCGGGTCGGAGAGCGTCCGGCTGCTCAGCGCCTTGTCGAACATGGCCGACAGCACCTGCTGCTGACGGTCGATCCGGTCCAGGTCGCCCCGGGCGGTGGCCCGGGTGCGGGCGAACGCGAGCGCCTCGGCCCCGTCCACCTCGTGGGTGCCGGCCTCCATCTGCAGGTGCGCCTTCGGGTCGTCGATGGCCTCGGGCAGGCACACCTCGATCCCCTCCAGCGCGTCCACCACGTCCACGAAGCCGTTGAAGTTCACCTCGACGTAGTGGTCGATCCGCACGCCGGTCGTGGACTCCACGGTCTGCACCGCGAGCTGCGGGCCGCCGTAGGCGTAGGCCGCGTTGACCTTGTCCTCGCCCTCGCCCGGGATGTCCACCCAGAGGTCACGGGGGATGCCCACCACGGTGAGGTGGTCGCGCTCGTGGTTGAGGCGCACCAGCATGATCGTGTCGGAACGCTGCCCGGCGGTGGAACCCACGCTGAGCGCGTTCTGGTCCTCGGTGCTCATCTCGCCGCGGCTGTCGGAGCCGATGACGAGAAAGGTGAGGCCGCCGGTCTCCTCGGGGCGGTCGTCGTCGGACAGACCGCTGAACACGTCGAACCGGTTGATCGAACCCGACATCCACCCCGTGATCGCCCAGGAGGTGCCCGAGGCCAACAGGACCAGCACCGACAGAACGCTCATCATCAGCAGGCCGTTGCGGCGGCGCCGGATCGAGGCCCGCGGCACGGTGATCCGGCCGCTGCGCTGTGACCGGTCGGGTGGCACGGGTGAGGAGCGTTCACGACGGAACTCCCCCGCTGGTCCGTGCCGTCCGGCGCCGTCGTCGCTCATCGACATCCCCGTCCCAACCGTTCCACGGTGTCCTCGTCACCTAGGTTGTCACCCGATCGGCCGAAGGGCGCGAGATGTCAACCCTCGGCGTGTTGTTCTCCCCTTTGCGTGGGACGCGTCGAACAGCGGAAGTGTTCGCCACGACCCGTACGTCTCGGAACCTTCTGCCCCACAGAACGCGGTTCCACACCCGTGTGACACGGATGAGCGGTGGGCCCGCGTGCAGTACGGTTGAGCCCGCGTACACCCTTGGTGCGCAGTTCCGACACGTCTTGAATCCTGGGAAGTGCCCGTGTCCTGGCCGCCTGTCTCCGTCGTCATGCCCGTTCTGAACGAAGAACGCCACCTCGCCGCCGCGGTGGAACACGTCCTCGCCCAGGAGTATCCGGGCGAGTTGGAGGTCGTGCTGGGCGTCGGTCCCTCCGGCGACCGCACGCGTGAGGTCGCCGACGGTCTCGCCGCGGCCGACCCCCGGGTCAAGGTGGTGGACAACCCCACCGGGAAGACGCCCGCCGGCCTCAACGCGGCCATCGGCGCGGCCTCGCACGGCATCATCGCCCGTATCGACGGCCACGCGATGATGCCCTCCGACTACCTGCGGGTGGCCGTGGAGACCCTCGACGAGACCGGCGCGGATAACGTCGGCGGCATCATGGCCGCCGAGGGCACCACCCCCTGGGAGCGGGCCGTGGCCGCCGCCATGACCTCCAAGGTCGGGGTCGGTAACGCGCGCTTCCACACCGGTGGCGAGGGCGGTCCCGCCGACACCGTCTACCTCGGTGTGTTCCGCCGCTCCGCCCTGGAGCGCGTCGGCGGGTACGACGAGGCCTTCCTGCGGGCGCAGGACTGGGAGATGAACCACCGCATCCGCACGACCGGCGGCACGGTCTGGTTCCAGCCGCGCATGCGCGTCTCCTACCGGCCGCGGCGCAACGTCTCCCTGCTGGCCAAGCAGTACTTCCACTACGGCCGGTGGCGGCGTGTGGTCGCCCGACAGCACAAGGGCACCATCAACCTGCGCTACCTGGCCCCGCCGGTGGCGGTGGCCGGGATCGTCGCCGGACTCGTCGGCGGTTTCCTGTTCTGGCCGCTGTGGCTGGTCCCCGCCGCCTACCTGGCCGCGATCACCGCCGCGTCGGTGCCGCTCACCCGTGGATTGGGAGCCGCGGCCTGGCCGCTCATCCCGGTCGCGCTCGCCACCATGCACATGTCCTGGGGCGTCGGCTTCATCACCAGCCCGCCCGGGCTGGGCGCCGACTCGCGCACCGCCCAGAGCGCCCGCTCCTGACCCGAAGGCCAGGGAAACGGTCTCCCATCGCGGCTCCGGTTCTGCTAGCAAGAAGGGTAGGAGAGCCGGAAAGGGAGCCATGGACGAATTGCGCGGGGATCAGGCCGTATGGGTGTTCGACAGTGAGACCGTTCGCATCCGCTTCGAGACCAAGGGTTGGTTCAAGAGTCCGCTGTTCAAGCTCCTGGGCTCCCTGGAGTTGCCGGTCGGGGCCGTCCAGGAGGTGGATTTCCTTCCCGGCGTCGGCCACAAGAACGGCTGGGTCCTCAACCTGCGCCTGCGGGAACGCATGGATCCCTTCGCGGCCGTCGGCTCGATGCTCGACGACAAGTACCAGCCGTTCCGCCTGACCGGCCCCGCCAAGAGCGAACTGGTCGCCGAGTACCTGGCCGACCAGTTGCGCTTCGCCGCGGGGCGCGCGGAGGCGCCCGACCCGCGCAGTGTGATCGACCTGGTCCCCTCCCCGCCTCTGCACGTGCTCACCTCCGAGGGCACGGCCCGCTTCGAGTCGGACCGCCTGTCCCTCGTGTGGTCCGGCGGATACGCCAGCGGCTACAAGAAGAAGAAACAGCGCCGTGAGTTCGACCTCGCCGAGATCACCGGCCTGGAGTGGGCGCCCGTCGACGACTGGGGCTGGGGCTTCGTCCGCGTGGTGGGGCGGGGGCGTCCCGTGGACGCAAAGCCGAAGAACGACCTGAACGTGCTGCGCGCGGGGGAGGAGGGCAACGAGATCCACCAGGCCTTCCTGCTCGCCGCCACCGTCACCGCCCACATCTGGGCGCGGGAGAGCGCGGCCGGGCGGGCGTTCGGGCCCGCGGGCGCTGGGCTCTCGGCTATCGCCCTCGACGACCCCGAGTGGTGGAAGCGGACCGCCCGGGGCGCGGTCGAGGCACTGAGCGGCCGACGTGTCGCCCTCGGAACGTCCGCGGACGGTGGGGGCGCGGAGGTGCCCGTCGAGGCCGGAGACGGCGGATACGAGGCCCTGGAGGCCCCCGCGGAGGAACCGGCGGCCGTTCCGGAGTCCGCGCGGCCGGCCGACACGACCTGGATCTTCGAGCAGATCGAACGCCTCGGTGGGCTGCACGCCAAGGGGCTGCTCACCGACGAGGAGTTCAGCACCAAGAAGGCGGAACTCCTGGACCGGATCTAGGCGCGTCTCCTTTTCTCGGGACTTCCGCTGTTGTGCTCGCTCCGGCCCCTGTTCGGGCGCCTCAAGGCGAGGCGGGAACCCTCGGGCCCCGGCGTGAGGGATCGTTCCTCGCGATCCCACCCACGGCACCTCCCTGGGTTTTCGGCAAACACGGTCCGACGGCGCCCGAACGCACACCCCCCTGACCCGGGGAGCCGTGCGCACACGGGACACCCATGCGGTGTGGGGCCTCACAGGGGGATCGGCGTGCAGGCGTGAGAGCCGTACGGCGGTCGGGCTCAGCCGGCGCGGGTCCCCTTGAGCGCCGTCACCACGCCGGGCACGTCGTCCACCACCACCGCGTCCATCCCCGCCGCCGCGAACCGCGCCGCGTCCACCGGGTCCGGGCACCAGGACAGGATCTCCAGGCCGGCACGGTGCGCGGACTCCACCGTGTACTCCAAGGAACGTCGCCCGGGGCGGGGCTCCTCGTCGGCGAGCCCCAGGGCGCGGGCGTCCACCGCCACGATCGGGCAGCCCAGACCGACGGCGCCGGGGATCGCGGAGTCCGCCGGGTTGCGCACGTACGGCATCCACGCCGTCGGCGCCCCCGGCGCCCCCTCCCGCACGGTCAGGAGCAGCCCCGGGTCGAAGGAGCACACGAACACCCGGCGGCGCTCGGCCTCGCGGCGCAGGTGCGGAAGGAGCAGCGACACGGTCCGTCGTGCCGGTGCGTCCACCGCGTCCTCCATCACCGTCTTGACGTCCACGTCCAGACCGATGTGGTCCGGGAGGACGGAGAGTCCCTCCTCCAGCGTCGCCAGCCCGGCCTCGCGACACTCCGCCAGCGGCAGGTCGACGATGGCGCGTCCGTCGTCGAGGGCGGCGTTGTGGTAGAGGACCAGAGCGTCGTCGCGTGTGCGCCGCACGTCGATCTCGATCCAGTCCGCGCCGGTCCGGGCCGCCAGGTCGAACGAGGCCAGGGTGTTCTCCCGCGCGCCGTCCACCACGCCGCGCCCCGCGCCCCGATGGCCGATCACCTCGGTGGCCTCGAAGATCCCGCTCACGGTGCCACCCCCGGCACCAGACGCTCCGCCGGCGCCGCGTGCGCGCGCATCCGCCGCAGCAACGTCTCGGCGACCTCCACGTCACCCGGGTTGGTCACCTTGATGTTGGTCTCCTCGCCCGGCACGATCCGCACCTCTTCCTCGGGCAGGTACCGCAGCACCACCCCGCAGTCGTCGGTGGCCACCAGATCCGGGTCGGCCATGGCCAGGTCGTAGGCGCGACGCACCACGCCGAGCCGGAAGCCCTGCGGGGTCTGCATCCGGCGCAGCGTCGACCGGTCCGGGGTCTCCGCGATCACCTCACCCCCGGTGCGGCCCTCGGCCACGCGCACGACGGTGTCCCCGCTCGGCACCGCCACCCCCACCGCTCCCGCCTCGCCGAGGGCGGAGACGCACGCCGCGACGGTCGCAGGACGCACCAGGGGACGGGCGGCGTCGTGCAGCAACGCCAGGTCGGTGTCGGCCGCGGCGGACATCGCCGACAGCGCCGCCCGGGACGTGTCGGTCCGCGTCGCGCCGCCCGGCAGCACCCTCGACACCTTGGTGAACCCGGCGTCGGCGACCAGGTCCTCGACCCGACCGACGTACTCGGCCACCATCAACACGACGACCTCGTCCACCTCCGGACTGGCCTCGAACGCCGCGATGGCGTGTTCGATGAGGGGACGACCGGCCAACGGCAGGAGCTGCTTGGGGGCGGGCGCGCCCATGCGCGCGCCGACCCCACCGGCCAGCACCGCCGCGATCACCCGTGGACCTGCGGACATGCTTCCTCCGTGTTCACCCTCTGCGTCGCCCGACCCTCGATGGACGCCCGCGGTGCGGTCCCACCGGCCGCTCGGACCCCGAGGGGCGGGGTGGGCCGCGGGGCTCTCACGGCCCGGCGGCGTCCCCGGCGAGAGCGCGTCCTGTGGTGGGATATCGATGCCAGACCCTAGCCGACGCGGCACGGTCCGGGACGGATGCGCGTGGAACGGCACGTGGTTGGCACGGTCTGTCCGATGCAGCGGTAACCTATGGACGCCTGTTGAGCGTGACCGGTCCCTCCCTCCCATCGATTCGGACGTGGAGCCGGGCGTGGTCCGTGACATCCCCCGACCTTCCGGACAGCCCCCCGTTCCGGTTCGGGTGTGGGCGGGACCGTGTCGAAGGTCCGGTGCGCGCAGGCGAGTTCATGGACGCGACAGTCCGGCACTTCGTGAACCGGACGATCTCAAACCTTGGAGGTGGCGGTGGCGTCAAGGACGCTGGCCGTCTGGGAGCACCGGAAGGTCGTCGGCCTCCTGGTCCGGCGCGACCTGAAGGTCAAGTACCAGCAGTCCGTGCTGGGATACGCCTGGACGATGTTGGAACCCCTCGCCCTGACGTTGGTGTACTTCTTCGTCTTCGGCATGGTCCTCAACGCGGATCGGGGTATCCCCGAGGAGGCCAAGCCCTACGGTGGCTACATCCTCTTCCTCGTCGCGGGCATCCTGCCCTGGACCACCTTCGGTGCCATCCTCAGTGAGGCGCCGCGCGCGATGATCACGCACTCGAAACTCATCACCACCATGAAGGTGCCCCGGGAGATCTTCCCGATGGCCACGGTGGGCACCAAGTTCGTCGAGTACCTGCTGACCTGGCCGGTCCTGCTGATCTTCGTCTTCGCGATGGGCGGGCGGTTCACCTGGGAGGGCATGCTCGTCTGGCTGCCGCTGGCCATCATCCTGACCTTCGTGTTCGGACTGGGTGTGACCCTGTTCCTCGCCTCGGTCAACGTGTTGCTCCGTGACGTGGAACGCCTGACGCGTATCCTGACCCGACTCCTGTTCTACGGATCGGCGATCCTGTTCCCGGCCGCGTTGGTGCTCAACGCGGACGGCGTGCCCGGGTGGGCGAAGACGATCTACGAGCTCAACCCGCTGATGGGTATCTTCCAGATGCACCGCACGGTATGGTTCGCCGGATTCGAGGAACTCACGCCGAGTGCCCTCGCGTTGACCTCTGCGGTGGTCGGTTCGATTCTTATGCTGATCATCGGATACTGGACGTTCCGCCGTCTGGAGATGTCAGTTCTGAAGGAGTTGTGATGGCGTCCACCTATCAGGCCGCGGTCTCCGGCGGCCCGGTCATCGAGGCGAAGAACCTCGGTGTGAAGTTCGCGGTGAACCGCCGACGCAAGCGCAGCCTGCGTGAGATGTTCATCCACGGCAACAAGCGCGACCCCAACGCCGAGGGGAACGACTTCTGGCCCCTGCGCGACGTCTCCTTCGAGATCGCCAAGGGCGACTGCGTCGGCATCGTCGGCAAGAACGGCACCGGTAAGTCCACGCTGCTCAAGATGATCGCCGGTGTGCTCCTCCCGGACGAGGGCAAGGTGAGCGTGCACGGCAAGGTGGCGCCGCTGCTGGAGCTGCGGGCCGGCTTCAACGACAACCTGACCGGACGCGAGAACGTGTACCTGGTCGGCTCGTTGCACGGCATGACCGAGCAGCAGATCGACGAGCGCTTCGACGAGATCGTCGACTTCGCCGAGATCAAGCCGAAGTTCGTCGACACGCCGGTCCGGCACTACTCCAGCGGCATGAAGGTGCGCCTGGGCTTCGCCCTCATCTCGCAGCTGGAGCACCCGATCATGCTGGTCGACGAGGTGCTCGCGGTGGGGGACAAGGCCTTCAAGCGCAAGTGCTACGAGGCCATCGACCGGATGCTCGCCAACGAGCGCACCATGGTCCTGGTCTCGCACAACGAGAAGGACCTGCGCCGCTTCTGCAACCGCGGTCTGTACATCAAGGGCGGCGAGCTCGCCCTGGACACCGACATCGACTCCGCCCTGGCCGCCTACAACGACGACACCAAGGTGGAGATCGAGGAGCGCAAGAAGAAGGACGCGGCCAAGAAGAAGCGCGCGGAGGAGGCGGCAGGCACGGTCCAGGCGGAGGAGAACGCCACCGGGCCCGAGGCCGAGACTCCTAAGGACGACGGTAAGGACGGTGGCCAGGCCGCCTGACCCTAGCCGTTCGCATCGCGGGAAGAGCGCACCACGGAACGTTCCGGAGGTGCGCTCTTTCGTGTCCGGGCCTGTCCGAAACGCCGCTCTGAGGGCCGAAGGGGCGTATCGAGGCCCTTGAGCGTGTCGGTGATGGATTGCGCACAGAGCGTGGGCGACGGTGACTCTCAGTTGAAACCGGGAGGGCATGACCATGGCCGTCGCAAGTGTGGCGCGGGCGACCGCGCGACTCCTCGAACGCAGGTACGTCACCCGTTCGGGGGTCACCCGCATCGGCGGCGTCCTCGCGGTCGTCGCGGCCGTCTGGTTCAGTCGGGCCGACCTGACGGGGGCCGTCGCCGGATCGGTGTTCCTCGGGTCGGTGCTGTTCTGCGACGCGGTCCGGTCCCGGATGCGGGCCCATCGCCGGGACGCCCTCACCCTGTGGGTCGTGTCCATGGCCGCCCGACTGCGGGAGTACGCGGTCTACGTCGGTCTCGCCTTCGGTGCGGCCGCGGCCGGATACGCCAGCGCCTGGGGCTGGGCGGCGGGCGCCCTGATCGCTCTGGCCCTCCGTGACGCGCTCCTGGTGGCGCGCGCGGCGCCCCCCGCGCGGTCGGAGGTGCGTCCCCTCGCCCTTCCCGGCCAGGTGCGCCCTGGGGGCCTCCGAGGGCCCGGGGTGCCGCGCCCCAGAGAGGAGGCGGGGGCGGGTGGAGCGGAGGCGGCCCGGGCCGCGGAGTCCGCCCGGGTGGCCGCGGCGGCGCGGGCGGCCGGGATCGTGGAGACCCACGAGTTCGGGAACGCCCCCCGTTCGCTGCCGGTGCTCACCCGTCGGATCATGGCCTTCGAACAGCCCACCCGTTTCCTGGTCATCGCCGTGGCGACCGTGGCGTGGGACGCCCGGATCGCCTTCGTCAGCCTCATCGTCGGCTGCGCCGTGGCGATCACCGGCGAACTCGTCGACCCCACCTCGAACGGAGCGGACCGGTGAACGGGGCGGCCAGGGGTGAGGACGCGCCGGAGGAACGGGAACCGGGCGAACGGTGGTGGGGCGCGTGGGAATCGCCTGGCACCGGCCCCACGGACGCCGGGGATGTCCGGGAAAGCGATCGTCTCGACCCGGTCATGCCCGACCTGCGATTTCTTCGTGATGACGGTCACATGGGCAGGCTTCTGGGCAGAGTGGCCCCCGGTGTCGCACCACCACTGATCACCGCCGTGGCCGGCGCCATCATCGTGGCGGTCCTGCTCGTGGCGGACCAGGGACGGCTGACAGGCATTACCCTGTTCGCACCGGTCGCTGCCCTGCTACTGTCCGGTCTTGCCTCCGGCCACCCCCATAATGGGCGGTTCGACCGGCTCGTGCCGCCGGTCCTGCGCGCCACCGAGTACGGCTACCTGGCGGTTCTGGGGCTGGCGTCCGGTGTACCGGGTCCCCTGGTGTTCGTACTCTTGATGGCGGTCGTCTGTCACCATCGCGACGACGTCGCGCGACCCGCGGTCGGAATGCGCCGACCGTCCCGGGTCCGCGACGCGGCGCTCGGATGGGACGGCAGGATGCTCGTCATCGCGGCCGGGGGCGCGCTGTCCGCCCTCACCCCCGCCTACGGCATACTCGCCGGATACCTGGTGGTCCTGCAGGTACGGGAGGCCACGCGCACCTGGTGCGCCACCCCGGTCGCCGAAGTGCGCACCGGCTCCGCCGACACCCCCGGCGGAGATGAGCAGTGGGGGGATCGCCCGATCTCCCCCGATGCAGACGGGGGCCGAACGGCCACCGGAACGAACGGGGAGGCATGAGAGCCTCCTCGACCTAAGGAGGAACTCGCCCTCATGCTCGGAATGGTTCTCGCCGCAGGAGCGGGGCGTCGCCTTCGCCCCTACACCGACACGCTGCCCAAGGCCCTGGTGCCCGTCGACGGTGAGACGACCATCATGGACATCTCACTGCGCAACCTGGCCGCGGCCGGCCTCGAGAACGTCGTCGTCGTGGTCGGTTACCGGGCCGAGGCCGTCGAGGAGCGCAAGGAAGCCCTCGAGGAGCGCCACGGCGTCAAGATCACCCTCAGCTACAACGACAAGGCCGAGGAGTGGAACAACGCCTACTCCCTGTGGACCGCGCGTGAGTTCTTCTCCGAGGGCGTCCTCCTGGTCAACGGCGACACCGTGCACCCGGTGAGCGTCGAGGAAACGCTACTCGCCGCCAGGGGTCCGGAACTCCTCCTCGCGGTGGACAACGTGAAAAACCTCGCCGACGAGGAGATGAAGGTGACCCTCGACGAGGCCGGTCACCTCCAGAACATCACCAAGCTGATGGACCCCGCCACCGCCGCGGGCGAGTACATCGGCGCCACCCTCATCGAGGGCGGTCTCGCCTCCCGTCTGGCCGACGCCCTGAAGGCCACCTGGGAGCGCGACCCCCAGCTGTACTACGAGGACGGTTACCAGGAGCTGGTCCGCCGCGGCGAGAAGATCGCCGTCGCCCCCATCGGCGATGTGGACTGGGTCGAGGTCGACAACCACGACGACCTGGCCAAGGCGAGGGAGATCGCGTGCCGCTACTAGCCCGAATGCTCCCGTCCCCCCTGGCGATCGACGTGCGCCGTGGGGCCATCGCCTCGCTCGGCACCGTGCTCGCCGACCGGCGCATCGCCACCGAGGGACGCATCGCCGTCGCGGTGGGCCCGGGCCAGGGGGCGCAGATCGCCGCCGATCTCGACCTGCCCCAGTGCGAGGTCTTCCAGGTCGAGGAGGGCACCGTCGACGCGGCGACCGACCTCGGCAAGAAGCTGCGCTCGGGCGCCTACGAGGCCGTCGCGGGTATCGGTGGTGGCAAGACCATCGACGTCACCAAGTTCGCCGCGACCATGGCGGGCATCCCGATGGTGGCCGTGGCCACGAACCTGGCGCACGACGGCATCGCCTCCCCGGTCAGCTCCCTGGAGCACGAGGGCGGCAAGCCGTCCATCGGGGTGACCATGCCGATCGCCGTGGTCATCGACGTCGACTACGTCCAGGCGGCCCCCGCGCACCTGGTCCGTTCCGGTATCGGTGACGTGGTCAGCAACATCTCCGCCATCGAGGACTGGGAACTCGCCGGGAAGATGAACGACGAGCCGGTCGACGGCATGGCGGTCACCTTCGCCCGCGTGGCGGCCGAGGCGGTCCTGCACCGTCCCGACTCCATCGAGTCCGACGGGTTCCTCAAGGTCCTGGCCGAGGGTCTGGTGCTGTCCGGTATGGCCATGTCGGTCGCCGGTTCCAGCCGACCGGCCAGTGGCGCCTGCCACGAGATCCTGCACGCGGTGACACAGCTCTACCCGGGCACCAGCAACCACGGTGAGCTCGCCGGTCTGGGGGCGCTCTTCGCCTCCTACCTGCGGGTACGGCACCTGGACTGGCCGCAGTCACGGCTGGAGGAGATCCGGTCCTGCCTGCTCCGTCACAAGCTGCCGATCGTGCCCTCCGACGTCGGTCTCGACGAGGCCGCGTTCGTGCGGGCCGTGGCCCACGCCCCGGGCACCCGCCCGGGCAGGTTCACGATCCTGGAACACCTGAACCTCTCCGAGGACGAGATCGGGCGGAGTGTCGCGGACTATGTCGAAGCCGTCGGTCGCTGAGGTCCGCGCGGGCGGCCAGCCCGCGGGGATCAAGGAGCGGGTGAACGAGGAGCACTGGGCGGGGCGTCTCTACATGAGGGACATCTCCCCGTACCTGACCACGTTCTTCGTGCGCCTGCGCGTACCGCCGAACCCCATCACCTACCTGATGATGGTGTTCGGGGTGCTCGCCGGCGTCGTCGTCGCCTTCGGCGGTCTGTGGTCGGCGATCCTGGCCGCCGTGCTCGTGCAGATCTATCTCCTGCTGGACTGCTCCGACGGTGAGGTGGCCCGCTACACGGGGCGGACCAGTGTGGCGGGGATCTACCTCGACCGCATCGGTCACTACGTCTCCGAGGTCGCGCTCCTCGTCGGTCTGGGCATCCGTGCCCAGGGGGAGTTCGCGTCGGGCGGCTGGGTCATCCTCGGGATGACGGCCGCGCTCGGTGTCGTGCTCATCAAGGCCGAGACCGACAACGTGGTGGTGGCTCGGGCCAAGGCCGGCCTTCCGGAGAAGATCACCGAGGAGGCCATGCGGCCGAAGTCGTCCGGCCTGAGCCTGGCCCGACGGTTGGCCTCCGCCCTCAAGGTCCACCGCCTGATCCAGGCCGTGGAGCTGTCCCTGATCGTGGTGGTGGCCGCCGTGGCCGACCTCTTCCTCGGCGACCTCGTGGCCACCCGGTTCCTGCTCGTGGCGTGCGCCGCCGTGGCGGTGCTGATGAGCTTCGCCCACTTCGTGAGCGTGCTCGCCTCCCGGCGTCTGGAGTAGGGCGTCGACGACGTCATCACGGAGCCGCGGTCGATACCCCGCCCGCGGCTCCGTACACTTCGCTTTTATTCATTCGTTAGTCTGTTTCTGCGAACGTTGACAGGTGTCCACCTGTCAGCCGCACGTCGTCCACTGAACGGTCCGCAACCATGGCCACACCCGTGTTCCCACCCGCACAGGACCCCGGTGGTCCCGCCGACCCCGTCGACTCAGGTGTGTCCAGGGTCCGCAAACCCGGAGTACAGGAACGGAGCGGTTCCCAGGTGCCCGGAAAACCCACCCTCTCCTGCGTCCTGCTGACGATGGGCACCCGACCGGCCGAGCTGCGTCGCGCCATCACCAGTGTGTTCGAGCAGGAAGGCGCCGACGTCGAGGTCGTCGTGGTGAGCAACGGGGCCGAACTCCCCGAGCTGCCCGAGGGCGTCGTCACGGTGAACCTGCCGGAGAACGTGGGCATCCCGGAGGGGCGCAACCACGGAGTCAAGGCCACCCAGGGCGACGTGGTCCTGTTCCTGGACGACGACGGTTGGTACCGGTCCATGGATCTGGCCCGACACGTGCGCGACCGGTTCGCCGCCGAACCGACCCTGGGCGCGCTGTCGTTCCGTATCGCCGACCCGGACGGCGGCCCCGACCAGCGCCGGCACGTGCCCCGGCTGCGGGTGGGCGACTCCCGTGAGTCCAGTGTCGTCACCACGTTCCTGGGCGGGGCGTGCGCCATCCGACGTACCGCCTTCGACGAGGGCGGTGGTCTTCCGGGCGACTTCTTCTACGCCCACGAGGAGACCGACCTGGCCTGGCGGATCATGGACGCCGGCTACAGCATCGAGTACGACGCCGACGCCGTGATGTACCATCCGGCGGTCGCGCCGACCCGGCACGAGAACTTCTACCGGCTCAACGCCCGCAACCGGGTGTGGTTGGCCCGGCGCAATCTTCCGTGGCCCCTGGCCGTCACCTACCTGGGCACCTGGGTGGGTCTGACGGTGCTGCGCGAGCGGGACAAGAGCGCTCTGAAGTCCTGGTTCGAGGGGTTCCGCGAGGGCTGGCGTGAGGACGCCGGCCGGCGGACGCCGATCAGCTGGAGGACAGCGTGGCGAATGACACGTGCGGGCCGGCCGCCGATCATCTGAGCCGGTCCATCCGCGTCGACGAGGGGCGCGCGCCATCGGGCGCGCGCCCCTCGCGTGTGCCGGGTGGGGGAGCGTCACGCCGGTGGGGACTTTTCGGACCGGGTGCCGGTCGGTTCCAGGTCTGCCACAGAAACTGTTGCTTCTTGACAATAGTTAATGTTGTGGGCATTGTTTCGGGTGGGACGGGCTCCCAGAGGCTCACGCCGTACGGAAACCCGGCCGGTCCACCTGCTCGGTGCCGCTGTCCATACGGCCCGCCGCCTCCTGGAAGGCGGTGAGCCCTTCCAGCAACATCGCTCGCTTCCTCGGGGGCATGCGCGCGATCACCGAATGGAGCTCCGCCTCCCGCCGGGCGCGGAGGTCACGGAGATAGGACCGCCCACTCTCGGTCAACCAGATCCTCAGCTCGCGACGGCTGCTGGGGCTGGGGGTCCGATGAACGAAACCGACCGCCTGCAGGCGGTCGCACAACCTGCTGACGGATGGAGGAGTGGACCCGAGTCGATCGGTGACGGTGCGCAGGTTGACACCGTCCTCCTCCTCGAGGATGAACAGGACCTTCAGTTGGGAAGGCGAGACCGGCGAGGTCGCGACCTCGCGTCCCCGACCCCACAGCACCTCGATCAGTTCGGTCACCGCAGAAGCCGCCCGCGCGGCGTCCTGTGCCTGTTCCTGCGATTCAGCACTCACTTTCCAGTCTCACCACATCACGGTTGTGAGTCGAACCCGTGCCAAGGTCGGCGGCCGGGTATCTCCAAGACCATAACGGAACGCCCGGTTCCGTGCCCGCCGACCGTACCCGTCGCTTATACCCGGTGGGTGCGCCATAACCCCGTACGGAAGACGCAGGTTGACGAATTTGAACGGTTACGAGGCGGTCGCTCGGGCGCTGCGGAAGGCGAGGCCGGACGGGCTGTTGACGGCCCTCCGCGGCTCACTCGGAGCCCACTACGACGCGGTGCGCGTGGACCTGCTCCTGGCGGACTACGGCATGACCGCCCTGTGTCATGTCAGCGAACCTCATGAGGAGCACCGTCAGTACTCGCTGTTCAACAGCGAGTCCGGTCGTGTGTTCGGTGCCCAGGAGCGCTTGGTCGACCGGAAGGTCGGCCCTGGGCTGATGGTCGTCCGGCTGCCGGTGAGCGTGCGCGGTGACCGTCTGGGCGTGCTCACGGTCGAGTTGCCCGGCCAGGAGGTGGACGAGCGCACCCTCGGTGACCTGGAGTGGATCGCCCAGACCCTGGGCAGGGAGATCCTCGTGGCCGAGCGGGACACCGACTACTACCGTGCGGTACGTCGTCGTGACCGCCTCACCCTGGCGGCGGAGATGCAGTGGGACCTCCTGGCGGGCCGGGCCTACGAGTGTCCGGAGTACAGCATCGGCGCCCAGCTGGAACCCGCCTACGCCATCCGAGGCGACAACTTCGACTGGTCGGCGGCGGCCGACCACCTCCAGCTCAGTGTGAGCAACGGCATGGGCGAGGGCATCGACGCCTCCCTGCTCACCAGCCTCGCTGTCAACGCCCTCCGTAACGCACGACGCGCGGGGGTGCCGCTGGCCGACCAGGTCGCCTTGGCGGACAAGGCCGTGTACGCCCAGCACGGCGGTGAGCGCTACCTGGACGTCCTGGCCCTCTCCTTCGACACCACCGACGGCACGGTCGAGGTGGTCGACGCCGGATCACCCCGTCTCTTCGTGCTGCGGGACGACACGGTGAGCAGGTTCCCCTTCGACGCGCAGATGCCGCTCGGCATGGCCGAGGACACCATCTACACCGCGCAGCACTTCGAGGTCAGGCCCGGCGACCGGTTGGTCTTCATCAGCGACGGAGTCTTCGACGCCCAGGGGCCGGGACCGGAAAGTTTCGGCACCCGGGCGCTGATGCGCTCGATCCTGTCCACCCGCCTCCTGCCGGCGGCCTCGGTGCCCCAGGAGGTCCTGCGTAACCTGAACGAGTACCGACAGGGGATCGAGAGTCTGGACGACGCCCTCGTGGTGTGTCTCGACTGGAGGGGGAAGGGCTGACCTCCCCTCGTCGGGAACCGTCGCCGGGTCGGCGGGTCTGGTAGACAGTTGTCGGGTCGCAAGCGAGTGAGGATGGACAACACATGACCGATGTCCCCCCGGCCGGGAGCCCCGCGCCGATCGTCGCCGGGCTCCTACGGGAGAGGAAGGAGCAGGTCGCCCAGCGGTGGGCGGACCTGCCGTTGTTCCAGGCGGTGTTCACCGTCACGCGTGACGAGGCGGTCGAGGCCTGCCACGCCGTGCTGGAATCGCTCGCGGAAGTGGTCGAGAGCGGGCGCCCGGACGACATCGAGGCCCCCGGTTTCAGCACGATCCGGCGACAATTGGCGGCCATGAGCGCCTCCCGGTCGCACTCCGGGTTGTCCATCGGCCAGATCGATCGTGAGGTCGGCGCGCTGCGTGCCGCTCCCCTCGATCTCCTGGAGTCGGACCCCGGTGACTTCGGCCCGCAGGAGCGACTGCGGGCCGCTCTCCTGTGGTCCGAACTCCTGGGCACCCTCAGGGTCGTGATCATCGAGACCACGCTCCAGGAGAACCGTGAGATCGTCGATCGCCAGCGTCAGCAGCTCATGGAGATGGCCACCCCGGTCATCAAGCTCTGGGACCGTCTGGTGGCCGTACCGCTCATCGGCATGCTCGACAGCGCACGCAGCCAGGTGGTGATGGAGAATCTCCTGGAGGCCATCGTCGAGCACAACGCCACGCTGGTGATCCTCGACATCACCGGGGTGCCCACGGTGGACTCCCTGGTCGCGCAGCACCTGATGAAGACCGTGGCCTCCGCCCGACTCATGGGCGCCGACTGTGTGATCTCCGGGATCCGCCCGGCGATCGCCCAGACCATCGTCCAACTCGGACTCGACCTCGGCCCGGTCACCACCCGGGCCACGCTCGCCGACGCGCTGGAACTCGCGTTGGAACGGCAGAGCGAAGTGCCCAAGGGGCTTCTACCCCGTCAGTGACCGACGTGATCGGACCGAAAACGTGCAGTCTGGAGCATCCCCCGTGCCCGTCCTGGACCTGGGCGGAATCCTGCTCGTCAGTATTCAGGGCGAACTCGCCGACAACGCGGCCGTCGACCTGGCGACGGACGTGACCACCGCCGTGTCCACGACCGGGGCCCGCGGGGTCATCATCGACATCAGCGGTCTGGACATGGTGGACTCCTTCCTCGCCCGGGTCCTGGCCGAGGTGGCCGCCAGCGCACGCCTCCTGGCCGCGCAGGCGGTGCTGGTGGGCATGCGGCCGAGCGTGGCCATCACGCTGGTCGAACTCGGCCTCACACTGCCGGGGTTGGAGACGTCCAGAACGGTCGCCGAGGCCGCCTCGCGCTTCGGTGTCGAGATCCGGGAGGATCCCGAACGGCGCGCCGCACGGGGTACCGATCGGACCCCCACATGAGCACGGACGAGCGCACCGAGACCACGCTCCCCGTCCGCAACGACACCGACCTCATGGCGGTGCGTCAGCAGGTGCGCGCCATGGCCCAGCGGCTCGGGTTCGGGCTGGTCCAGCAGACGAAGCTCGTCACGGCCGCCAGCGAACTCGCCCGTAACACCCTGGTGCACGGGGGAGGGGGCAGCGTCTCCCTGGAACCGACCTCCGACGGTGACGGCCGTGAGGGCCTGACCCTGCGCTTCGTCGACGAGGGGCCGGGGATCCCCGACGTCGAACTGGCCCTGCGCGACGGGTACTCCACCGCCGGCGGCCTCGGTATGGGGCTCAGCGGCTCCAAACGCCTGGTGAACGATTTCTCCGTGGACACCGCTCCGGGGCGCGGTACCACCGTCAGCATCACGCTGTGGTCCCCCCTCGCGCCCTTCGGCCGCCGATGACCAGGGTCTGGGAGGTGACGCTCGGCGACCCCACCCTGGTCCGCCGGGCTCGGGAGGTCACCGAGAAGGCCGCCGACGCGGCCGGCCTGGACCGGGCGAGGGCCGGGGACGCCGCCCTCGTGGCGACCGAACTGGCCACCAACGCCGTCAAGTACGGCGGGGGCGGCAGGTTCGTCGCCGAGGTGTGTCGTGACGGCTGGGGCAACGCCAGCGCCTTGCAGATCCTGCTCCTGGACCACGGTCCGGGCATCCCGGACGTGCGCAGGGCGATGGCCGACGGCTACTCCACCGGCGGTTCGCTCGGTAGTGGTCTGGGCGCCTGCGCCCGGGCCAGCGACCACTTCGAGGTGGACAGCGTCCGTGGTCGCGGGACGCTGGCCCTGGCCAGGATCGCCGCGACCGAACACCGCCACCTGTTCACCGCACCCGCCACCACGGGCGGTCTGCACCTGGCCCTGGGCGAACGCCCCGAGTCCGGTGACGGGCTGGCCTTTCGCAGTGGATCCGGGCATCGCACCGTCATATTGGCCGACGGTCTGGGCCATGGAGCCCCGGCCGCGGTGGCAGCCGAGACCGCGGCGGACGTGGTGCGTCGTCAGGCCGGCGAGGCCCCCGAGACCCTGATCCGCCTGCTGCACACCGAACTGCGCCCCACACGCGGGGCCGCGGTCGCGCTCGTCGACGTCGACGAGTCCGCGCACCGGCTCACCTTCTGCGGCATCGGCAACGTCGGTGCGCGCCTGTACGACGGTCACCGCTGGGAGTCCCTCCTGTCCCGGCCGGGCATCGTCGGTGCCTTCGGGCTGCGCACCCCGACCCCCGCGGTCCGGGAATGGCGCCCCGGCAGCATGCTGGTGCTGTACACCGACGGTCTCCCGAGTCGCTGGTCGCCGGACGGTATCGAGCACCTGGCAGAGAAGGACGCCGCCCTCGTCGCGGCGCGTGTCTTCCGTGACGCGGGCAGCGCCGCCCGTCCGTTGCGGGACGACACCGCCGTCGCGGTCGTCGTGCACACCGAGCGCCCCCACAAGGAGAGGGAATGAGTCACCGCCTGCTGAGCGGACGTGTCACATCGCCGGTGGACGTGGCGCTGGTCCGTGCCCGGATGGGGCACGTCCTGGGCACGAGCGGTCACGTGCCGGAGGAGGGGACCGAGTTCCTGGCCGCGGCCGCCGAGCGCGCCCTGCAGCACGTGGACTCCGGACAGGCCGGCGAGGTCCGTCTGGAGGCGTCGGACGACCGGCGTCTTCTGCGGGTCAGCGTCGTCGATGACGGACACGAGCTGTGGTCCGACACCCTGGGTCTGGCCGGCCCCCTGCCCACCGCCGGCGAGGAGCCGGCCGGCGTCGAACTCCTGGCCGACCAGTTGCTGCGCACCGACCGGGACCACCTGCGCACGCACCGGACCGCTCGCAGCCGGGCCGAGGATCTCGCCCTGCACCAGCGCGAGCTGGAGGAGACCAACCGGGGCGTGCTGGCCCTGCACGCGGAACTCGCCCAGGCCGGTGAGGAACAACAGAGGCTGCTCCGGGCCGAACGGGTCGCACGTGACGAGGCGGAGACGGCCCGCAGCCGGTTGACCTTCCTCTCCACCGCCAGCGCCCGGCTCATGGCCACGCTGCAACGCTCGGAGATCCCCGGGCGCCTGGAGAAACTGCTCATCCCCACGTACGCGCTGGCCGTGGAACTGTGGATGTTCGACGAGGACGACGCGTTGGTCCTCCACAGTGACTCGGGGGACCGGGAGCCACCGGAGGCCGTGGTCCGGGCCGCCGCCGAACGCAGACCGGTGCACGGCGCGCTGTACGACGGGGTGCGCCGCACCGCCTTCCCCCTGCTGCTCGCCTCCCGGACCCTCGGCGTGATGGTGCTGCACCGCATGGTCGACCTGGAGGACGACGACCTCATGCTGGGCGAGCTCGCCCGCCGTGCCGCCACCGCGTTGGACAACGCCCAGCGCTTCGAGCACGAACGCGACACCGCCGCCGCGCTGCAACGGGCGATGCTCACCCGGCTCCCCGAGGTCGCGGGCGTCGAGGTGACCGCGCGCTACCTGCCCGCCGAGAGCGGCATGAACGTGGGCGGCGACTGGTACGACGTCTTTCCGCTCGACGACGGGGAGTACCTGGGGGTCGTCGGGGACGTCACCGGTCACGGTATCCACGCGGCGGCCACCATGGGCCAGTTGCGCACCGCGCTGCGCGCCTACGCCGTGGACGAGCGCAGCCCGGCGGCCCTGCTCGGACTGTTGCACCGGTTGTTGGACCGCCTGGAGCCGGACCTGTTCGCCACCGCCGTCATCGTCCGCTTCCGCCCGGGTGAACCGGAGGTGACCATGGCGATGGCCGGGCACCCCTCGCCCCTGCGCCGTGGCGCGACCGGCGGGGTGGACCCCGTCGCCATCCCCTCGGGCGGCATGCTGGGTCTGCCGGTCGACCTCACCTACACCGAACACGCGGTGGAGGTGCCTCCGGGCGGGGCGCTTCTGCTCTACACCGACGGTCTGGTCGAACGCCGAGGCGAGTCGATCGACGACGGCATCGCCCGCCTGGGCGAGAGCTTCGCCACGGTCTCCGCGACCGGAGCCGAGCCCGAACAGGCCGCGGACGACCTGCTCACACGGGCTCTGCGCGACCATGCCAGTGACGACGACGTGTGCATGCTGGTGCTCGCCCCCGAGTGAGTCCGGTGCCCCGCGGCCGGGACGGGGCGTCCCTCGGTCCGGGCGACACGCGACGGGGGCGGGCGCCGCGCGGCGCCCGCCCCCGTGCTCCGGGATCAGATCTCGGTGACGGTCTGCTCGTAGTCCAGACGCGGCAGCCGGTCGAACCAGGCGTCCGGACCGGGCCTGCCGATGTTCATCACCACGAGCGGTCGCAGGGTGGAGTCGGCGCCGAAGAACTCCTCGCGGACGCCGTCGGCGTCGAAACCGGTCATCGGTCCGGCGGCCAGGCCGGCGGCGCGCACGCCCACGATCAGGTAGGCGACCTGGAGGAACGCGTTCGGCAGGGCGATGGACTCGCGCGCCTCGACCGGCATCCCGGCGAAGTCCTCACGGGCGTTCGGGGCGACCGGGAAGGTCGTCGGGAAGTGCTCGTGGAAGTCGCTGTCGGCGGACAGGATCAGGGCCAGCGGGGCGGTGGAGGTCTTGCCGGCGTTGTTGCCGCCCATGTGCCGCACCAGGCGCTCGCGCGCCTCGGGGGAACGCACCACGGTGACGCGCAGCGGCTGGTTGTTCATCGCCGTGGGGCCGAACTTGACCAGCTCGTGGATCGCGCGCAGCTGCTCCTCGGTCACCGGCTCGTCGGCGAACGTGTTGGCGGTGCGGGCGCTGCGGAACAACAGGTCCTGTGTGGCCTTGTCGACCACCAGCGTGTCAGTCATCGAAGAACCTCGGGCGTGCCTCGTGGATGGGAGTGTCCGCAGGTGGCGGACATGAGGCACAACATGGCTTCCACGGAAGATATTTCTGGAGCCAATGATGAGTGAGGTCATTCACTGAAGGCGCCGCGTGGACGCTTCCTCTGAGAGGGCACCCGACCGGGCACGAAAGGGTGCCTGGGCGTCTGGGGAGGGCCCGGCAACGGCGCGCGGGGCGACTCCGGGCTGGGCCGGGGCGGTACCGGCCCACCGGCCTCGGCCACCCACTCCTCCAACTGCTTCACGAACAACCGGGCCTGGACCGGCCAGTGGAACGAGGTCCGGGCGATGCTGTGGCCGGTCCGCGCCAGCCCGCGGCGCAGGTCCTCGTTCACCCGCAGTTCCAACACGGCCTGGGTGGCCGCCTCCACGTCGTTGAACGGCACCACCAGCCCCGAACGACCCTCGGGGCGCCTCGTGACCAGGGCCTCGGCCATCGGGTTCGGGGTGCTCACCACCGGCAGTCCGTGCGCCATGTACTCCACGACCTTGGTCGGCAGCGAGTGGCGGTAGTTGTCGGTGTCGTGCAGCAGGCTGATCCCGGCCATGGCCCCGGCCGCCATGCGCAGGGCGCGGTCGTTGGGGACGAAGCCGTACCAGTGCAGGGCGTCCTCCTGGTGCGCCTCGCGCAGCAGTGGGCGGACCTCGGCGTCGGCGTTGCCGATCACCTCCAGACGCACCCCGTGGTCGCGCAGCCGTCGGCCCATCCGCACCATCTCGCGCGCGCCCCGGGCCATGGAGACGTGCCCCAGGTAGACCACGCGGTCGTCGCCGGGCGGCCGCAGCGGGAGGTCCGGGACGTCCGTGGTGTTGGGGACCACCGGGTGGTCGCCGCGGAAGCGGGAGCGGTAGCCCTCCTCCGCCAGCATCAGACGCAGCCGCCGTTCGGCACCGCGTTCGAAACCGCGCACCACCCGCCCGAGGGGGCGGCGCAGCGGCCCCGGCACCCACGGCTTGGTGAGCAGTGCCGCCGGGGTGTCCTCGTGGACGTCCCACACCGTCACCGGCCGCTTGGCGGGAAGCGCGAGCAGGAGTTCGGGGTCGTGGAAGAGCAGGAGGTCCGCCTCCGGCGCCAGCCTGGACAGGACGGCCTTGGCCACGCGGAGCGAGGACAGGCGGTCACGTCCCTGGGCGCGGGGTACGTCGACGGACCGGACTCCGTCCCAAGGGGTCACCCCGCACTCCCGGAAAGGAGCGACGTAGGTGACGGTGTGCCCGGCATCCAGAAGGGCCCGAATCTGGCGATGCAGAATCCGGGCGTCCTCCGGGTGGTGCACAATCGTTGCCACGAGCGCGTGCATGAAGATCACCTACGAGTGTCACCGGTTGGCTCCGACTACAGCGATGATCCGACCTGACAGGACGGGATCAGCTGCACGACACGGTATTCACCAGGAGAAACACACCGAGGACAGTCGGATGGACACACGGCGTGGTTCCGGTGAACCTTCGGGTGGGCGAGGGTGAACGCACACAGGCACGCCGTCCGAACGCCCCGGGGGTTCGGACGACGTGCCTTACGCGGTCACTCCGCTCACAGGACCTGGAGGCCCTCCCTGTGGACTCTCCGGCGGGTCTGGCTCGGCACCTCGGGGGTGGCGGCCACGGCCTCGTCGGGCTCGGTGCGACGCAGCACGCCGCGGGTGTCCAGCAGCAGACGCGCGTACTCGTCCAGCAGCTTGGGACGGTACTCGCTGTGGTCGGTGAGCAGGATGGTCAGGTCCGCGTCGGCCATGGCCTGCTCCAGGTCGGTGGAGCGCGGGACGTCCACCCCGTCCACCTGCCAGGACTCCACGTACGGGTCGTGGTAGGTGAGCGTAGCGCCCTTGGCCGCGAGCTTGCGGGCCACAGGGCGGGCCGGCGACTCGCGCTGGTCGGCGATGTCGGCCTTGTAGGTCACACCCAGCAGCAGCACCTTGGAACGCGACAGCGCCAGCCCGGAGTCATTGAGCAGCTCCTGGGCCCGCTGCATGACGTAGGACGGCATGCGGCTGTTGATCTCCTGGGCCAGCTCGACGAACCGGAACGGGTAGCCGAGGGTCTTGACCTTGTAGGAGAGGTAGTTCGGGTCGATGGGAATGCAGTGCCCGCCCACGCCCGGACCCGGGTAGAAGGCCTGGAAACCGAACGGCTTCGTGGCCGCCGCGGCGATGGAGTCCCACAGGTCCACCCCGAGCTCCTGACAGAAGATCGCCATTTCGTTCACCAGGGCGATGTTCACGTGCCGGTAGGTGTTCTCCAGCAGCTTGGCCATTTCGGCCTCACGGGTGCCGCGGGCGCGGACGACCCGCTCGACGAAGGCGCCGTAGAACTCCGCGGCCGCCTCGCCGCATTCCTCGGTGAGTCCGCCCACGACCTTGGGCGTGTTGGCCACACCGAACGTGGGGTTGCCCGGGTCGATGCGCTCGGGGGAGAAGGCCAGGTGGAAGTCGGCCCCGGCCACCAGGCCGGACTCCTCCAGGAGCGGACGCACGACCTCGTCGGTCGTGCCCGGGTAGGTGGTGGACTCCAGGACCACGAGGGTTCCCGGCGACAGGTGCGCGGCGATGGCCTTGGAGGCCGAGGTGACCGCGCCCAGGTCCGGCCCGCCCTCGGCGGACAGCGGTGTGGGGACGCAGATGACGATCGTGCGCGCGGTCGCCAGGCACGCCGGGTCGGTCGTCGCGCTGAACCCTCGGTCCAGCATCGCGTTGACGTCGTCCTTCGACAGGTCGTCGATGTGCGAGTCACCCCGGTTGAGACCGTCCACGACTCGGGTGCTGACGTCGAGGCCGGTGACCTTCAGGCCGGAGGACGCGGCTTCGGCCGCCAGGGGCAGACCGACATAACCGAGTCCGAGGACGACGAGGTCCGCCGAGCCGGTGCTCTGCTCGGGAACATTGGCCGGGTTGGAAGCTGCGGCATCCACTTGTTGGTCACACTCGCATTCATTTCGTGAACGGGCGCAAATATCGAGGACTGCCATTCTGAGCTGGACGTCCGAGTGTAGGCACCCGTTGTCCACGCTTAAGGATTCTGGCCTGGTCCGGACATTTTCCTCATGAGAACCCGATACGCATGGTCGTAGCGGTATGCGGCCTCGGCCCACGTGCGGTCTGTTCCGACACGCTCCTGACCTGCTCGGCCGTAGGAGGTCCGCTTTCGCCGACTGTAGGCGAGATTTATGATCACATCAGCTAGACGTGCCGAATCGCCCGACGGAATTAACTCTCCGGTCACCCCGGGTTCCACGATCTCTCTAAGAGCGGGTAGATCACTCGCAACGACGGGGAGCCCACCCGCCATGGCCTCCACGGGTTTCAGCGGCGTCACCAGACGGCAGACCCGTTCGTCCCTTCTCGGTACCGCGAACACGTCGAGCGCGCCGTGGTGGTGGCGCACCCGGTCGGCCGGGACCCGGCCGGTGAAGTGCATGGACCCGGCCGCCCCCGAACGTTCCGCCCGGGCACGGAGCGCCGGCAGTTCCGGACCGTCACCGACGATCAACGCGTGGACCGGTTCGCCCCGCCCACGCAGCAGCGTCACCGCGTCCAGCAGCACCTCCAGCCCCTCGTAGCCGAAACAGCTGGTGGTGGTGCCCACCACGAAGTCCTCCGGGTCGATGCCCAGCCCCTCGCGGACCTCCACGCCCGAGGGCAGCGGCTCCAGGAAGGACGTGTCGACGGCGTTGGGCACGACCAGCAGGCGTTCCCGGGGCACGCCGCGGGCCTCGATGTCGGCGCGCATCGCCTCCCCGAGCGTCACCACCAGATCGGCGGCGAGCATGCACTCGGTCTCGGCGGCGCGTTCGGCCTGGTAGAAGGCGTCGTCCACGCTGCGGGACGGGTCCCGTGACAGCCAGGACTCCTCCAGGAACCCCCGGACCTCGTAGACCACGGGTAGGTCGAACCGGCGTCCCAGTTCCAGTGCCAGCCGGGCGTTGTGGTGGTTGCTCGCCGCGTGGAGCACGTCCGGGCGCACCGCCTCCACCAGGTCGGACGCCAGCCGCAACCCCACCCGAAGCTCCTCCGCGTGGTCGGCCGGGGCCGTCCACGGCAGGAGCCGGTGGTAGGAGACCCCGTCCACCTCGACCAGCGTGCGGGGGTCCGGTACGCCCTTGGTGAGCGGGTAGCCGGCGCGGGACACCACGTGCACGTCCATCCCGGCCTCGCGCTGGGCCACGGCGATGCGATGGGTGCGCTGGGTGTAACCGGCGTTGGTGTGCGGAAGCGCGTTGGTGACCAGATGCAGGACGCGCGGGGCCGAGCCCGCCGAGGCCGGTCGCCGAGCGTTCACCGTGTCGTCGGGCCGCGTTGGCGCACCGCGGGTTAACGTGATCCCGTGACGGTCAGGCGAAACGGACAACGACGCGGGAACGGCACGTCCGGTGGCCAGGGCGGTCCGGTACTCGGCGGCGGTCCGATGCGATCCCGGCGGTATCCGTTCGACCAGATCACGAGCGGTGTCCGCGTCTCCGGCGGCCAGAGCCGCCGAGACCAGGCGCGCCACCCCGCGAGGGGAGGAGCGTCGGGCCGTGGCCAGCAGCACCTCGCGTGCCTCCTCGCGCCGCCCCTGGTCCCACAGGGCGTAGGCGCGCGGCAGGGCACCCGAGCGGGCGGCCACGGCACGCGCCGAACCGCGCAGCGGTCCGGGCATCAGCCGGGCGGCCAACAACGGCAGCCGGGCGGGTTCGGCCCGCAGGTGTTGCCAGGCGAGGGTCGCGGTGAAGGTCACCGCCCGCGGCCACAGAGTACGTGGACGTGGCGATCGGGGTTCGGGAGTCCGTATGTCTTGCACGGTCAGTCACACAACCACGTGGACGTGACCAAGTGGTGACACCACGGCGTCGCGGGCGGGACGGGTCGGACAAGGAAGTCCGCCGGCCCGAGCACACGACGCCCACACGTCCCATGTCCGGGGGACCAACCCCCGCCCCATCAACGCGAACACCGAAGGAAACAGCAGTGGCAACGAGCGCCCCCCCAGGGAGTCAGGACACCGCGATCGCGCACGTGGTCGGCGCCCGTCCCAACTTCGTCAAGGCCGCCCCGGTGGTCGCGGCCCTGCGCGCCCGTGGCGCCCACCAGCGGGTCGTGCACACCGGGCAGCACTACGACGACCGGATGTCCGCGGTCTTCTTCCGCGACCTCGGCCTGCCGACCCCCGACGTCGACCTCGGCGTCGGTTCGGGATCGCACGCCTCCCAGACCGCCGACCTCATGGTGGGACTGGAACGCGAGTTCGTCGAGAACCAGCCCGGCATGGTGGTCGTCTACGGCGACGTCAACTCCACCGTCGCCGCGGCCCTGGTCGCCGCCAAGCTCGGCATCCCGGTCGCGCACGTCGAGGCGGGTCTGCGCTCCTTCGACGACACCATGCCCGAGGAGATCAACCGGCGGGTCACCGACCAGCTCAGCGACCTCTGCTTCGCGACCAGCCCGGAGGCCGTGGGCCACCTGGCGGCCGAAGGGGTGTCGACGGCCAAGGTGCACCTCGTGGGCAACCCGATGATCGACACGCTCCTGGGCAACCTCGACCGGTTCGACGCGGAGGCGCTGCGCGCCCGCCTCGCACTGCCCGAACGCTACGTGGCGGCCACCCTGCACCGCCCGGCCAACGTCGACGACCCCGACAACGTCGCCCGGCTCACCGAGCGCCTGCACGAGGCCGCCGAGCTCGCCGACATCGTCATGCCCGTGCACCCGCGCGGCAAGGCGGCCTTCGACCGGGCCGGTCTCGGCGACCACCCCCGGGTGCGGTTGCTCGAACCGCTCGGCTACCTCGACTTCGTCGCGCTCACCCGCGGCGCCGCCGCCGTGGTCACCGACTCCGGCGGCGTCCAGGAGGAGACCACCATCCTCGGTGTGCCCTGCCTGACCCTGCGGCCCAACACCGAACGACCGGTCACCATCACCCACGGCACCAACCGGCTCGTCACCGAGGACGACCTCATCGCCACCCTCGACAAGGTGCTCGACGGGCACGTCGACGAACGACTCGGTGACACGCCGCCCCTGTGGGACGGCCGTTCCGGTGAACGCATCGCCTCCGTCCTCACCCGGTGGTCCGGGTGAGGGCGATCGTGACCTCTCCGCGCACCCGCGCCTCCCGGCGCCCTCGAGGGCCCGCCACCCGGCTGTTCCCGGGTCTTCGCACCCGACCCGGCACACGTCGGACCGCACACCCGTCGACACTCCCGCCGACCCCGGGTTCCGCACACCCGGGCGCCCGTGGGACCACCCGACCCGAGTACAAGGTGGCAGACCGTGAAACGGCGTGAACAGAGCCAGACCGAACAGCTTCGGCAAGCCCTGGCCGAGCGCGAGGCCCAGCTCCAAGAGGCGCAGGGCCGCCTCGCCGCTCTGGAGGGGTCCACCTCGCTCCAGGTCGGCCGGGCGCTCACCGCCGCGGCCAAACGCCCGGGGCGTTCCCTGGTACGGCTACCCCGAGACCTCTACCGTCTCTGGCGGCGCAGCGGCAGCACCAACCACGCCGACCGCCGCCGGGTGGAACCCGTCCGGTCCTTCGACGCCGACCGGCAGGAGGCCCGCCTCCTCAGTGGTCTGGGCGGGGGCACCGCCGACCAGCTGGTCGCGGCCACGGTCGTGGGTCCCGCCGTCCAGGCGGCGATCGACCCCTACCTGCGTTCGGTGAGCCTGCGTCCGCACGACGCGCAGATCGTCATGGACGCCGTCGACGTGGACCTGCTCCTGGTGTCGGCCTCGGCCGCCGCGCCCGGGTCGCCCTGGGCGCACGTGGGCGACCCCGCCGCGGTGGACCGTACCCGTGCCCTGCACTGGGTCATGGAGTCCGCCGCCTCCCGGGGCATCCCCACGATCCTGCTCGACGACGCCCCGGCGTCGCCGGCCCTGCGCCGTCTCGGGTTCGACCGCGTGCACAAGGGCGACGCCGGGGTGCCGCTGCACCTGTTCAACCCGGTCGCCGCCGAGCTCGCCCTCGGCCCGGAGGCCGTCTACGTCCGCACCGGCGCCGACGCCGCCGTGCCCGACGTGCTGCTGGAACTCGGTGTGGGTGTGGTCGACGTCGACGCGCCCGGCCTGGCGGACGCCCTGCGCGCCGCCAACGTCGCCGTGATCCCCGAGAACGCTCCGGGTGAGGCCGGTCTGCACCGCCGCGCCTGGGCCTGCGGAACCCGGGTGGTCGTCCACCCGACCGTTCCGGTGCCGGACGGCGAGGACCTCACGGTCAGCGTCCCTCGACTTCGTGCCCTGGAGCCCACCCCGCGCGAGGTCCGCACCATGCTCCGCCAGGTGTTCCTCGACGACGCGACCCCGGTCCGCCTGGCCGCGCTCCTGGAGGGGCTCGACCTGGTGGCGGGCGCCCCCGGACCCGACCTTCCGCTCAGTGGACGCGGTGTGGCCGTGCTGGCCGACCCGGCCGGAGCGGACGCGGCGGACCGGCTGGCCGAGGACCTGCTCTCGTCCCGACTGCGGCCCACCGAGGTCGTCGTCCCCGACACGGCGGCACGCCTGCCCGGTCTCCAGCGCCTGCGCTCGGAGGGCATCACCATCCGTTCGGTCCACTTCGGCACCCCGGACACCCCCGCGGAACTCACCGAGGAGGGCGACGCCGCCCCGGGAGGGCTCACCCCGCGCCAGTGGGCCGACCTGGCCGACCGGGCCACCGCCCCCTGGGCGTTCCTGTGGACCGGGTCGATGGGCCGTCACCGTCTGGTCGACCTCGTCTGCGCGGCCGAGTGCTCCGGCGCCGACGCCGTGGGGACCCCGCGCGCCGCGGAGACGCCCGCTGCGGCGAGCGGCGTGGGGGAGCGTGGCTTCTTCGACCGGGACTCCGGGACCGGTCAGTATGTGTACGTCACCGGCATCGGCCCGGAGCTGGCCCGAACCGACCTGCTGCGGCGCGGTTGGGACCCGCGCGAGTGGAACCGGCGCGGCACCCGGCTTCTGGCTCTGGGCCCCGACCACGGGATCGGGACCGACAGCGGCAGCGAAGGATCCGCGCACGCCGACGCCTCCACCGGCGCCCTCGGGTGACACCCGCACACCGCTCGCCACACCAGCATCCGAAGGGAAGAACGTGAGCACAGCTCCTCCGCGCGCACTCTTGTACGGCGACGTGGACCTGAACATCATCGACGGTTCGGCGATCTGGGCGCAGTCGATGGCCCAGGCCCTGGCCGCCGCCGGGTGCGAGGTCACCGTGCTGCTGAAGGCGCCGGTGCGCACCGACCGGCTCACGGCGCCGCTCGAGGAGACCGCCGGTGTCCGGCTGGTCCGTCCCTACGAGGACCGCATGCTCGCCGACCTGGGCCCGCGCGGGCTCACCCCCGAGCAGGCCGTGGAGCTCATGGGGCGTCTGCACGGGCGCCGCCCCTTCGACCTGGTGGTCGTGCGCGGGCGTCGCCTGGCCGGTCTGGCCGCCCAGGAGGAGTCCCTGACCGGGCGTCTGTGGACCTACCTCACCGACTTCCCGCACAGCGTCGACGAACTCACCGCCACCGCCACCGCCGAACTCACCGAGATCGCGCTGGCCTCCCGGTTCGTGCTCTGCCAGACCGAGGAGCTGCGCGCGTTCCTGGAGTCGACGGTGCCCGCCGCCTGCGGGCGCGCGGTGCTCTTCCCGCCCGTCGTGGTGGTGCCCCAGGGCGTCGCCGCCGACGGCCAGGTCCACGCCCGCGCGCGACTCGCCTACACCGGCAAGTTCGCCCCGCGCTGGAACACCCTGGAGATGACGGGGCTGCCCGAGGAGCTCGCCCGCCTGGGCGTGGACTCGGAACTGGTGATGATCGGCGACAAGATCCACGCCGAACCCGCCGACTGGGCCAAGCGCATGCGCCGGGCACTGGAGAGCACACCGAACGTCGACTGGCGCGGCGGTATGGCCCGCGCCGACGCGCTGCGTCAGTCCGCCGACTGCGACTTCGGGCTGTCCTGGCGCGATCCGGACATGGACGCCAGTCTGGAGCTGTCCACCAAGGTCCTGGAGCTGGGGGCGCTCGGTCTCCCGGTGGTCCTCAACCGCACCCCCATGCACGAGGCGCTGCTCGGCGCCGACTACCCCCTCTTCGCCGGTGAGGAATCCGCCTCGGTGGCGGCCGTCATCGCCCGCGCCTACCACGACCGCGCCGTGTACGCCCTCGCTGCCGAACGCTGCCGCGCGGCCGCGGCCGACCACTCCCTGGAGCGCGCCGCCGAACGTCTGCGCGGTCACCTGGCCGAGGCCCTGCCCGCGGCGCCCGAGGGCATCGACCCCGAGCGGCCCCTGAAGGTGGTCATCGCCGGGCACGACCTCAAGTTCTTCACCCGTCTGGCCGAGTACCTGGACTCCCTGCCCGGCCTGGACGTGCGCATCGACGAGTGGGAGGGCCTGGGCACCCACGACCAGTACCGTTCCCGCGAACTCGCGGCCTGGGCGGACGTGGTCATCTGCGAGTGGTGCGGACCCAACGCCCTGTTCTACGCCAAGTGGAAGCGGCCCGACCAGCGCCTCATCGTCCGCCTGCACCGCTTCGAGCTGTACGCGGAGTGGCCGCGCCGGCTCGACGTGTCCAAGGTCGACGCGGTGGTGTGCGTCAGCCCCCACTACGCCGACCTGACCCGCGAGATCACGGGATGGCCTGCCGACAAGGTGGTGGTCCTGCCCAACTGGGTGGACGATCGCCAGCTGGACCGGCCCAAGCTGGCCGGGGCCGAGTACTCGCTCGGCATGATCGGCATCGCGCCCTCCCGCAAGCGGCTGGACCGCGGGCTGGACGTGCTGGCCGAGCTGCGACGCATGGATCCCCGCTACACGCTGTCGGTCAAGACGAAGCAGCCCTGGGACTACTGGTGGATCTGGAACCGCCCGGAGGAGCGCGCCTACTTCGAGAAGGTGTACCGCCGCATCCAGCGGGACGAACGGCTCGCCACCGGGGTGATCTTCGACGGGTTCGGGCCCGACGTGGCCACCTGGCTGCGCCGGGTCGGGTTCGTGCTCTCCACCAGTGACGACGAGTCGTTCCACCTGGCGCCCGCCGAGTGCGCGGCCTCCGGTGGCGTACCCGCGTTGCTGCCCTGGCCGGGCGCGGAGACCATCTACGACGCCCGGTGGATCCACGACGACCCGGTCGCGATGGCCGAGGCCGTCCACGCCATCGTCTCCCAGGGGAGGTTCGCCGCCGAGAGTGAGCGGGCCCGCGCCGAGATCACCACGATCTACGGCCTGGAGCGGGTGCGTTCCCTGTGGAGCGACCTGGTGGTCCGGGGGAGTGTGCCCGCACCCGTCGCCACCGGTGCCGTCGTCGCCGGAGGCTGATCACGGGGCCGGTGGTCGGCGCCGCCCGGTGCTCCGCGCGCGGTGTGCCGTGTCCTCCGGGGCGGGGCCCGGACGGATGCGTCGCGGCGAGCCGCGTGCGCCGTGCCTCGACGTCCCCCGAACGGGGCGGTCGAGGCGGGTTCCATCCCGTGGTCCGTGCCCGGGTCCGAGGTCAGACGGGGCCGGTCATCTTCGACAGCCCCCCGGCCCCGGCGGGCAGGAACAACGCGAAGGTGGTCGGCTTGGTCTGCACGAGTTCGATCCGGGCCCCCTCGGATTCGGCGATGTGGCGGGCCAGGGCCAACCCCAGGCCGGTGCCGCCGCCCCCGCTGACCTCACGCTCGAAGATGCGCCCGGACAGGTGCTCGGGCACGCCCTCGCCCTCGTCGCTGACCTCGATCCGGACCGACTGGCCGGTGTCGAGGCGTCGAATGGTCACCGTGCCCGCGCCGTGCTTGTAGGCGTTCTCCACCAGGGTCGCCAGGATCTGCGCGAGGTCGGCGGGCACGGTCATGGCCGTCAGTCCCGGGTCGCCGGTCACCAGGAGCCTGCGTTTCTCCTGCTGGAAGACGGGCGACCACTCCGCCTGAAGGTGGTTGAGGACCGGGTCGAGCCCCACCGGCTCGACCTCCGGGTTCTGGCTCTTGCGGGCCCGACCGAGCAGGCTCTCGACGGTCTCCGTGAGCCGTTCGGCCTGGGCGAGGGCGGCCTCGCCCTCCTCGCGCACCACCTCCGGGCTGCTCGCCTCGGCGATGATCTCCTCCAACCGCATGGTGAGCGCCGTCAGCGGGGTGCGCAGCTGGTGCGAGGCGTCGGTCGCGAAGTGCCGTTCGGTGGCGATGAGTCCGGCGATGCGCTCGGCGCTGCGGTCCAGCACCTCGGCGACGCGGTCCGCCTCCGGGATGCCGTAGCGATGGCCCCACGGGGTGGTCACCCCCGAGCCGAGCCGTTCGGCGGTGGCCGCCAGGTCGACCAGGGGCAGGGTGAGCCTGCGCGCCTGGAACATGGACAGACCGACCGCGACCCCGATGGCCAGCAGCGACAGCGAGGCGATCCCGAGCCAGGCCCGGACCACGCTCTCCTGGAGCGCCTCCGAGCTCGACCACACCTCGACGGTGGTGCCGACCTCGGTGGTCGCGGCGGCCCTGATCAGGCCGGGAGAGTCGACGGAACGCGGGTCCAGTTCGGGGTTGCCCGCGGTCAGCACGGCGCCCCCGGAGTCCTTCGTGATCCGGATGAAGCGGTCCGGGTGTTCCCTGTCGAACTCGGCGAGGTCCACCTCGCCGTCACGTTCGAGCATGGAGTCGGTTTCGAAGCCGACCAGCTCCGCCTCGCCTTCGAGCTGGCGGGTGCTCTCGTCGTACACCAGCTTGTAGGTGAGCGCACCCAGGGGCAACCCGAGCAGCATGACGGCGATGACGGTCACCACCAGGGTGGAGAAAACCATCCGCCTGCGCATGTCACCTCACGTTCGTTCGACCCAGGCGAGGTCGACCGAAGAGCGTGTCGAACCCAAGGTCGTGTCAATCTCGTTCGAACCGGAAGCCGACGCCCCTGACGGTCGTGATGTAGGACGGCTGGTTGGCGTCGTCACCGAGCTTGCGACGTAGCCACGAGATGTGCATGTCCAGGGTCTTCGTCGACCCCCACCAGTTGGTGTCCCACACCTCGCGCATGATCTGTTCCCTGGTCACCACCTTGCCGGCATCGCGCACCAGAACGCGAAGCAGGTCGAACTCCTTGGTGGTGAGTTGGAGTTCGCGGTCGCCGAGCCAGGCCCGACGGGAGTCGTTGTCGATGCGGACCCCGTGGACGACGGGCACCTCCGCCCCGCCTCGGCGGAGCAGAGCGCGCACGCGCGCCAGGAGTTCGGCGAGTCGGAAGGGTTTGGTCACGTAGTCGTCGGCCCCGGCGTCCAGGCCGACGACGGTGTCGACCTCGTCCGCCCGGGCGGTCAGGATCAGGATCGGCGTTCCGTGCCCTTCGGCGCGGAGCCGGCGTGCCACCTCGAGTCCGTCCATTTCGGGCAGGCCGAGATCCAGGACCATGAGGTCGATGTCTCCGGCGCGGGCGCGGTCGAGTGTCTCTACGCCGTTGACGGTCACGTCCACCGTGTAGCCCTCGCGGCGTAGTGCGCGCGCGAGTGGCTCGGAGATCGAGACATCGTCTTCGGCCAGCAAAACGCAGGTCATGAAGCCGATCGTAGGACCAGGGTGGCGCATTTCCCTATTATGCGCGCCGGATGCCCCAAGGTTGGCTGAAAATACGCTAATCACATAACGGTCAAATGGGTCAATTGGATATTTCCAGCCCTTTCTTTGCCCCTTCTTGGTGCAACCGTGAAGGAGGATCAGGGGTGGCCGGCCCTCTGCGGTCGCACGGGCCGCGCGGGACGGTTCCCCGACGTTCCATGATCCCTTCTTCGCCGGGGCCGGAATGCACTTCCGTGTGGTGGCGGTGCGCTCTACCTGAGCCGTAAGCGCGCTTCGACGCCCGACTCCGGTGAGATCGACGCCTGACCCACGTCCCACACCA
>NZ_QOCZ01000270.1 GCF_018207095.1 Nocardiopsis sp. MG754419 | reverse complement strand
GCTCAGGCGTGGTGGGGGGAGGGGCGGGCGCTCGGCGACGATGACGTGGTCACCTGCAGGACCGCCGCGCAGGGGTCGGTCTCGGGCGCGCTGCGCTGGATGGCCGCGGCGGCGATACCGGCGGAGGCGCGGAAGAGCTCGCGCTGCTCCTCGGGCAGCGCCCCCAACAGCCGCTCCTCCACGTGCGCGACGAGTTCCTCGGCCCGACGCAGGACGGAGCGCCCGTGGTCGGTGGGGCACACCCGGCGCACCCGGCGGTCCTTGGGATCGACCCGGCGTCGAACCAGGTCGGCGGCCTCCAGGTCGTCGAGCAGGTAGGTCATGACGCTGCGGTCGATGAGCAGCCGTTCGGCCAGGACGGCCTGCGTGGGCGGTTCCCCCGCGGCGATCGTGCCGAGCACGTGGAAACCCCGGCTGCCGTGCGGCAGGTCGGCGAGGGCCTGCTCGACGTGCTCGTGCCAGCGACGGAGCAGGACGGCCAGGGACCACCCCAGGGTGGGTTCGGGGGTGTGCTCCGGAGTGGTGGCGCTCATGTCCTCACGATATCAGGAACAGTTTGTCCGTAATATAAGTTGTAGAGAACATCGTTGTTCCAACAAACGATTTCGGCCCCCGTCGCGCCCGAGGAGCACCCATGACCGACTACGGACACCGCCTGGAGTTCGGCACCTTCATCACGCCGACCGCCCAGGACCCCGAGCGCGCCGTCGGGCTCGCCGAGCGGACCGAGGACGCCGGCCTCGACCTGGCCACCTTCCAGGACCACCCCTACAACTCCGCCTTCCTCGACACCTGGACCCTGCTGAGCTGGGTCGCCGCCCGCACCGAACGTCTCCGGGTCTCGGGCAACGTCCTCAACCTCCCCCTGCGTCCGCCGGCCGTCCTGGCCCGGGCCGCCGCGAGCCTGGACCTGCTGTCCCAGGGACGCTTCGAACTCGGCCTGGGCGCGGGGGCCTTCTGGGACGGTGTCCACGGGATGGGAGGTGGGCGGCGCACCCCCGGGCAGGCCGTCGACGCCCTCTCCGAGGCCATCGACCTCATACGCGAGGTCTGGGACACCGACACGCGCGGTGGGGTCCGCGCCGAGGGCACGTACTACTCCGCCCACGGCATGAAGCGCGGTCCCCGTCCCCACCACGACATCGGGATCTGGCTGGGCGCCTACAAGCCCCGCATGCTCCGCCTGGTCGGCGCCAAGGCCGACGGTTGGCTGCCGAGCCTGGGGTACCTCGACCCCGCCGACCTGCCCGAGTCCCAACGGATCATCGATGAGGCGGCCGAGGCCGCCGGGCGTCACCCCCGACAGATCCGACGTCTGCTCAACCTCTCCGGCGCGACGTTCGCGCCCGTCGACCGCGGGTTCCTCCAAGGCCCGCCCGAACAGTGGGTCGAGCAGCTTCTGCCCCTGGCCGTCGACCACGGGGTGGCCACCTTCATCCTGGGCACCGACGACCCGCGCACCATCGACGTCTTCGGCCAGGAGGTGGCCCCCGCGCTGCGCGCCGCCGTCGAGCGCGAACGCGCCACCGTCGGCACCCCGACCGGTCCGGCGCGGGCGGCCACCGCGCTGGCCGCCCGTCGTCCCGGCATCGACTACGACTCCCTGCCCGACTCCCTGACCGAGGGTGCGGTCGAACCCGGCGACCGGGCCTACGGCGGGCTGCGCCACGGCTACATGCAGCGTGGCCGGCCCGGCCTGGTCCTGCGCCCCTCGGATCCCGCCCAGGTGGCCGAGGCGCTCGCCTACGCGCGCGCCCAGGACGTGGACCTCCACGTCCGTTCCGGCGGTCACGGCATCAGCGGAGCCTCGACCGGCGACGGCGGCGTGGTGATCGACCTGGGACGGATGAACCGGGTGGAGATCCTGGACGCCGGTTCCGGCCTGGTCCGGCTCGGTACCGGCGCGCGCTGGGGCGAGGTCGCCGCCGTGTTGGGGCGTGAGGGCCTGGCGCTCAGTTCCGGCGACCACGGTGGCGTGGGGGTGGGCGGCATCGCCACCACCGGTGGTATCGGCTACATGTCCCGCGCCCACGGGCTCACCATCGACCACGTGACCGCCGCCGAACTGGTCACCGCCGACGGTCGTCTGCTGCGCGTGGACGCCGACCACCACCCCGAGCTGTTCTGGGCGGTGCGCGGAGCCGGGGCCAACATGGGCGTGGTCACGGCGGTGGAGGCCCGCGCCGCCCACGTGGACCAAGTGGTGTTGGGGAGGTTCGCCTACGACGCCGCGGCCACGGCCGCGTTCCTGCGCACCTGGGGTGAGGTCGCCGTCGCCGCGCCGCGCGAGGTCACCGCGTTCTTGACCCTGGGCACGGGCGCCGCGGGGCAGGGCCCGATCGCCCAGGCGATGGTGGTGTACGCCGGTGACGACACCGACGCCGCGGTCACCGCGCTCGAACCCTTCCTCAAGGTCGGACCCGTTCTGGACCAACAGGCGCAGCTCGCGCCCTACCCGGCGTTGTTGGTCCCGCACCAGGGGCCGCACGGTGGTCACGGGGTCCCCGTCTCCCGCTCCGGGCTCGTCGGGACGGTCACCGACGGGGTGGCCGAGGCGGTGGCGGGGATGGTCGCCTCCGGCGACTCCTACTTCACCCAGTTCCGGCAGGTCGGTGGGGCCGTCAACGACGTCGCCCCCGAGGCCACCGCCTACGCCCACCGTGCGGCGCACTTCTCGGTGGCGGCCCTCGGGCGGCGCGCCGACCGGCTGGACCGGCACTGGTCCGGGCTGGAGAACGAACTACAGGGCATGTACCTGAGCTTCGACACCCGCAGCGGCCCGGAGGTCCTGTCCCAGGCATTCCCCGAGCCCGCGCTGACCCGACTGCGTGCGGTCAAGGCCCAGTACGACCCGGAGCGGGTCTTCGATCACAACTTCCCGAT
>NZ_QOCZ01000269.1 GCF_018207095.1 Nocardiopsis sp. MG754419 | reverse complement strand
CTTCTGCCCCTGGCCACCGCCGCCTGCGCCGTCCTGCTCGCCGGCTGTGGCGCCCAGGTGGAGGAGACCTCCCGGGCGGCGACGGACACCGCCACCGTCCCACGCTGTGGTGAGGAGGTGGAGTACACCACGCCCGAGCGGGCGGTGGCCTACGAGGCCGGCAGCGCCGACAAACTGTTCGCGCTCGGGCTGGTCGACCACGTGCACGGCTACGTGATGCCGCCGGCCAACCCACCGGTGGAGGAGTCACCGTGGGCGAAGGACTACGCGAGCGTGGAGTTCCTCAGCGACGATCTGCTCAACCGTGAGCTGGTCGTGGACGCCGAGGCCGACCTGGTGGTGGCCGGCTGGAACTCCGGTTTCAGCGATCAGCGCGGCATCACCCCCGAGATCCTGGACGGGCTCGGCATCCAGAGCTTCATGCACTCCGAGTCCTGCTACAACTACCCCGGCCACCCGGAGCGGGTGCCCCCCTTCGAGGGGCTGTACACCGACCTGGAGCGGTTGGGTGCGATCTTCGGGGTGCCCGAACGCGCCGAGGAGCTGGTCGAGGGGTACCGGGCCCGTGTGGACGCGGTGGTCGAGCGGGCCGGCGAGGAGGAGCCGGTGCCGGTCTTCCTCTACGACTCCGGGACCGACCAGCCCTTCACCGCGGGCAACCAGGTGCCGCCCCACGACATCATCACCCACGCCGGGGGCGAGAACATCTTCGGTGACCTGGAGGAACGCTGGACCCAGGTGGGGTGGGAGGCCGTGGTGGAGGCCGAGCCCGAGGTGATCATCATCCTGGACTACGGCGATCTGCCCGCCGAGGACAAGATCGACTTCCTCACCTCCTCCCCCACCATGGCCGAGGTTCCGGCCGTGGTGGAGGAGAACTTCTTCGTCCTGGACTACAACGAGGGCATCTCCGGTCCGCGCAACCTCGACGGCCTGGAGAAGTTCGCCGATCACCTGCGTGAACACCGCGAGGACCAGGGCTGATCCGCGGGGTTCGGGGCACGTGGACCCGCGCCCCGCGCCCTGTTTCACGGTTTTCGCACCGAATGTTACGAAAACGCATGAAATCTCGGACACTTCCTCGACGTAACCTCTGTGTGGGCCCGGTCACCTCCTGATTCACTTCCGGCATTCGTCCCGTCGTGATCAGGAGGAACACGGGTGAGCGAGCAACACACCATCCAGAGGACACCCGGGGTCTGGCGTCTGGTGGTCTACAGCGCCATCGGCATCCTGATGTTCTTCGTGCCGTTGACCATCGGCGGACAGAACGCCATCCCCCTGGACCATCTGGTCCGGCTCATCCAGACCGGCCTCGGGCCGACGCTTCCCTACGTCATCTGGGCGCTGATCGCCGGGGGGACCGTGCTCCCCTTCGTCACCGGGGACTGGCGCCGGTCCCGGGTCAAGACGGTGTTCGCGATGTTGAACATCGTGGGACTGGTGACCGCGTCCATGGTGGTGCTGGGGGCGGGCCCGGCCTGGCTCCTGGACGAGGACCTCGCCCCGTTCCTGTTCAACGCCGTGGCGGTCAACGTCGGTCTGCTCGTGCCGGTGGGCGCGGTGTTCCTGGCCATGCTGGTCGGCTACGGACTGATGGAGTTCGTGGGGGTGCTGCTGCAGCGGGTCATGCGTCCGGTGTGGCGGGTGCCGGGGAGGTCGGCGGTGGACGCGGCGGCCTCGTTCGTGGGCAGCTACTCGCTCGGCCTGCTCATCACCGACCGGGTGTACAGGTCGGGGCGCTACACCGGCCGGGAGGCCGCGATCATCGCCATCGGCTTCTCCACGGTGTCGGTGACGTTCATGGTGGTCATCGCCAACACGCTCGACCTGATGGACATCTGGCTCACGTACTTCTTCCTCACCTTCTTCGTGACGTACGCGGTCACCGCGATCCTGGTGCGGGTCCCTCCGCTGAGCCGCATCCCCGACGACCACTACCCCGGCGCGACCCCGCAGCCCGAGGAGGACGAGAGCGGGCAGCGACTGCGGCGCGCCTGGGAGGAGGCGCAGGCGACCCTGCGGGCCGCACCGTCACTGCCGCGCAACGTGGGCACCAACCTCCTCGACGGGCTGCGGATGTCGATGTCGATCCTGCCGTCGATCATGTCGGTGGGCACCCTCGGGCTGCTCCTGGCCCGGCACACCCCCGTCTTCGACCTGTTGTCCTACGTGTTCGTGCCGTTCACGTGGGTGGTGGGGATCTCCGACCCGCAGTTGGCCGCCAAGGCGCTGTCGGTGGGGATCGCCGAGGTGTTCCTGCCCGCCACCGTCGCCGCCGGCTCCGATGACCTGGTGCTACGGCTGGTCGTGGGCGTGGTGTCGGTGGCCTCGGTCGTGTTCTTCTCCGCCCTGGTCCCCTGTGTGCTGGCCACGAAGGTCCCCCTGACGGTCGGGCGACTCGTGGTCATCTGGTTCCAGCGGGTCATCCTGAGCATCCTCATCGCCGGCCCCCTCGCCCACCTGCTCGTGGGGCTCTGACGGAGGAGGTGCGGGGTCCGGGGCGACGTTCGTGGCCCCGGACCCCGTGCGTTCAGTCGGTCTCGTGCACCGCCCCGGCGGGCGCCGGCCGCCCGTCCCAGTCCATCCGAGACCACGGCGGGGTGAGCTCGGCGAGGTCGTCGATCGCCCGGGGGGAGAGATCGTCGACCGGCCGGGCCCGCTCGTGGTGGGCGAAGACCGAGTCCACGTAACGGTGGCCGGTGTCGGCGGACACGAACACCACCCGTCTTCGTGTGCGTCGCGCCTCCCAACGGGCGACCAGGTAGGCGGCGCCGGTGGACAGCCCCGCGAACACGGCGTGCCGGCGCAGGAGGTCGACGCTCCCCGCGAGTGCCGCCTCGAAGCCGGTCCAGTGCAGGGTGTCGTACAGGGTGTGGTCGACGTTGCCGAACGGGATGGAGCTGCCGATGCCGGCGATGATGATCTGCGGGTCGGTGACGTGGTCGCTGCCGAAGGTGACACTGCCGAAGGGCTGCACCCCCACCAACGGGGTGTCGGGGTCGTCCTCCCGCAGATAGCGGGCGAGCGCCCCCGTGGAGG
>NZ_QOCZ01000268.1 GCF_018207095.1 Nocardiopsis sp. MG754419 | reverse complement strand
CCGGTCCGCCCCGGGGCTCCCGGGCCCCGGGGCGGGTCGGGGCGCCGGGGCGGCGTCCGTGACGAGCGGGGGCGTGCGAGTGCGTGCGGGCCGCGCCGCCCACGCGCGCGATCGGTCCCCGGGTCACCGGAGGGCTCCGGGGCCGAGGACGGACAGCAGGTGCAGCTTCTCGTGACTCTCGCTGCCGGGGACGGCGGTGTAGACGAGCAGCGCGTGGGCCTGGTCCGGGTCGAGGAGCCGTTGGCAATCGAGTTCGAGCGACCCGACCTCCGGATGCACGAAGCGTTTGACCCCGTGCGGGCGGACACCGACCTCGTGCTCCTCCCAGACCCGGCGGAACTCCTCGCTCCGCTCCAGAAGCAGGTCGACGAAGTGCGCGGCGCGTGAGCCGGGGCCGCGCAGCGTGGCGATCTCGCGCAGGCCCGAGGCGTACATACGGGTGAGGAACGCGTGCTCCTCGGGAGCGTGGAGCAGCCGTGCGGCCGGCTCCGTGAACCACCGGTACCCCGAGCTGCGGGCGGGCCCCTCGTACGCGGTCGTGTCGCCGGTGAGCGCGACCCCCATCGGGGTCTGCCGCAGGGTCTCCCCGAGTTCGGTGACGATCTCCGCGGGTGTGTCGCCCAGACGATCGAACACGCGCAGCAGTCCCGGGCTGATGTGTTCGGTGTTCGCACCCCGCACGGGCGGGTTGTGCCCGGCCAGACGGAACAGGTGGTCCCTCTCGTCGAGCGACAGGTGCAGCCCCTGGGCGATCGACGCGAGCATCTGCTCCGAGGGATGCGGCCCGCGCGCGCGTTCGAGCCGCGCGTAGTAGTCGGTCGACATGGCGCAGAGGAAGGAGATCTCCTCCCGTCGCAACCCCTTGGCCCTCCTGCGCGGCCCTCGGGGGAGCCCCACGTCCTCCGGTTGCAGGGACTCTCGGCGGCGGCGGAGGAACCCGGCCAACCCGGTGCGATCGATCACGACGTGCCTTCTTTCGGTGTCCTGCCTCGTGTCTACCGTCCCTGCGCTCGGTGAACCACGGCCCGTCGATCCCCCTCTGCGCCCAAAGGGGGATCGACGGGCCGTGGTTCGGCGGGTCCTTGTCCCGACTCCCCCGAGGGACGAACCTCTGGATCGGAACCCATCGCAACGGCCCTGGAGACGACCATGCCCCGCCAACGACCCGAGTTCACCGTTCCCGATCTGTCCGGCCGACGTGCGTTGGTCACCGGAGCGAGTGACGGCATGGGCCTGCACCTGGCCCTGCGCCTGGCCGCGGCCGGAGCGGAGCTGCTGCTTCCCGTACGGAACCCGAGCAAGGGCGAGGCCGCGCTCGCGTGGATCGGCGAGCGGGTGCCCCACGCGAAGATGGAACTCGCCTCCCTGGACCTGTCCTCGCTCGACTCGGTCGAGGCGCTCGCCCAGCGGCTCCTCCACGAGGACCGCCCGATCCACCTGCTCGTGAACAACGCGGGGGTGATGACGCCACCGGAACGGCGGACCACGGAGGATGGCTTCGAGCTCCAGTTCGGCACCAATCACCTCGGACACTTCGCCCTGGTGGCCCGTCTGATGCCGCTGCTCCGGGCGGGCCGGGCGCGCGTGACCTCCCAGCTCAGCATCTCCGCCGATCGGAACTCGATCAACTGGGACGACCTGAACTGGGAGCGTTCCTACAACGGAGGGCACGCCTACAGCCAGTCGAAGATCGCACTCGGCCTCTTCGCCCTCGAACTCGACCGGCGCAGCAGGGAGCGGGGATGGGGCCTCACCAGCAACATCTCCCATCCGGGGGTCGCCCCGACGAGTCTGCTGGCCGCCCGCCCCGAGATCGGTCGTGACCGGGACACCCTCGGTGTGCGCGTCATCCGGGCGTTGTCCGCGCGCGGCATCCTCCTCGGAACGGTGGAGAGCGCTCCGCTACCCGCGCTGTACGCGGCGACCTCGCCCCCGGCCGAGGGCGGTCGCTTCTACGGTCCCGCCGGCCCCGGGCACCTGGGCGGCCCGCCCGCGGAGCAGAGGCTCTACAGCCGGTTGAGGAGCACCGAGGAGGCCGCGCGGGTCTGGCGGGTCTCCGAACGGCTGACAGGGGTTGCCCCGTCCACGTCCTGAACCCGCGGTCGGACACGACGAGGGGGACCGTCCCGGGGACGGTCCCCCTCGCGTTCTGTCAGCGGACGCCGCCACCCGTGGACCGGATCACCGGGGTGTCGCTTCTGTTCGGACAACGGCGGACCGTGCCCGCGGCCGACCGGGCCACTGGTGGGGAGCGAGGAACGCGCCCTCCACCATGGGTCCCGCGGGTCCCCGCCGCGCACCGAGGCACCCGAAACCGGGTCGGGGCACGAGCGGAGGCCCTGCCGCGCGCGACCTAGTCCAGGCCCAGAAGGGGCTCCAGACCCAGCGTCAGGTCCTCGGCCAGCCCCGCCGTCCGGCGGACGCCCAGCAGGACGCCGGGCATGAACGACGTGCGGTTCATCGAGTCGTGGCGGATCTTCAGGGTCTCGCCGTCGGTGCCGAACACCACTTCCTGGTGGGCGATGAGGCCCTGGATGCGCAGCGCGTGGACGCGTACGCCGTCCACGTCGGCGCCGCGGGCGCCCGGGATCTCGGAGGTGGTGGCGTCGGGCATCGGCGCGACGCCGGCCTCACGGCGGGCCTCGCCGACCAGCTCGGCGGTCCGGTAGGCCGTGCCGCTGGGCGCGTCGGCCTTGTTCGGGTGGTGCAGCTCGATGATCTCGGTGGACTCGAAGTAGGGCGCGGCCTTCTTCGCGAAGTGCATCATGAGCACGGCGGCGATACCGAAGTTCGGGGCGATGAGCACCTTGGCCCCCGGCGTGGCGGCCTGCATCGCGCGGACGCGCGCCAGTTTCGCCTCGTCGAAGCCACTGGTGCCGACGACGGCGTGGATGCCGCGCGCGATCAACCACTCCAGGTTGTCCATCACCACGTCGGGGTGGGTGAAGTCGACGACGTGGTCGGCGCCCAGCACCGCGTCACGATCGTCGGCGCTGTCCACACCCGCGACGAGTTCCATGTCGTCGGCGGCCTGCACCGCTCGGACGACCTCTGACCCCATGCGCCCATCGGCGCCGAAAACTCCTACCTTGAACACGGCACGAGCGTACCGGAGTCGGACGCGGCGCGGCCCGGTGACCTGGCGGGTACCCGCCCGCGCCGCGACCCTTGCGGCGGACCCCGACGCGGCACCGGAGGCGTCCGTGTACCCGGTGGAACGGCCTGCGTACGGCCCTCCCCCACACCGACGGCGGCTCCGGCCCCGGCAGCGTTCCGGTGGAG
>NZ_QOCZ01000267.1 GCF_018207095.1 Nocardiopsis sp. MG754419 | reverse complement strand
GTCCGATGCGGCCGCCGGTCGCCCGGGGCGTGGAGGCCGTCCGGTTTCGGCGCTCAGGGCCACGGAATTCGTGCTGTCGGAAAATGGGGGTGTCGGGGACGCGTCGGTCGCGCCGCCCCAGGGGCGGCGCGCGCCGAGGAGGCGTACGCCGCCGGGCGACGACGCGTCGACGATCCCCGGCGTGTCCGACGGGCGCCCGGACCACGAACGTTCCGTGCCCGACCGGGGCACGGGAGCACGGTCGACGACACGGTCACCGCACAAGAGAACCCGGGGCCGGTGAATGCGCACCGACCCCGGGTCGACCGTGGTCACGGGGGGATCCTGTGGTCCCTCCCGTGCTGCTCCGCCCTACTCAGGGCGTCTCGCTCAGGAGTTCTCGGAAGGGATGCTCCAGGGCAGGGAGTCCCACAGTTCCTCCCACTCCTGGGCGCCCACCGGGTCCTCGACATCGGTGGAGGCGGCGTCCCGCGTGTCGGCGGAGGCCTGCTCCACCTGGTCCATCGCGTCGGACATGGCCTGGTCGGCCTCCGCGATCAGCTCGGCGATCAGGTCCGCGACCTCGGAGATCACGTCCTCCACCTCGCTGCGCTCCACCCCGAAGCGGTCGGCGCAGTCACCGGTGGCGGCGACCTTGTCCGCCTCGTCTCCGTAGTACCAGACGGTGGCGAGCAGGCGGTCGCGCTCGTCGTCACCGAGGTCGCCCGAACCCAGGGCCCGCTCGACGAACTGCCCGCTGGTCGGCGTCATCTGCTCCTGGTCCAGGTCCGAGGACCCGGAGTCGAAATCGACGAAGTGCTCGGTCAGGCAGGTCTTGACCTCGCGGGAGGAGACGGCGTCGGCGGCCTCGGACCCGTCGACGTCGGCCTCTTCCTCGACGGCGCCCTCGTCCGCCCCTTCGTCGACCGGGGCCTCCTCGGTCGCCTCGTCCTCAGTGGTCGCCTCCTCGGCGCCCTCCTCCTCGACGGCCTCGTCGGTGGCGCCCTCCTCGGGAGCCTCCTCCTCCGGCGCCTCGGGGGTCACGTTGCCGACGGGGGTCTCGATCGGGTCGACCGCGTCCTCCGGCAGAACCTCCTCGTCCACGGCCTCCTCGACGGGTGCCTCCTCGACGGGTGCCTCCTCGACCGGGGCCTCTTCGGGAGCCTCGTCCTCGGCCGGCGCCTCCTCGGCCGGGACGTCCTCGGTCGGAGCCTCGTCCTCGGGTGCCTCGTCTGCGGGGGTCTCGTCCTCCGTGGTCTCCTCGGCGGGGGTCTCGTCGTCGGGAGCCTCGTCCTCGGCGGCCTCCTCCGGGACCTCGTCCTCGGGAGCCTTCTCCTGCGAGGCCTCGTCCTCAGCGGCCTCCTCCGCGGGGGTCTCGGCCCCCTCGGAGGCGTTCACCTCCGCGACCGACTCGGCCATACGGATCAGTTCACCCCGCTCCCAGCGGTCCGGCTGGAGGTGCGTGGTGACGGCGACGCCCGGGCTCTCCAGCCAGAACACGTCTCCGGTGTCCTCCGCCAGGTAGGCGCCGTGCTCGAACGTCTCGCTCTCGGGGAGCTGTTCCAGAGAGCTCTCCGACAGGTGGCTGTAACGGTGCTCCCTCAGGTCGTCGAGTTCCTGGAGGCGTTCGGAGCGGAGCACCGCGACACGGCCGTAGAGCTGGTCGGGGCCCTGCACCCACGCGAGCTGGGACTGGCTGTTGCCCTGACGATCGGTCGTGGAGGTGGCGTTGACCCCGTAGCGGTCCAGCCCCGCCGGCAGGTAGGTGAGCTCGTACCCGTCGAGGCTGTACGAGGAGACCCCCTGGCTGACCACGGGCCAGCTGAGCGCCTTGGTGTCCTTGTCGTCCGCCGCCGCAGGCCCCGCGAGGCCCACCAGCCCCGACGCGGATATCGCGGCGGCACTGAACAGCGCGACCCACCTCGTGTGGTGCTTGCGCATGAGTGTTCCTTCCCATCGACTACTACCAGTGATCATTACAGGGCACTCTGTGGTTATCGAGGGAGTCCGTGGTCAAAATACGGACATGAAGTAGCCAAATGTATACATAGGGTGAGATTCGTCGGCCTGCGGGCTCGGTCCATCAGAAGATGGTCGGCGGATCACCGACTGCTCTGCGCACCGTCACCGTCCGGTCACCGGACGCGCTCACTCTTGAGGAGCAGTCGGCCAGTCCACGCGTACTTGGGAGGCCCGGTGCACCAGCGCATCGGATTCGTCGTCGGAGCAGTCACGTTCTCGATGTCCGTTCTCGCGAGCCCCGCGCTCGCGGCCCCGTCCACGCTCGTGCCGCACGGCCACGAGTCGACCGAAGCGCAGCGCGTCCACCAGAGCTCCGCGGCCCTGCCACAGCCCGCGGTACCCACTCGACCGATCATCGCCGTCTCCCACCGCGGAGCGGCCGGTACCGCACCGGAGAACACCCTCGCCGCCATCGACGAGGGACACCGTCTGGGCGCGGAGACCGTGGAGATCGACGTCCAGCTCACCGCCGACGACGAGATCATCCTCATGCACGACACGACGCTCGAACGCACCACCGACGTCGCCGAGGTCTTCCCCGACAGGGCGCCCTACAACGTCGGTGACTTCACTCTGGAGGAGGTCGGTCGTCTCGACGCCGGTTCCTTCTTCGGACCGGAGTTCGCGGGCGAGGCCGTCCCGACGCTGCGGGAGGCCTTGGACCGTCTCGAGGAGCACGATCTCAACCTGCTCTTGGAGGTCAAGGAACCCGCGCTGTACCCGGGTATCGAGCGACGGGTCTCCATGGAACTGGCCCGGGACCCGCACTGGCTGATCCCCAACCCGCTCGACGAACCGCACCGGCTCGTCGTCCAGAGCTTCGACTGGGAGTGGACCGAACGGTCCCAGGCCTTGCTGCCCTCGGTACCGCACGGTCTGCTCGGCCTGGTCCCGCTCGAGGAGATCGCCGACTACGACTGGGCCCGGATGATCAACCCCAACCACACCCGCATCGACGCGGAGTACGTCGCGGCGGTGCAGGACGCCGGTGTGGAGATCATGCCGTACACGATCAACGACGCCGCGGGGATGCGCCGTGTCCTGGAGATGGGGGTCGACGGTCTCATCACCGACTTTCCCGATCTCGGTCGACGGGTCATCGACGAGTTCCTCGGGGGCCGTGTCGATCAGGCCTCGGAGTCCGGCGCAGAGGACACCGAGGCCCTCGTGCGCTGACAGCGCCCGGGCCGGTGCCCGAGAGGAGGATCGGTGACGCACCGATCCTCCGGTGACGGGCGGTGCTCCGCCGGGCACCGGGGCCGGCCCCGGAGCGTACGTGGGCGAGCGGCCCACCCC
>NZ_QOCZ01000266.1 GCF_018207095.1 Nocardiopsis sp. MG754419 | reverse complement strand
GGTCAGGACGGCGCGGGGGTCGCCGGGTTCGGCGGCCCATCCGGAGAGCAGGAAGGGACCGCCGAGCACCGCCGTGGTGGCGGTGAGCACGCAGATGGCCCCGGTGACGGCCGCGTCGCGCATCCGGGAGGGTCCGGCCGGGCGCTCGTCCACCTGGATGCCCAGCGCGGGTGTTCCCGAGGTGCCGTGTACTGCCTTCCCCGGGCGCACGGACATGACGAGGACCGCGGCCACGCCGAGCAGACCGATCGAGGGGAACCCGGGCGGAGCGACCGGACCGTTGAGCACGACGGCGCCCACCACGAGCAGCAGGCCGGGGAGCAGGGCGAGCGCACGGCGTTCGGCGCGCCAGGCCAGTGCCGCGGCGGTACCGGTGAGCCAGGTCGCCGACAACGGAAGCGTGAGGGTGTCGACGCTGAGGGGCGTGGGTGCGGTGCTGGTGAGGATCCGCGCCCCCGAGTGCAGGATCGCCTCGGCGGCACCCCGCAGGACGCCGTCGACCTCCCCCGGGATCCATGCCGCGCTCACCAGGATCGCGGCCAGCGGCAGGGGCAGACCGAAGAGCACGGAGCGGAGCGCGCCGAACCGGGCGTGCAGCAGCAGCGCGACCACGACGGAGACGAGCGCGCAGAGGGCGAGGACGGCGAGGAGCGTCCAGGGGGAAGCGTAGGAGAAGGCCAGCGCCGCCCCTCCCGCGCCGGTGGCCAGGACCAGCCCGACGTGGGCCGGAAGCGCGCCCGCAGTGAACGGGGAGGTTCCACGGGGCCCGCGCCGGGGCGCCCCGGGCGCTGTATCCGCCGCGGGCCCTGGGGTGGTCGGAGCCGTCATCGTGGCCATGGTGCCTCGTTCCAACGGTCCGCGAACGCGTCGGCGTCACCCGCGGTGATGAGCGTGACGGCGGCGGGTGCGGCCGGAGGTTCCTGCCGGCCGATGACCGCCGCGAAGAGACCGGAGTACCGGTCACCGAGCCGGCCGAGGAGCCGCAGGTCGGTCGCGTCCAGCGATCCGCTGACCAGAATGGCGGTGTCCCCCTGGCTCTGGGTGCGGGCCAGGTGGAGGGCCTCGGCGAGCTCCGCCCCGGGGGTGGGAGCGGCCTCGGCGAGCAGGTCGAGCAGGGACGGCAGGCCGCCGCTGCTGTCCCTGCCCCGTCCACTGACCAACCGGAGCTCACAGTGGAGCGAGGCCCGTACCCCGGTGGCGAGCAGGGAGGCCGCCGCACTCGCCACCTCGTCCAGACGGGCGGCACCGTCCTCGGAGGGACGGTCGTCGACCAGGACGCACACCCGGGTCTGGGAGGTGTCGACGTACTCGCGCACCACGAGCCGGTCCAGTCGCGCGGAACTGCGCCAGTGCACGTGGCGCAGGTCGTCGCCGGGAGCGTAGTCGCGCAGGGTGTGGAAGGTGAGCGTGCCCGCGCGGGCGCCGTCGACCTCACCATCGGGGTCGGCGACGTTGCCGACGGGGATGGCCCGCAGGTACTGCCAGGTCGGATGCACCCAGACCCGATCGGTCGGGCCGTGGGTGCGCGCGCTCTCGGCCAGGCCCAGGGGGTCGGACCGGCCGGCCCGCAGGGGGCCGAGTTCGATCAGTCCGCGGCGGAAGGGCTGGAGCCAGTAGTCCGAGCCTCCGGTGCCGCCGCCGGGCAACGGTGTCAGGGGGACGTCGTGTTCCCCGTCGGGGCCGACGACCCGTTCGCTGATCCGCAGGGTGCGGCGCCCGGTGTTCGCGGCGCGCATGTGCACCCGCACGGACCTGCCGGGGGTGGTGCGGGTGCCCGTGGGCAGGGAACGGGTCATGGTCACGGCGGCGGGACGGCCCACGGTCAGGGCGGCCACCGCCACGGCCAGGGCGGCGAGCGCACCGAGCAGGGCGAGTTCCTGGTACTGGGAGAGGATCCCCACGGCGAGCAGCAGGGCCCCGGCGGCCGCCACCAGCCACCCTCGCGTGGTCGGCATCAGCGGGCCGCCGTCGCCCCCGGGTGGCCCGGCTGTGGGGCCGGGGTCGCCTCGAGGATCTCGTCGAGCACGTCGACGCCGGTGCGTCCGCCGACGGAGGCCTCCGGAGAGAGCACCAGTCGGTGGGCCCACACCGGTCGGGCCAGGGTCTTGACGTCCTCGGGGGTGGCGTAGGGGCGGCCGGAGACCAGGGCGAGCGTGCGGGCCGTGTGGGCCATCGCGACGGTCGCGCGGGTCGAGAGCCCCACACTGAGCGCGGAGTGTGCGCGCGTGGCCCGGGCCAGACGCAGGACGTACTCGTAGACGGCGTCGTCCACGTGGACACGACCGGCGTCCCGGCGCACCCGGCCCATCCGTTCGGCGTCGGTGTGCGCGGTCAGGGCGTCCGGCGAGACGATCCGGTCGCCCCGGATGATGGCCAGTTCGGCGGCCGGGTCGGCGTAGCCCACGGTCAGGCGCATGAGGAAGCGGTCGAGCTGCGCCTCGGGGAGTCGGTAGGTGCCCGACATCTCCACGGGGTTCTGAGTGGCGACCACGAGGAAGGGCATCGGGACGCTGTGGCGGACGCCGTCCACCGTGACCGCGGCCTCCTCCATGACCTCCAAGAGCGCCGACTGGGTCTTGGGCGAGGCGCGGTTGATCTCGTCGGCGATCACCACGTTGGCGAAGACGGGTCCCGGGTGGAACTCGAACTCGCGTGTGGCCTGGTTGAAGACGGTCACGCCGGTCACGTCGGAGGGCAACAGGTCGGGGGTGAACTGCACACGCCGCCAGACCCCGTCGACGGTCGAGGCGATGGCGCGGGCCAGGGTGGTCTTGCCCGTACCCGGGACGTCCTCCAGGAGGAGGTGGCCCTGGGAGAGCAGGGCGACGAGGGCGAGCCGCACCACCTCGGTCTTTCCCAACAGCGCGGTCTCGACGGAGGAGGCCATGGAGTCGAAGGCGTCCGCATGGACCGCCGCCTCGTCCGGGGAAAGGGGTGCGACGGGAGCGTGCAGGTTCACGGGGTGTCTTTCGGGTTCCGGGAGGCGGGTCAGGGGGTCTCGGCCGGCCCCGAGGGGGCGCGTTCCTGGGGAACGAGCGGGGTCGACGGGTCCTGGGTCTGCGGTTGACGCTGTGCGTTGAGTTCCTGCTGGACCTGGAACGCGCCGGCGACCACGAGACCGGCGGCCAGGAGCGCGGCGGCGATCAGGCCGACGACGACCGACGGCCACACGTGGTGGCGGGTGCGCCAGTAACGGCTGGATCCGTACAGGAGGGCCGCCCGCAGTTGCCTGCGCCGCAGGGCGTCGGCCTGCAGGACGTAGCGCTCGGTGTGGGGTGTGGTCTGGAACGCTTCGGGCAGCGGGGTGGG
>NZ_QOCZ01000265.1 GCF_018207095.1 Nocardiopsis sp. MG754419 | reverse complement strand
CGCCCCACCCCTCGGCCTCCGGGTGTGCGATCGGCGCCCGCGCGCCGTGCGCCCCCCACGTCCCGCCCTGCGGGTGCGCGACCAGCACGCGCTCCCCGTGTCCTCTCCCTCGGCCTTGCCGGTGTGCGGACGCCGCGCGCACGGTGCGCCCCCATGCCTCGTCCTTCGGCTTTCCGAAGCGCGGGTGCCATGCGCGCCGTGCGGCTGTCGGGACTCCCCCCGCATCAGAGGGCGGCGGGCGCCCCGCGCTCCCTGTGCGCCTGCCAGGCCGTTCCTCGACGCCCCTGAGGGAGTCCTACGGCCTCGACGTGGTGAGGAGTGCCGCCCGCGGTCCCGGCCGTCGCGTCGCCGGCGTCCTCCTCCGGGGGCGCGGGGTGGTGGGGGAGTCCGGCGTGTCGACTCCGGATGGTCACCCTGGGCGGGGCGATCACCCTGGGTCACGGGATTCGGGTGGTTGCGGGATGATCACTCTGGAGCAACGGACTAGTCACTCTGGGTCATCTTCGCAGGCCATGTCGGTGTCGTGGAAGGATGAAAAATCACCGCATTGCCCTTTTTGAGATCTCGGGCGAAAGGAATGTGGCCGGCAATTTGGACAAATGCATCTCGGGTTTCGGCGTTGACAAAAAACAGGGTCCGGATCATGATTACCTCAGTCCACCGCGACACAGGTGCAACAAGCGCCTGCGTCTTTTTCTGTCAATGCCTCGCCTGAATTCCCGGGGGAAACATGATCAAGAAGCTGACCGCTGCTGGCCTGGTCGCTGGTGCCGCGATGGGCGCGCTCCTCATGGGGGCCCCCGCGCACGCTTCGCACGGTGGTGACCAGCAGTTCAACCAGAACCTGCAGCTGGTTCCGGTGCAGTCCTGCAACCTGACCGGCAGCGTCGGTCTCGTCGCCGTCACCGTGCCGATCCTGTCGCCGCAGACCACCGGCGACTGCGTGAACGGCCCCGTCGGCACCAACATCAGCTAGTTCCGGCAATTAGCTCGACCGAGATTATATCTCACATTCTTTCGAAGGGTAATTCAATGCTGCGTAAGCTCGGTGTTGCCGGCCTCGTCGCTGGTGCCGCTTTCTCCGCTGTCCTGGCCGCCACCCCGGCGTCCGCCTCGCACGGTGGTGACCAGCAGTACAACCAGAACCTGCAGGCCGTCCCGGTGCAGCTGTGCAACACCAGCGCAGCCGTGGGCCTGGTCGGTGTGAACGTGCCGATCCTGTCGCCGCAGACCACCGGCGACTGCGTCAACGGCCCCGTCAGCACCAACATCGACTAGGAGATCCTGAAAATGCGCAAGATCACCGCAGCCACCGCCATCGCCGGTCTCGCCTTCGGCGCCATGCTGGCCGCCGCCCCGGCGTCCGCCTCGCACGGTGGCGACCAGCAGTACAACCAGAACCTGCAGGCCATCCCGGTCCAGCTGTGCAACACCGAGCTGGCCGTCGGTCTCCTCGCGGGCGTCAACGCCCCGATCCTGTCGCCGCAGACCACGGGCGACTGCGTCAACGGCCCGGTCAGCACCAACATCGACTAGGAGGTCAGCCGATGCTGCGCAAGTTCACGGCCGCGACCGCGATCGCCGGTCTCGCCTTCGGCGCCATGCTCGCGGCCGCCCCGGCGTCCGCCTCGCACGGTGGTGACCAGCAGTTCAACCAGAACCTGCAGTTGGTTCCGGTGCAGCTGTGCAACACCGAGCTGGCCGTCGGCCTGGTCGGCGCCAACGTGCCGATCCTGTCGCCGCAGACCGCCGGTGACTGCGTCAACGGCCCCGTCAGCACCAACATCGACCACGACCGTGGCGACAAGGCTGACGAGCACGACAAGGGTCACGACAAGGGTGACGAGGGCAACGGCTACTACTAGTAGTCGGAACCCGACGGGGCCCTCGCGGTCCCGGTGACGTAACAGAGCTGTTCGGAGGCCCCCCGGCGTGTGCCGGGGGGCCTTCCGTCGTCCTGTCGGGATGATGGGTGCGATCAAGGAGGCGACATGAGGCGTGCACTACTGATCTGGGCGATTCTGGCGCTGGCGGTCTCGGCCTGCGGCGACCAGGACGGTTCGGACCCGGAGGAGGCTCCGACCATGGAGGGGACCGAGGAGGAGGACGACCGGGACGACGGCGACGACGAGAACGGCGACGAGGGCGAGGGCGCCGCGGCCGAGGGGGACGTCCAGGTCCGGAACTTCCACGGAGACGAGCAGGGGTTCGACGACCAACGCCCCGAGGAGTACGTGGCCACCGAGTTCACCACCTTCACCGACATGGAGTGGGACCAGTGGGATGAGCGGCGCGCCCGTGGCGAGGGCGAGATCCTGGGGACCTGGTGCATGGACCAGGGATGCCAGGACGACCCCTACGACATCACCGTCGAGCTCGGTGACCCGGTCGAGATCGACGGGACCTCGTACTTCTCCACCTACACGGTCACCGACTACGACGCCATGCCGGACGAGACCCGTGCGGCGTTGGAAGGGGCCGACGACGGTCGGCTCGCACTCCCGAGCTAGCGCGACGCGGCGACGGGGTCCCGCTCCGTCTTCGCAGAATCCTTACAAAGAACCCAAACGGCGCGAATGACCTGTTCAGAACAGGTGGAGGGGAATCTCACCGGGGTCGAAGGCGGCCGAACCGGGCGTGGCGGGCCCGAGAGGTCTCTAGTCTGCTGAGTTGTGGGACTCAACCAGTGGGCGAACGACCGCGCGGACGAAGGACAGGGCATCGGTGGCCGGCCGGTGCCACGGCACGGCCGCGCAGCACTGCTACGCCTGGCCGGCTGGTTCGAGGAGGCCGAACCGGACCGCGCCGACGCCCTGGCCACCGCCGCCTTCGCCCTTCAGCCCGCCCGTCACCTGGAGGGTCGTGTCGACGACGGCGTCGCGGTGACCACCAGTTGGTGGCAGGGCGAACCCGACCGCAGCACCGTCACCGAGCACCCCGGCGCGCGCCCTCCCGAACCCGTGCGGGACCACCGTGCCCAGCAGGCCCGCCTGCGCGACGCGGCCGAGTCCTCCGCGCACTGGCGTCGCGCGGGCGCCGAGCAGATCCGCTCGCTCCTGGGCGAACCCACGCCGGAGGTCACCCGTCTGGACCTGTCCGGTGCCGGCATGGAGGTCCTCATGGAGCTCCTCACCGCGGCGCTGGGCTCGGGTGACGCGTCCCGTCGTCCCACCTCGGCGGGCGACCTGGAATTCGGTCTGCGCCTGCACGTCATCGCCGCCCCCGGATCGGAGGTCACCGTCCGGGGCGAGGGCGGAGAACTCAGCCTCGAAGGGCTGCGGCTGTGCGTGACCCCCTTCGAGCAGCACACCGTGGACGTGCCGGGTGCGGGCGTATCCGCGTCGGACCTCCCCGGACCGGAGGCGGACGTCCACCCGCTGGACGCCCCCGTGTGGCCCACCACGCCCCCGG
>NZ_QOCZ01000264.1 GCF_018207095.1 Nocardiopsis sp. MG754419 | reverse complement strand
CCCCCGAACCCGTCCCCACCAGTGCGGCGGCCTTGCGTTCGCGCTCGCTGCGCCGTCACCGCGGACGCATCTCCCTCGGTGTCACCCTGTTGTCGCTGCACCAGCTGTGCGAGGTGCTCGTCCCGGTCACCATCGGCCTCACCATCGACCTGGCCGTGTCCACCGGCGACGTCACCGCGCTGCTGTGGTGCGTGGCCGGGCTCGTCCTCCTCTTCACCTGTCTGGCCTCGGCGTACCGCGCCGGCGCACGGTTCACCCTCGGTGTCGTCGAACGCGAGGCGCACCTGCTGCGCCTGGAGTCGGCCCGCCGCGTCCTGCACCCCCACGGTCAGAGCAGCGGCCTGCGCTCCGGTGAACTGCTGGCCGTGGCCACCTCGGACGCCGAGCAGGCCGCCACCTACGCCCGGGCCTGGGCCGTGGGCATCGCCCAGGTGACCGCGATCGTGATCACCACCATCGTCCTGCTCACCATCAACATCCCCCTCGGTCTCGGCGTGCTCCTGGGCCTGCCCCTGATGCTCCTGTTGCTGCGGGTGCCCGCCGCCCGCATCACCCGCCGCACCGAGGCCAAGCAGGCCACGGCCGCCCGTGCCACCGCCATGGCCACCGACCTGGTCGGGGGCCTGCGCGTGCTCATGGGCATCGGCGCCCGTCACCGTGCCGCCCTGCGGTACCGGGAGGCGAGCGACCACGCCCTCACCGCCTCGGTCGGAGCCGCGGCCAGCAACGGCGTCTACAAGGGCCTGGTCACCGCGGCCGGTGCCGTCTTCCTGGCCTGTGTGGCCGGAACCGCCGGCTGGATGGCCATCCGGGGACACCTGACCATCGGCGAACTCGTCATCGTCGTCGGACTGGCCCAGTTCCTGGCAGAACCGATCCAGGCTCTGGGGATGGTCGGTCAGATGTTCGCCATCGCCCGGGCCTCGGCCCAACGCCTGGTACGCCTGCTCACCGCACCCGACGCCGTCACCCCCGGCGAACGCGGGCTGCCCGCCACCCTGCCCGACCACGGACCCGTCATCGACATGGCCCAGGCCGGTCACCGCACCCTGGACGGTGTCGACCTCACCCTGCGCCCCGGCGAGTTCCTCGGAGTGCTCACCACCGACCCTCGTGACGCCGAGGCGCTGGTCGACCTCCTGGCCGGACGCGCCGCCGACGCCCGGGGCACGACACGGATCGCCGGCGTACCCGTCGACGAACTCGCACTGACCTCCCTGCGCCGTACCGTCCTGGTGGAGGAACACGGCAGCGTCCTGTTCGAGGGCACCCTGCGCTCCAACCTGGCCCCGACGCCCGACACCGACGACGCCCTGCTCATGAACGCCCTCGACGCGGCCGCCGCGGGCGAACTCGTCACCGGGCACCCCGACGGCCTCGACCGACCCGTCACCGACCGCGCCGCCAACCTCTCCGGCGGCCAACGCCAACGCGTGGCCCTGGCCCGCGCGCTCGCCGCCGACCCGGACGTGCTGGTCCTGCACGACCCCACCACCGCGGTCGACGCCGTCACCGAGGAGGCCATCGCCGAGGGCACGGCGGCCCTGCGCGCCGCCCGCGGCGGCGCCACGCTCGCCATCACGAGCAGCCCCGCTCTGCTGGCCCGGGCCGACCGTGTCCTGGTCCTGCGCGAGGGACGGGTGCACACCGAGGGAACCCACACCCGCCTGGCCGAGGACGACCCCCACTACCGCGAGGCGGTCCTGCGTTGAGCACCGACACCACCCGCACCGAGGGGCAGGACCCCACCGGTGGTCCCGAACTCCTGCCCACCGCCAACGCCCGCCGGACCTGGGCGGTGCTCGGCCAAGGGCTGCGCGCCCGCCCCGGCGCCACCACCCTGGCGCTGCTCACCGTGCTGGCGGGCAGCGCCGCCGGGCTCGTGGCCCCCTGGGTGCTGGGCGCCATGGTCGACGACATCACCGGCGGCGCCGGCGTGGACACCATCCTGCGCTCGGCCGCGCTCATCGCCGTCGCGGCCCTCTGCGGAGGTGTTCTCGTCGGTCTGGGGGCCTGGCAGGTCAGCCGGCTGGGCGAGACCATTCTGGCCCGACTGCGCGAACGCGTCATGCGCCGCGTCCTGAACATGCCCGCCGCCCGGCTGGAGCGTGTGCGCATCGGCGACCTGCTCTCCCGTGTGGGCGACGACGTCGCCGTGGTCACCAACTCCATCGCCCGCAACGGGCCCGAGGTCGTCACCGCCCTGGCCACCGTCCTGCTCACCACCGCCGGCATGACCGCCCTGGACTGGCGCCTGGGTCTGGCCGGGTTGGCCGCCCTCCCGTTCTACGTGTGGGCGGTGCGCTGGTACATGCCGCGTTCGGGTCCCTTCTACGCCCGCGAACGCGTCGCCATGGGCGAACGCTCGCACGCCATGATGGGCGCCCTGCGCGGTCGCGAGACCGTGCGGGCCTACCGTCTGGAACAGGAGCACGAGGAGCGCATCGCCGACCGCTCGCTCACCGCGATGCGGCTGACCCTCGACGTCTTCCGACTGTTCACCAGGTTGGGCGCACGTATGAACGGCGCCGAGATGGTCGGTCTGGGCACCGTGCTCGTCGTCGGGTTCTGGCTGGTCCGCGGTGACGTGGCCACCGTCGGGATGGTCACCGCCGCGGCCCTGTACTTCCACCGCCTCTTCGGCCCCGTCGGCTTCCTGGTGATGACCTTCAACGACGTCCAGCAGGCCGGGGCGAGCCTGGCCCGGCTGGCCGGCGTGGTGGACCTGCCCGAGGAGAAGGATCCCGGCGCGCGGGAGGGACCGGCCGGAGCCTCGCTGCGTGTGGCGTCGGTCAGCCACGCCTACGCCCCCGGCGCGCCCCGGGCCCTGGACCGGGTCACGCTCGTCGTCGACCCGGGTGAACGTGTGGCCCTGGTCGGCGCCAGCGGCGCGGGCAAGACCACCCTCGCCGCCGTGGTCAGCGGTCTGCGCACCCCCACTTCGGGCAGCGTGTACCTGGGCGGTGTCCCCCTGGACGAACTCGGGGAGAAGCGCGTCCGCGAGCACGTCTTCCTGGTGAGCCAGGAGACCCACGTGTTCGCCGGGACCCTGCTGGAGGATCTGCGCCTGGCCCGCGCCGACGCCACCCGCGACGAGGTCGAGGAGGCCCTGGTGACCGTGGGCGCACTCGCCTGGGTGCGTGCCCTGCCCGAAGGCGTCGACACCGTCGTCGGTGAGGGCGGGCACGCCCTCACCGCGGAACAGTCCCAGCACCTGGCCCTGGCCCGACTCGCTCTGGCCGACCCGGACCTGGCGGTGTTGGACGAGGCCACGGCCGAGGCCGGCAGTTCGGGCGCCCGCCGGCTGGAGGAGGCCGCCGCGGCCGCCACCAAGGGCCGCACCACGTTGGTGGTCGCCCACCGTCTCACCCAGGCGGCCACCGCCGACCGGGTGGTCGTCATGGACCAGGGGCGCATCGTGGAGGAGGGGTCGCACGAGGAGCTGGTCGCCCTGGAGGGCCGCTACGCCCGCCTGTGGCGTAGCTGGCGGCGCTGACCCGACCGACGGCCGAGGCCCGGTGCGCGGGCTCGCGAGCCCGCGCACCGGGCC
>NZ_QOCZ01000263.1 GCF_018207095.1 Nocardiopsis sp. MG754419 | reverse complement strand
GCCCCACCCCGCCCCGAACGTCACCGGGGCGCCGTCCCCGACCCTCTACGGGACGGCCGACGACTCCGGTCCCCGACCGGCCGCCACCGGTGCGGTGACGGCGCCGGACCAGCGTTCCCGCCGCCTCTCCTGGCCCGTGGTGGTGCTCACCCTGGGGCTGGCCACTCTGGTGGTGGCCACCTCCCTGGTGGTGCTCGGCCCCTGGCGGGACGGGGGCCCGACCCTGCCCTCCGAACTCGACGGCGGGGCCGCCGAAGACGGCGCCGGCGTCTCGGAGGACACCACCTCGGATCCGGTCGAGACCGGGGAGTCGCCCGCCTCCGACCTCGGGGCGTTGGTCGAGACCGACGACGACGGAACCCCCGTCGGTGCGGGGATGACCTGGACCGAGGACCCGGAGGGCTTCGCGATGCTCGTCCCCGACGGGTGGGTCCGCCGCACCGACGGGGCGAGCGTCTTCTACGACTCCCCCGCCGACAGCTCCTACCTGCAGATCGACCGCACCGGCCACCCCACCGACGACGAGTACGCGCACGTGCAGGAGCAGGACGCCACCAACCGGATGCCCGGTTACGAGCGCATCCGGATCGACGACGTCACCGACGACACCCCCTTCGCGTCGGCCGCCGACTGGGAGTTCACCTCGACGCAGAACGGCGTCACCCGGCACATGCTGGCCCGCAACATCGCGGTGACCAGCGGCGACCACTACACCGTGCTCTTCGTCGCCGAACAGGAGCGGTGGGCGGACCAGGCCGACTGGTGCGAGAACGCCATGAACTCCTTCGATCCCTTCTGATCTCGACGGTGTCCCGACGGCGGTACGCTCGATCCGTTCGGGACGCAGTGCAAGGGGAGGTATCCGGGGTGTCCCACACCTGGACCGCGATCGACTTCGAGACCGCCAACGCCGACCGCGGGAGCGTGTGCGCCGTGGGTCTGGTGCGCGTGAGCGACGGTCGGGTGGTGGACCGGTTCAGCACCTTGATCCGGCCGCCCGAACCGGTGTCGTACTTCTCGCGGCACAACACCGCGGTGCACGGCATCACCGCCGCCGACGTCGTCGGCGCACCGTCCTGGACGACCGTGCGCACGCAGATCCTCGACTTCGCGCAGGGCGGGGCGTTGGTCGCGCACAACGCCGCCTTCGACATGGGGGCGCTCCGCCTGGCCTGCGCCCACACCGGTCAGGCACTGCCCGCGCTCGACTACGCGTGCACGCTGGCCCTATCCCGCCGCACCTGGGACCTGCCCGACCACCGGCTTCCCACGGTCTGCGCGCACATCGGACACCGCATCACGCAGCACCACCGCGCCGACGCCGACGCCGAGGCCGCCGCGCACATCATGCTCGCCGCCATGCGCGGCCACGGCACCACCTCCCTGCCCGACCTGGCGCGGGCCGCGGGCCTGCCCCTGCGCCGGGCCGAGGCGGTCGCGGCCACGGTGATCCCCATGGCGCCGGCCCCCGCGGCGCCGCGTCCGGGCCGGGAGGACCGGTTCGACCGCTGGCAGCGGGCCGCGCAGAGTGCCCTGCCCGAGCCCTCGGTGGACGCCGACCCCTCCGGCCCACTGTTCGGACGCACCGTGTGCGTCTCGGGCGACGTGGCCGGCATGGACAAACCGGAGGTGTGGAAGCGCGTCGCGGAGGCCGGTGGTCTGCCCGCCAAGAACGTCACGAAGAAGACCGACGTCCTGGTGATCGGCGACAGCGATCACGGCGGCAAGACCTCCAAGCACCGCCAGGCCGAGACCTACATCGCCAAGGGCCAGCGCATCGACATCATCACCGGCTCCGAGCTGATGGCGCGACTGGGCCTGGCCTCGGCCTGACACCGGCAGCTGCACCGGGGCTTGGAGCGGCCCCTCGCAAGCGTGGAACCGGTGTTCGTCCGCCTCACCTCGCCCTCGGGCGCTGTCCGGCCCCGGCCGACGGCGGGGACGCACCGGTCTTCCACGTGCACGGGAGCGCCTCGAGCGTCCCGGGTGTCGATTCACCGAAGGAGCGGGTGAGTCGGGCCCGCGAACAGCGACTCTTGCAAACGCTTTCCGGATGCGCGCGGGCGAGAGTGCAGCACGAAGGCAGAGCACTCGTGGCACCGTGGGACCGGTGATGTGCAGACGCGTTTGCCGTCGTTGCAGGTGAGAGCCGATTTCATCCGGCGCTATCGGAGTGTGGCGCCGCCGTCGGCCCGACCTTCCCGGGCCCGCCGTGATCGGCGGTTCCTAGGCAAGCGTTTGCTCGAAAACGATCTTCGTGCGCACCCCGCACGGGCGCCCCGGGAGGAACGACACCGAACCGCGTTCACCCCGTTCGCAGCGGAACCCGAGGTCGTCCTCCCGGTCCGGGAGTGGGTCTGGTGTGAACGCCACGTTTGTCGTAGTCTTTGGAAAGCGCTTTCAAAGAGAGGTGGTCACAACCCATGACAGAGCACGTGCTGGGTGTCGCGATGAACGGCGTCACCGGACGTATGGGGTACCGGCAGCATCTGACCCGTTCGATCCTGGCCATCCGGGATGCCGGTGGTCTGGAACTGGCCGACGGCACCCGCATCATCCCCGAACCGGTCCTGGTGGGGCGCTCGGAGCAGAAGCTGCGCGAGATCGCCCGGCGCCACGACATCGAGCGCTGGTCCACCGACCTGGACTCGGTGCTCTCCGACGAGAGCATCTCGATCTACTTCGACGCCCAGATCACGCACGCCCGCGAGGCGGCCGTGCGCTCGGCCATCGCCGCTGGCAAGCACATCTACGTGGAGAAGCCCACCGCGGACACCCTGGAGGCCGCGCTGGAGCTGGCCAAGCTCGCCGAGCAGGCCGGGGTGCGCAACGGCGTCGTCCAGGACAAGCTCTTCCTGCCCGGTCTGCTCAAGCTCCGCAGGCTGGTGGACAGCGGCTTCTTCGGAAAGATCCTTTCCATCCGGGGCGAGTTCGGCTACTGGGTCTTCGAGGGCGACTGGCAGCCCGCGCAGCGCCCCAGCTGGAACTACCGCTCGGAAGAGGGCGGTGGCATCGTGCTGGACATGTTCCCGCACTGGCACTACGTCCTGGAGCACCTCTTCTCCCCGGTGCGCACCGTCACCGCACGCACCGCCACCCACATCCCCCGCCGGTGGGACGAGAAGGGCGAGGCCTACGAGGCCACCGCCGACGACGCCGCCTACGGCATCTTCGAGCTCGCCGACGGCACCATCGCGCAGATCAACTCCTCCTGGAACGTGCGGGTGGACCGCGACGAGCTCGTGGAGTTCCAGGTCGACGGAACGCACGGCAGCGCCGTGGCGGGCCTGCGCCACTGCCGCATCCAGCACCGCTCCACCACCCCCAAGGCGGCCTGGGACCCGGACGCGGTCGATACCGTGGGCTACCGCGACCAGTGGGAGCAGGTCCCCGACAACACCGAATTCCCCAACGGCTTCCGTGCCCAGTGGGAGGCGTTCCTGCGGCACGTGGTGGTGGACACCCCCTTCCCCCACGACCTGCTCTCCGGCGCCCGCGGTATCCAGATGGCCGAGGCCGGTCTCGACTCCGCCCGCACCGGACGCACCATCGAGCTGGGTGAGGTGACGACCTGATGAGCCCCCTGTTGCTGCCCTCCCTCCAGGGC
>NZ_QOCZ01000262.1 GCF_018207095.1 Nocardiopsis sp. MG754419 | reverse complement strand
GGTCATGGGGTTCCCTGTTCTGGCTCGGCTGATCGGGGCTCGTGGGGGCCGGACTCAGAACCCGGGGTGTTCGGACAGGATCTCCGACTCCTCAGGGATGTGGATGTCGCGAGGCTCGTGGAAGACGTAATCCCGCGTCTGGGTGAAGGAGATCTCCGGGGAGTCCGGGTTCTCGGGGACATCGACCCCGGCACCGGACAACCGCAGCGGGTAGCCATCGTCATCGATCCACAGGTCGAAGGTCATGGTGCCGGGTCGGATCCCTTCCAGGTCGACCTGCTCGACGAAGGTCCCGCTGTACAGGTGCCCCTCCGTCACCTCGAACGTCAGTCCCGCGCTGACGTCGTCCGAGAACTCAGGCTCGTAGGGCACACGGCTGCGGCCCTGGTAGGCGATCTCGGAGTCCGGTTCCAGCATCCACGAGAGCGCCCAGTCGCGGTCTTCCAGGAGATCGTCGCCGGCGGTGATCGAGTCGTCGGACCGGTAGTACTCCAGGGGCCCGGGACCGTCCCCCGTGTCCGTCTCCGCGGCGTTGACCTGTTGCTCCAGATCGTTCCCGTAGTGCAGGTCGACGAGGGTGCCGAACGGGTGGTAAATCCTGCGTTGAGCGGCCCGGACGGGATCCTCGGTGTACTCGACGACGTTGATGGCCGGGTGCCCCCCTTCCTGGTCGACGATGTGTTCGTGCCGGTACAGGAAGTCGCTCGCACCCGCCATCAGGTCGATCGCCTCGGCGACCACGGCGGCACCATCCTCGGGGTCGCTCCGCACCGTGGGGCCGTCGACCTCCTCCTCCGTGGGGTCCTCCGCCGTCTCGTTCGCCGCGCCGTCTCCGTCGGTCCCGCCGCCCCAGGGCACCCGGTCGGACCACAGCAGTCCACCGACCAGCGCGACCACCAGCACGGCCGCGGCCACGAACACCACCGGGGCGCGGCGCGACCCGCGCACACGGCGGACGCCGGGGTCGGCGACCTCCGTCCATTCGGTGGCCAACAGCTCGGGCACGATCTCGGTGGGGTGCACGTCGTGGCCCGGGTCGTCCACGCGGGTGGACGGCAACGCACCGCCCGGAAGGACCCGTGTGGTCGACCAACCACGCGTCAGTTCCGCCAGAGCCTCGTCCGCTCGCGGACGTTCCGCCGGGTCCTTGGCGAGCGAACGCCGCACCAGGCCCATCAGGTGTTCGGGGACACCCTCCAGGTCCGGTTCCTCGTGCCTGCTGCGGTGGATGATCCCGTCCACGGAACCACGTCCGAAGGGGTCCCGACCGGTCGCGGCGACGGCGACGAGGCCGCCCCAAGCGAACATGTCGGAGTACCCGGTGGCCTCGACCCCCTCGTACCGCTCCGGGGCGACCCATCCGGGGGTGCCGTGCAGACCTCCGGTGGCGGTGAGCACGGTGCCGTCGGCTGCACGGGCGATACCGAAGTCCAGCACCTTGGGGCCGTCGGGGGCGAGGATGACGTTGCCGGGCTTCAGGTCACGGTGCACCACCCCCGCGGTGTGGACTGCGGTGAGCGCCTCGGCGAGACCGACCGCGAGCGCGGTGAGCATCCCCCCGCTCAGTCGTCCGTGCCGCTTGACGTGCTGACGCAGGGTCGGGCCGGGGACGTACTCGGTGGCCATCCACGGGGTGGTCGCCTCCACGTCGGCGCCGAGGAAGGCGGGGGCGCAGGTGGCCCGGACCCGGGAGACCAGGCCGACCTCGCGGGCGAACCGGGCCCTGAAGTCCGGGTCTGCGGCGAACTGCGCGTGGATCACCTTGACGGCGGCGGCACGGCCGGCGTCGGTGATACCGGCGTAGACGGCGCCCATGCCGCCCGCACCGATGCGTCCCACCACCCGGTAGTCGCCGAGTCGTTCGGGGTCGCCGCGTCTCGGCGGGTCCACACCGGGCGGCAGGTGGTCGCGGTCGAAAGGGGTGTTGCGTGCCATCGTCTGGTCCCATCGGTGTCGGGGGTGGGGTCGGCCACGTCGGGGTCGTGTGATCAGCCGCCGCGGAGCGCGTCCTTGGCGGGTCCGTAGACACAACTGTTGGTCGGGGAGCCCTCGGAGAGGGTGGCATCGAGGGGCGTGACCTCCACGGCCTCGGGAACGTAGTAGGGGTCGTCGTCCGGCGAACCGCGCCAGTGATAGCAGAGACCGCCCGGGTAGCCGACCTCGGGGCGCAGGCCCTGAACCGCTTCGGCGGGGGTGTGGTAGACGGCGAAGGCGTCGTCCCCCACCTGCCTTGTGGCCCCGGTCACGAAGGTCACCTCGAACTCCGCCGTGGGCTCCTCCGGGGACAGCGCGGCACGCGTCCCGTCACTGTTCGCGACGAAGGTGGTGAGGGACTCGTCCTCGGGGTCGATCCGCTCGACCCTCGCGAAGTCGTGGCTGTACACGCGCAACGAGCCGAAGTCGGGCAGGTACTCGGCGGTGACGGTCACGGTGAGGTTCTGCGTATAGGACCAGGAGTGCTCGCCCATGGCGAACCGGACCTGGTCCAGCCCCTCCCCGCCTCCCTCCGGTTCCAGAGTGCGAACGAGGACGTCGCCGGCCTCCGGGTCGGGGGCAACGGTCACGGTGCCGGTCTCGTAGAGTTCGCGGAACTCCTCGGGGACGGTGTCGTCCGCGGGCAGTCCGTCGACGACGCCGCCGTCGGTGGTCGTCGGCGCGCTCTCGGTGTGGTCCGAAACCCCTCCGAGCCATCCTTCGGTCACCACCCGGACCCCGGCGCCGGCGACGAGGACGAGTGCGATCCCGGCGGCACCGAGGGTCAGGCTCCGACGATGCCGCCGGGCCCAGGAACGACGTCGTAGCGCGTGTGCCCGCCAGGGGTCGACCGTCTGCGCGGGCGCGGCTGCGGGCGCCGACGCGACGGCCCCCCGCGTGGCGAGGGCCGGTGCGCCCAGGAGTCCGGCCGCGTCGGGCCGCCGCGCGGGGTCCTTGTCCAAGGCGCCCGCGACCACCCCGCGCAGAGGGGTGGGGACCCCGCCCAGGGACGGCGGATCCGACAACACCCGGGAGACCAACACGTTCGATGCGGCCGCGCCGAAGGGGCCGTTCCCGGTGGCGGCGTAGGCGACGAGCCCGCCCCAGGCGAAGACGTCGGAACGGTCGGTGGCATCGACTCCGCGATACTGCTCGGGCGCGATCCATCCGGGGGTGCCCACCAGTCCACCCGTGCGGGTCAGTGCGCTCTCCTCGGCGGCGCGCGCGATGCCGAAGTCCAGCACCTTCGGACCGTCCGGGGACAGGATCACGTTGCCCGGCTTCAGATCTCGGTGCACCACCCCGGCGGCGTGGATGGCGCCGAGGGTCCGGGCCACGCCGACGGCGAAAGCGGTCAACGCCACGCCGTGGAGCGGGCCGGACCGGCGCACGTACTGGTCGAGGGTGGGTCCGGGCACGTACTCGGTGGCCAACCAGGGCAGGTCGGAGCCGGTGTCGGCACCGAGGAAGGTCGGGAGGCCGGGTGCCCGTACCCGACGGACCAGCCGCACCTCGCGGGCGAATCGGGCACGGAATTCGCGGTCGGCGATGTGGGAGCGGTGCACACACTTGACCGCGGCCCTTCTGTCGCGTCCGTCCAGCGCGGCGTACACGACGCCCATACCTCCGGAGCCCAGCCGTCCGAGCACACGGAACGGGCCGAGGTGGGTGGGGT
>NZ_QOCZ01000261.1 GCF_018207095.1 Nocardiopsis sp. MG754419 | reverse complement strand
GTCGGGAGGGGTCACGTCCGCCGCACCCCGAGCGGACGGTGCACGGGGTGCGGGGTCGAAGGTCGTGGGGGCGCCGGGTGGAACGGAGGCGGCCCCGGGCCCGCCCGCTAGATCAGGGCGAAGCGTGAGTACGCGTCCTCCCCGGTGGTCGCGTCGCCGGCCCGGTCACAGGACGTGGCCCTTTTGCGCAGGATGACCGTGGTTCGGGGCTCGCCGCTGAAGGCGACCTCGTCCATGAGGTAACGCATCAACAAGATGCCCCTCCCCGATTCCGATTCCAGTCCCGGGAGGGGCGTGTGGGGAGAGGTGAACCGGTCGGCGAGGCCCGCCATGTCCGGAACCCTCCCGCTATGGGAGATGCGCAGCTCACACCAGCCGGGCGCGAACTCCGTCTCCACGTCAAAGGTCTCCGAGTGCCCGCCGTGCTCGATCGCGTTGGCACAGGCCTCGGACACCGACAGAAGAATGTCGTCGATGCACTCCTGGCACAGACCGGATCTGCGCAGGAGGGCGCCGAGCATGTCGCGGACGATCGCGACCGTGTACGCCTCTCGTGGGAGGGAGATCGAGAATACGGTGTCCATTCGTGCACCTCTCGTGCTCCGTGGGTGGTCGGCTCGGCACGTAAGGAAGCCTTCCCGAGCGGGCTCCGAGTAAAACGAACAGCCGCGCCCTCAGGGGGCACGGCTGAACAAGCCGGACACTTCCGGCATCGGGTTCCGCTCGATGGGCCTCGGTACCGCCCGGCCCTCCGCCGGCGGGGTCCGGCCGTGGGAGCGGTCGCGGGTCCGAGGGGCCGCGGAGGGATCAGGCGGGGCGCACCTCGAAGTCCTCGATCACCGTGTTGGCGAGCAGGGTCTCGGCCAGGCGGCGCACGTCGGCGAGCTTGGCCTCGTCCACCTCGCCCTCGACCTCCACCTCGAAGCGTTTGCCCTGGCGGACCTGTTCGATCCCCTCGAAACCGAGGCGGGAGCAGGCTCCGGCGATGGCCTGACCCTGGGGGTCCAGGATCTCGGGCTTGAGCATGACGTCGACGACGACGCGGGCCACAGGTCCTCCACAGGAAAAACGGGTATGCCATTGGGTCCACCGTGCGCGGCGCGCGGGACGCGGCCGGTGGCGACGCCAGCGTATGACACCCACCGGTGAGGGCGGGCCGTCCAGGCGCCACGCTGGACATTTACCGCACTCTTAACGGGACTGGCTATGGATTCGGTAGGCCCGTGACCCTCATCACGTTGATTGATGTCATCATTGGGAAGGTGAAGCTGCGTCTAACAGTGTGGAAGTGATCGTTCCGGTCGTCCCGAGGGGGAATCTTGACGACGCTCGAAAAAGATCAGATCTCCACGGCCGGTGAGACCCAGGACGAGGGGCAGACGCTCGACTTCGCCACCGCGGTCACACCGTTCGGAGATCAGCTCTACCCGACGGCCCTGCGCATGACGCGCAATCCGGCCGACGCGGAGGACCTCGTCCAGGAAACATTCGCCAAGGCCTTTGCCAATTTCCACCAGTTCCGTGCGGGCACCAACCTGAGGGCCTGGCTTTACCGGATCCTGACGAACACCTTCATCAACAGCTACCGCAAGAAGCAGCGCGAGCCGCGCCAGGAGACCACGGACGAGATCAAGGACTGGCAGTTGGCCGCCGCCGAGACGCACACCTCGACGGGGATGCGGTCGGCCGAGACCGAGGTCCTGGACCACCTGCCCGACTCCGACATCAAGCAGGCGCTCGCCCGACTCCCGGAGGAGTTCCAGGAGGTCATCTACCTCGTGGACATCGAGGGCTACGCGTACAAGGAGGTCGCCGCGCGCATGGGCACGCCCCTGGGCACGGTGATGTCCCGGCTTCACCGCGCACGCCGCCAGCTGCGCGAGATGCTCGCCGACTACGGTCGCGAGCGCGGCATGAGGGTGCCCGCCACCGCCGGCTCCGCCGCCGAGTAACCGCTGGTCGCGGCCCCCGAACAGGGGGAGAAGAGGGTCTGGTGGGCACCGGGCCGGACGGTGCCCGAACCTCGGTGTTCGGGACGTCCGTCATCCACCCTCCGGGCGGTTCCGTGGCCGCCCCCGGCCGGCCTGCCCGCAGAGACGTCCGTGATCGTGTCCCGGCTCCTTCCGGGCCCCGATCGCGTTCCGCCGACAGAGGTGACGCGAGGTGGGTGTCCCGCGCACACCGGCGGCCCCACAGCGTTCTCCGTACACAGCGCGCCGATGCCGACACCGCGTCGACACCGGCGCTTGCGTCATGCCCGGAACCGCTCAGCGAGGCTCGGTCCCCCGCGCCGGTTCCGACGTCGCGGTGGGCTCGGAGTGGTGCTCCGCGGGGGTCGTCGCCGGACCCGTGTCCCGGGTGCGGAACCATACGACCGCGGTGATCCCCACCAGGAGCACGCAGGGCAGGAGCATGACCGCCGACCCGGCGCCGACCGTGCGCTCCATCCCCTCCTCGAAATCGGTGTGCATCGTCAGCGAGAGGAGGAAGGCGAGCGTGTTGTTCACCGCGTGGACGACCACCGCGAGTTCGAGCCCTCCCGTGCGCCAGGTGATCAGCGCCAGAGTGGCCCCGAAGACGAAGTAGTAGAGGTTGAGCCACGGGTCCAGGGCCAGGTGCGCCACCATGAACAGCAGGCTCGACACCACCACGCCGAGCACGAGCGCCGTGCGCGGTCCCCGCCCCCAACTCGCGGCCACCCGGAAGGCGAGCCCGCGGAAGCCGTACTCCTCACCGGCGGACTGCAACGGCGCCAGCAGGACCACGATCCCGAACATCGCGATGAGGTCCGCCGCCGCCCACGCCGTCGTCGGGTAGGGCGTGAACAGGGTGAAGACGGTCAGGTAGACCGTCCAGATCGGCAGGACGACCAGCAGGGACCGGCCGAACACCTCCATGCGGAACAGCGACCGCACCGAGTGCAGCGAGGCGCCCCGCACGCCGTAGAGCCACCGCTGGACGAGCATGCTCCACGGCAGGAGCAGGACGAGTCCGAGCAGGCTCGCCGCCATGGCCACCGGCGTGAACCCGCCGCCGTTCATCGGACCCGGCCGGCCCAGCGCGAGGTCCACGAACATGCCGAGGAAGGCGAACCCGAAGGCGAAGACGAGCATGCCGACCATGAGGAGCGTGAGGGCGGCGATGCCCCGCCAGATCCCGCGCTTCTCGCGGGCGAGGACACGGTGGTACTCCACACCCGGGGGCACCGGGCGCGGACCGCGTCGACGCCGGGGTGCGGTCGCCCCGGCGGGGCTGGCGCCGGGGGCCTGGGGCGGTTCCTGCTCCGCACCGGCGACCGGGGGCACGGTGGGTGCCTCGTGCGGCTGCGGGGAGGCCGGTGGGGGTGACTGGTCGTCTTCGCGGTTCATGTCTCGAACCTAGATCCGGGGGCCCGCGTCCGGCAGTCGTGGGAATCACCGGAATTCGCTGCGATCCACACGGGTCGGCGCATGACAACCGTCATACGCCGTCCCGCGCGGCGCCCGCCCACCGGTCCTCGATCCCGCGTGTCGCACCACGTGGGAGGTGCGGTTCGGGTGCCGGCGGGCCCCGAAGGCTCTCGCCCCGCCGTCGGTCGCCCGACGGCGGGGCGAGGCGAAGCGAAGGCGAGGAAGCGGCACGGCCTAGGTGTACTGACCTGAGAGGTTAGGTACGCGGGAGGCGGGAGGGCCGCTGTTCGCGGTGTGGAACCGGTGGTGATTGTAGTGGTGCAACCACCCGG
>NZ_QOCZ01000027.1 GCF_018207095.1 Nocardiopsis sp. MG754419 | reverse complement strand
AAGAGATCCCCCGTGAACAGCGCACGCCCCACCCGGAAGAGCACACGTCGACGCGGTCCCGCCCTGGGCCGGAACTTCCATCGGTTCTGGACCGGCAGCCTGTCCAGCAACCTCGCCGACGGGCTCATGCTCACCGCGCTGCCGATGTTGGCCGCCACGCTCACCAACGACCCCTTCCTGGTCTCCCTGATCGCCGTCGCCCGCTTCCTGCCCTGGCTGCTGTTCGGGCTCCTGGCCGGGGCGGTGGTCGACCGGGTGGACCGGGTCCGCCTCATGGTCGGCGCCAACCTCGCCCGCGCCCTGGTGGTCGCGGGCCTGGCGGTGGTGGTGGCGACCGGCAACGCCTCGATCTGGACGATCGTCCTCGCCATGTTCCTGGCCATGTGCTTCGAGGTCCTCTACGACCTGGCGGGTCGGGCCATGCTGCCCGACATCGCCCCCGCCGGAACGTTGGAGCGGGCCAACGGTCGGCTGGTGGGCGGCCGGACGGTCACCGAGGACTTCGGCGGCGCCCCGTTGGCCGGGTTCCTGTTCGTCATCGCCGCCGCGTTGCCCCTGGCGGTCAACGCGGGCGCCTATCTCCTGGGCGCGCTGGTGCTGCTGGGGCTTCCCTTGGCGGTCCGCCGGCCAGGGTCCCCGGACGGCGAGGCCGCCGGTGTGGGGCGTTCGGGCGGCGGGGCCCGTACCTCCCTGTTCGACGAGATCCGCGAGGGCCTGCGCTACACCTTCGGTGACGCCTCGATCCGCGCCATGGTGCTGTTCGGCGCCGCCACCAACATCGGCCTGATGGCGATGAACGCGGTCATGGTCCTGTTGGTCACCGACCACTTCGGTGTGCCCCTGAGCCTGTTCGGCGCGTTCATGGCGAGCCTGGCCGCCGGCGCGCTCGTCGGCGCGATCCTGGCCGGGTGGCTGGTCGCACGCCTGGGGCGCTTCCCTCTCCAGGTGGGCGGCTTCGTTCTCCAGGGGACGTTGTGCGCCCTGGTGGCCGTCGCGCCGAACGTCTCCATCGCCGTGGTCGCGTGGACCGTTCTGGGCGCGGTCATGGCCGTCTCCAACACGGTGCTGCTCGGCGTGGTCCAGCGGGTGGTCCCGGGCGCGATGCTCGGCCGCATGATGTCCTGCTCTCAGTTCCTCGGGTTCGGACTCACTCCGGTCGGATCGGTGCTCGGTGGGCTCCTCGGCCGGGTGGATCTGCGCATCCCCTCCCTGTTCGCCGCGGGCGTCGTCCTCCTCTGCCTGGTGCTGGTCCTGCCCGCGTTACGGCGCCTGGCGCACCGGGCGGACGCGATCGAACGTGAGGCGGACGAGTGCGAGCGACGAAAGGATGCCTCGGAACGGAAGTCGGCCGAAGGTGGCCGCGCAGGCGTCTGACCCGCACCGACGGGGTACTCAGAGCGTCGGCGAAAATCTCTCGTGCGGGCGTGTCGATCCGGCGTCGTCCCGTTCGACGAACAGGTGAGAGCGGGAGAGAGGTCCCCGCGCCGCACCCGGAAGAGGGCGAGCATCATGCGTTACCTGATGTCGATCATGAGCACCCCGGAGACCGAGGCCACCGACTACGATCCGCCCGCCGAGGCGTTCGAGGCGATGGCCGCCTACAACGAGGAGATGCTCAAGGCGGGGGTCCTGCTGTCCGGTGAGGGGCTGACCTCGACCTCCGAGGGCGCCGAGGTCATCTTCCGGAACGGGGAGGCGAACGTCGTCGACGGGCCCTTCACCGAGGCCAAGGAGTTCATCGCCGGGTTCTGGCTGCTCCAGGTGTCCTCGCACGCCGAGGCGCTGGAGTGGGCCCGGCGCTGCCCGCACCCGCCGGCGGGGGACTCCACCGAGATGAAGCTCCAGTTGCGTCGGATCGCCGAACTGGAGGACCTGGAGCAGATGCCCGAGGAGCTCAAGGAGCGCGAGCGGGCCCTGCGCGCACAGCAGTAGCGACGGAGAGCCACCGGGGCCGGGTCCGGCCGGACCCGGCCCCGGTACCGCGGTCGCGGGGCGTCGCCGCCGTCCGCCCGAACCCTGGTGGCGCCGACCCCGCGGCCGCTCGATCGGTTGCGGTCCCGGTCCGCCGGTGCTGTCATGGTGCCGTGGCCCACACCGAGGTGACACGTGAGGTGGAGGCGGTCTGGCGGATCGAGTCGGCCCGACTCGTCGCCGCGCTCACCCGTATGGTCGGCGACGTCGGCCTGGCCGAGGAGTTCGCTCAGGACGCCCTGGTCACGGCCCTGGAGAAGTGGCCGGAAGAGGGTGTGCCCCAACGCCCCGGAGCGTGGCTGACCACCGTCGCCAAGCGCCGGATCCTCGACCGGTGGCGGCGGGACGAACGCTTCCAACGGCACATGGTGGAACTCGGCCGTGCGATCGCCGAACACGACGGTTCGGCCGACTTCGACGCCGTCCTGGAGGAGGACTACGGCGACGATCTGCTCCGGCTCATGTTCGTGTGCTGCCACCCCGTGCTGTCCACGCGGGCCCGGGTCGCGCTGACCCTCCGCCTGCTCGGCGGACTCACCACCGACGAGATCGCCCGCGCCTTCCTGGTGTCCGAATCCACCGTCGCCCAGCGCATCGTGCGGGCCAAACGGCGGTTGAGCGAGAAACGGGTGCCGTTCGAGGTGCCCTCGGGCGGGGACCGCGACGCCCGTCTCACCGACGTGCTGGAGGTGCTCTACCTGGTCTTCAACGAGGGGTACACCGCCACCTCGGGGGAGCGGTGGTTGCGGCCCGAGCTGTGCGAGGAGGCCATGCGGCTGGGGCGGATCCTGGTCGGGCTGGTACCCGAGGAGGCCGAGGCGCACGGGCTGATCGCGCTCATGGAACTCCAGGCCTCCCGGTTCCGTGCCCGCGTGGGTCCCGACGGTGCGGCGGTGCCCCTGGCGGAGCAGGACCGCTCCCGCTGGGACCGTCTGCTCGTCCAACGGGGGCTGGCCGCGCTGGAGCGTTCGTTCCCCACGGATCCGGGCCGGACACGTGGCGTGTACTCCCTCCAGGCGGGCATCGCGGCGCAGCACGCCGTGGCCCCCACCGCGCAGGACACGGACTGGCGGGCGATCGCCGTCCTCTACGAGGCGCTGGCCAGGCGTACCGGGTCGCCGGTGGTCGAGCTCAACCGCGCGGTGGCCGTGTCGATGGCGGCGGGCCCCGACGCGGCGATGGCGATCGTGGACGCACTGGATGCGTCCGGTGCGCTGGAGGGATACCACCTGTTGCCGGCCGTGCGGGCCGACCTGCTCCAACGGTCGGGGCGGGACGAGGAGGCCCGGGCCGAGTACGCGCGGGCTGCGGGGCTGACCCGCAACGAGCGTGAACGGGCGCTGCTGCGGGAGCGCGCGCGGGGGCCCGTGCCCCCGGACGGTGGCGCGGGGTAGGCGGTTCGGAGCCGGGCGGCGTGGCGCGGTCCGGCCGGCAGGGTTCTCGTGGGCGGGCCGTCGGACCGGTGGGGGAGGGCGACGGTACGTCTGGGTCGGTTCCGACCCGGTGGCGCGTGCGCCGCGGCGATCTGCGAGTCTGGCGCACATGGTCTCGATGCTGCGGAACATGGCGATCGACTGCACGGACGCCTACGAACTGGCGCGGTTCTGGAGCGGGGTGACGGGCCGCCCGGTGCATCCGGAGAGCCGGCCGGGTGACCCGGAGACCGAGGTGCTCCTGGCCGAGGGGCCGGTGCTGCACTTCAACCGGGTGCCCGAGCCCAAGACGACCAAGAACCGGTTCCACCTGTGCCTGCGCCCCGAGACCTCGCGCGAGCAGGAGGTGGAGCGGCTGCTCGGCCTCGGTGCCGGCCTCGTCGAAGACCGACGCAACCCCGATGGTTCGGGCTGGGTGGTCCTCGCCGACCCCGAGGGCAACGAGTTCTGTGTGCTGCGCAGCGAGTCCGACCGGGCCGCGACGCACCCCTGACCCTCCCCTCCGCCGCCCGCCCGCGCGGGGTCTTCCGGTGAGGCGGGTCCACGCCCGTGCGAGGCGTTCACCTCGGTGACGTCAGTGGGAAAGGCTCGCGTTCTCGTGCCGGAACGAGGTCAGGACGTGGTCGACCTCGTCGGGGAGTCCTGCTGAGGGCGCCCAGGGGGTCGGTGCCTGGAGCGGGACGATCTGTGAGGGGTACGGGCGCCGGGATCGGCGTGGCGAATCCGTCCGTTGATGACTATGCGCATTCCGTGGCGGACCCCGTGAACTGCGCCGAGGGTAAATCGAGAAGGAGAGAGAAGTCGTCGCTCACTCTATGGGTCCTGATCCCGGAGACGAGTGCGGCCGCGCACGAGGAACGCCCGGCCGGGTTCGACCCCGGCCGAGCGTTCCGACGCGATTTCCCGGTGGCGGCCGACCGGTGTCACGCGATGCGACGACCGTGCGCGTCCGCCTCACCGGCGCGGTGCCCCGGACCCCCGCGGTGCGACGGGTCGATCGTGAAGCGGATCTCGACCCCTGCACGCGAAGGACCTTCAGCGCCTCAGGGCTCGATCTCGGTGATCGTCTCGGCGATCCCGTCGACCATGTCGACCGAGGCGAGGATGACGGTCCCGTTCGCGAGGGTGGCGTCGAACTCGTCGAAGTCACACCTGACGTCGCCGGTGTCGGGGTCCTGAACGCCATCGACACAGGCGTACTTGCCAGCGGTGATCCGCGTGTCCTCCGCGACGTAGAACGCGGTGCCATCGACGATGTACTCGCCCGGGGCCACGTACTCCAGCTCACCCGACGCGATCCCGGTGAACCCGCCGCTCTCCTCCGGGGCCTCGCCGTCACCGTCCTCGGGGCCGTCCGTCTCACCGGGGTCCTGCACGTCCCGGGCGTACTCGTTGATCGATGCGGCGTTCCCGTTCTCGTCCATCTCTACCTGGGCGTAGACGGGCGTGCCCGCCTGGAGGGTGGTCTCGACCGACTCCAGATCGCACTCCACGATCCCGAAGCCGTCCTCGCCGACGCCCTCGTCGGCCGGACAGGTGTTGACGCCGCCGACGATCTCCGTGTTCTCGGTGACGAAGAAGGACTGGCCGTCGATGAGCAGTTCACCCGGGGCCACGAACTCCATCTTCCCCGCCAGCGTCCGGGTCTCCGTCTCGCCGTCGCCGGCCGCGCCCGTCTCGGTGGATTCCGCCGACATCACCGTGTCGTACATCGCCTGGCCCGAGCACGCGGCGGAGGCGAGGACCACCAGGCCGGAGGTCGCGAGGGCCAGGGTGGTGGAACGGAGGTCGCGCTTCATGATGTTCCTTTCTTGCGGCGGTGGGGGATGCGGTATGGCGAGTGCCGTGATCTGTACTACGGGTGAGGTGCTATCAGTCGGTTCAAGGGCTTGTTCTGTGGGTGAAAAATGCGCTCACGCCTCACTCGAAAAGGCGTGGCTTTCACCGTGAGAGCCCTGGTGTCCGGGTTACTTGTTACGATGTCCGGAGTCGCTGTGGGCGATCCTCGAAGGTGCGCCGCGCCGGGTGTCCCGCACGGTCGTCTCCGAGGGCTGAGCGCCGGCTTCACGGACGCGTCGGAGTGCGGGTGCGACCCCCTGGCCAGGCCGTCGATCAGCGCTTTCCCGGTTCTCGGGGCCAGGGTCACGGTGGAGGTGACGGGGGCGCCGGCCGGGCCTCGCGACGAACGCGCTCTCGCCTGGAGGGCGTCGTTCAGGGTTGCGCTCCGTGTGATGCGCATCGTCGCCTCCTGGGTTCGATATCCCGGTCGCGGGGCGGCTCGCCCCTTTTCCTCCGTTGCTCTTCGGTCCACTCCTGTCGGCGCTCCATGTGCGTCCGTCCATTGTTTATATGTACTGCGATGTCGCCCGGAGCGTTCGAGTTCGCCGTGTCGTGGATCTTTTTTCGCGGACCCGAACGAGGCGCGCACGCGGGGATATCGGTGCGGTCGCGGGCGGTGCGGCGGCCGTGGGGTCGGGTCCCTCCGGCCTCTCCGGCTGCTCCGACCTCTGGGGTCCACGGACCCATGGTCGTGTGGCCTGTACGGGGCGGGCGCGATCCCGGCACGTCGCCGCCCGAGCGACTTCTGTCCTTCCCGGCCGGCAGGAAGGGGACTCATCCACTCAAGGGCCCCTCCTCCTCGCCGGTGAGGCACCCTGTGGCGCGTTCCGCGCTGCCCCCGCCTCCGCCCGACGGCGATGACGACGACCGCGTGCACGGCATGCCGCTGATCCGCACCGACCACGACGACGCGGCCTGGCGGGAGGTGCTGTTCCGCCCGTGGTCTCCGCCCGGCTCCACCGTCGTCCGCCCGGGCGAGGAGACCGGCGCCTCCGCACGGGGGTCGTTCCTCGACCAGATCCGGTGTGCCGGACCACCGGGGTGCGCTCTCGGGCGCGCGCCGGCGGACCGCGCGTCCGGCGGACCCGAGGAGGCGCCGGGTTTCGCGCCTGGCGATCGGGCATCCGAACGCGGGCCGGAACGTGGCGGAGGCCCCGGGAGGACACCGCCGGGTACCCCCGAGGACCCGCGCCGCACGCCTCGCGGTTTCTGCTGTGAGCAGGCGACCCTGGCGGTGCGCGCGGACGCCCCCCAGACTGTCCGCATGAGACTTCTGGTTCTGGGTGGTACCGAGTTCGTGGGGCGCGCGGTCGTGGAGGAGGCGCTGGGTCGAGAGTGGGAGGTCACCGTCTTCCACCGGGGGCGTCACGATCCCCCGGCCGGCACCACCGTGCTGCACGGCGACCGCACCGAGGCGGACGGGCTCGACGCCCTGGCCACGGGGGAGTGGGACGCCGTCGTCGACACCTGGTCGGGGGCCCCGGCCGCGGTGGCCGCCACCGCGCGGCTGCTCGCGGACCGGGCCGGTCACTACGCGTACGTCTCCAGCCGCTCCGTCTACGGCATGCCCACCCCGCCGGGTCTGGACGAGGACGCTCCGACGGTGGAACCCGCCCCGGCCGACGACGGCACCGACTACGCCCGGGCCAAACGCGGTGGCGAGGTGGCCGCGCAGGAGGTCTTCGGGGATCGCGCCCTGTGCGTCCGCGCCGGGCTCATCCTCGGTCCCCACGAGAACATCGGTCGACTGCCCTGGTGGCTGAACCGGATCGCGCGCGGTGGCACCGTCCTGGCCCCGGGGCCGCGGGAACTGCCGTTGCAGTACGTCGACGCCCGTGATCTGGCCACGTGGACCCTGGACGCCTCCGTGAAGGGGCTGGGCGGCCCCTACAACCTGGTGAGTCCCCTCGGCCACACCACCACGGAGGAGTTGCTGACCGCGTGCCGCGAGGTCACCGGCTCCGACGCCGAACTGTGCTGGGTCGAGCCCGAGCCGATCGTCGCGGCGGGGGTCCGACCGTGGATGGACCTGCCGATCTGGCTGCCGCCGGGCGAGTCGCACGAGACCCTGCACCAGGGCGACGTCGGCCGGGCGCTGGCCACGGGCCTGCGCTGCCGTCCCGTCGCCGCGACGGTCGCCGACACCTGGGCGTGGTTGCGCTCCCTCGGCGGCGAGGCGCCCCACCGTCCCGACCGCCCCCGCCTGGGCCTGGACCCCGAGGTGGAGCGGCGGGTGCTCGAAGGCCTGGGTACGCAGCACGCCGGCCGACGGTCCGGGCCCGAAGCCGAGAACCCGTGACCCGGGCCCGACCACCGGGGACCCGCCGCTCCGGCCTCGCGACCGTGACCCCGCCACCGGGCCCGCGACCCGCGCGGGCCCGGCGTGACCCCGACCTCTTCCCTTCCGACGATCGGGTCGCAACCGAACCCCGCCCGCGAACGTCGGACAGGACAGGTCGTCCCCCGATGTGAAGAGGTCCCCGTGTCGTACTCCACCCCCTCCACCCCGCACCACGGTGCGCCCTCGGACCGGAGCCCGGTCACGGCTCTGGTCATGTCCATCCTCATGACCCTGTGCTGCAACCAGATCTGCGGCATCATCGCGATCGTCTTCTCCGTCATCGCCATGGGCAAGGACGGTGCCCCCGCCGAACAGGATCGGTACATCGGTTACGCCTGGACGACGATGGGGATCGGTCTGGCGCTCAGCGTCCTGCTGTTCTTCGGCTACATCCTCTTCTTCTCCGGCCTCTCCTGACCGGTGTCGAACACGACGCGGGGGCCGCACCCGACCGGGTGCGGCCCCCGCGTGTGCGACCGGTGCGGATCAGACCCCCGGGACCGCCTCCTCGTCCCGCCTCGCGGAGACCACGAGCCGGTCCTGGGCGTCGTCCACGTCCACGACCACGGTGTCGCCCTCGGTGAGCTCTCCGGAGAGCATCTCCTTGGCGAGCGGGTCACCGATCGACGACTGCACCAGGCGGCGCAGGGGTCGGGCCCCGTAGTTCGGGTCGAAGCCGGTCAACGCCAGCCACTCCCGAGCGCCGTCGGTGACCTCCAGAAGGAACCGACGGTCGGCCAGACGCCGGGCCAACTTGTCCACCTGTAGATCCACGATCCGGGTGAGTTCCTCGGTGGACAGCGCGTCGAACATGATCACGTCGTCCAGGCGGTTGAGGAACTCCGGCTTGAACGTGGCGCGCACGACGTCCATCACCCGCGCCGTGCGGGTGGCCTCGTCCAGGGACTGGTCCACCAGGAACTGCGACCCCAGGTTGGAGGTGAGGATGAGGATGGTGTTGCGGAAGTCCACCTGACGCCCCTGGCCGTCGGTGAGACGACCGTCGTCCAACACCTGGAGCAGGGTGTCGAACACCTCCAGGTGCGCCTTCTCCACCTCGTCCAGCAGCACCACGGTGTAGGGGCGGCGGCGTACCGCCTCGGTCAGCTGACCGCCCTCCTCGTACCCCACGTATCCGGGGGGCGCGCCCACCAGACGCGACACGGAGTGCTTCTCGGAGTACTCGCTCATGTCGACGCGCACGATCGCGCGCTCGTCGTCGAACAGGAACTCCGCGAGCGCCTTGGCCAACTCGGTCTTGCCGACACCGGTCGGGCCCAGGAACAGGAACGAACCGGTGGGCCGGTCGGGGTCGGAGATCCCGGCCCGCGCACGGCGCACCGCGTCGGACACGGCGGTCACCGCGGCCGTCTGCCCGATCAGCCGCCGCCCCAGTTCCTCCTCCATGCGCAGCAGCTTGGAGGTCTCGCCCTCCATCAGCCGGCCCACGGGGATCCCGGTCCAGGCCGACACGACGTCGGCGACCTCGTCGGCGCCCACCTCGTCCTTGACCATGCTGTCGGTCTGCTCGACGACGTCCTCCTCGGCCTTGGACGCCTCCTCGACCTGCTTCTCCAACGCGGGGATCTCGCCGTACATCAGCCGGGAGGCCTCGTCGAAACGGCCTTCGCGTTCGGCCAGTTCGGCCTTGGTGCGGAGTTCGTCCAACCGGCCCTTGAGCTCACCGACGCGGTTCAGCCCGGCCTTCTCCTGCTCCCAACGGGCCACCAGGGCGTTGAGCCGTTCCTGCTTGTCGGCGAGGTCGGAGCGCAGCCGCTCCAACCGCTGGAGGCTGGCGGCGTCGGACTCCTTGTCGAGCGCCATCTCCTCCATCTTGAGCCGGTCGACGGTGCGACGCAGCTCGTCGATCTCCACCGGGCTGGAGTCGATCTCCATGCGCAGGCGGGACGCAGCCTCGTCGATGAGGTCGATGGCCTTGTCCGGCAGGAACCGCGCGGTGATGTAGCGGTCGGACAGGGTCGCCGCGGCCACCAGGGCCGAGTCGGAGATCTGGACCTTGTGGTGCGCCTCGTAGCGGCCCTTGAGGCCGCGCAGGATCGCGATGGTGTCGGCCGACGAGGGCTCGCCGACGAACACCTGCTGGAAGCGGCGCTCCAGCGCGGGGTCCTTCTCGATCCGCTCCCGGTACTCGTCCAGGGTGGTGGCGCCGACCATGCGCAGCTCACCCCGGGCCAGCATGGGCTTGAGCATGTTGCCCGCGTCCATGGCGCCCTCGGCGGCGCCCGCGCCCACCATGGTGTGCAGCTCGTCGATGAAGGTGATGACCTGGCCCTCGGACTCCTTGATCTCCGAGAGCACCGCCTTGAGCCGTTCCTCGAACTCGCCCCGGTACTTGGCGCCGGCCACCATCGCGGACAGGTCCAGGCTGATCAGGCGCTTGCCGAGCAGGGACTGGGGGACGTCGCCCGCGACGATGCGCTGGGCCAGCCCCTCCACCACGGCGGTCTTGCCCACCCCGGGCTCGCCGATGAGCACCGGGTTGTTCTTGGTGCGCCGGCTGAGCACCTGGATGACCCGACGGATCTCGCCGTCCCGACCGATGACCGGGTCGACCTTGCCCTCGCGGGCCCGTTCGGTGAGGTCCACACCGAACTTCTCCAGGGACTGGTAGGTGTCCTCGGGGTTCTCCGAGGTGACCCGGCCGGTGCCGCGCACCCGCTCGAACGCCTCCAGGAGTTGGTCCGGGGTGGCCCCGGCCTCCTTGAGCAGTCGGGAGGCCTCACCGCCGTCGGTGGCCAACCCCACGAGCAGGTGTTCGGTGGAGACGAACTCGTCCTCCATCTGCTGGGCCCGCTGGGCGGCGGTGTTGATGGAGACGATGAGCTGCCGCGACGAACTGGGCGAGCCGACCGTCGACCCCGCCGCCTTGGGCAGGGCACCGATGGCCTCCTCGACCCGGTCCCTGAGCCGGGCGGGGTCGGCCCCGACCTCCTTGAGCAGCGGTCGCGTGACCCCCTCGGGCTGGTCCAGCAGCGCGTTCAACAGGTGCAGGGGCTCGGTCTGTGGGCTGCCGTCGGTGGTGGCCTGACGGATGGCGGCGGCCAGGGCCTCCTGGCTCTTCCGGGTGAGCTTGTAGTTCATGAGTCTGTGACTCCCTCCGCATGAAGTGTCACTCAGGGTGATGTCGGGCGGCCTACCCCGCCGCGCCGAAGGTGGGGGACCCCGGGGGTCCGCACCCGGTGGTCCGGCCCTTACTTCTGGTCCGGGTCACCCGGATCGCGCGCGTCATCGTCGTCCCCGCGCTCGCCGCCCCGCTCGGGGCGCTCCTCCGGGTCGGCCGTGTTGAAGATCGTCACGCGGGTACGCCGGACCAGCTCCCCGCGGACCGGCCCACCCTCGGGGCGGGCCGGGCGGCCGCGCCGGGACACCGCCCGGCGCGCCGCCTCCAGTTCGTTGGCGAGGTGGAACACCTGCTCGCGCAGCTGCTCCGCCTCGTGCTTCAACTCCAGGATCCGCTTGATCCCGGCGAGGTTGATGCCCTCCTCCTGGGACAGACGCTGCACCTCGCGCAACGTCTGCACGTCGCGCATGGAGTAACGACGGCCCCGCCCGGTCGTGCGTCCGGGCGACACGATCCCCAACCGGTCGTACTGCCGCAACGTCTGCGGGTGCATACCGGCCAACTCCGCGGCCACGGAGATCACATAGACCGGAGCGTCGACTCCGAAGGAAGGATCGTTCACGTTCCTCACGCGCCCTTCGCCCGCGCCTCGAGTCCGTCACGCGGGTCGTAGTCCGACGTCGCGGCGCGGAACTTCTCCAACGCCTCGCGCGCGTCGTCGTTGAGGATCTGGGGCACCGCGACCTGGAAGGTGACCAGCATGTCGCCGATGGTGCCGTCCTTGCGGGTGGCCCCCTTGCCGCGCACCCGCAGCGTGCGCCCGTTCTGGGTGCCCGGCGGGACCTTCACGGTCACCGGGAAACCGCCGAGGGTCGGAACCCGGACGTCCGCGCCCAGCGCGGCCTCCGGGAAGGTCACGGGAACCGTGATCGTGACGTTGTCGCCGTTTCTGCCGAACACCGGGTGATCCTTCACATGGACGACGACGTACAGGTCACCGGACGGGCCGCCGTGCTCGCCCGGCGCCCCCTTGCCCTTGATGCGGATCCGCTGTCCGTCGGACACGCCGGCGGGGATCCGGGTCTGGATGCTGCGCGTGCTCTTGCCTCGTCCGCTGCCGGTGCAGGTGGGGCAGGGGTCGTCGACGACCAGGCCGCGCCCCTTGCACTCGCTGCACGGCTCGGACAGCGAGAAGCCGCCCAGGTTGGTGCTCTCGTGCCCGGTGCCGGAGCACTTCGGGCACATGCGCGGGGCCGAACCGGCGCGCGCGCCCGTGCCCTTACAGGTGGGGCACGCCGCTTCGCTGCTCAGTTGGAACGAACGGGTGACCCCGTCCGCCGCCTCGCGGAAGTTCAGTGTCGTCTCGGTCTCGATGTCGGCGCCGCGTCGGCTGCGGGTCGCCTGACCCGGCCGCCCGCGGTTGCCGAACAACCCGCCGAACAGGTCGCTCAGCCGCTCGCCGCCGGAGGCGCCGCCGCCCCCGGTGCTCTGGCCGAAGATGTCGCTCATGTCGAACCCGCCCGGACCGGTGCCGCCACCGGGTCGGTACGAGCCGCCGAACATCGAACGCGCCTCGTCGTACTCCTTACGACGGGTGTCGTCCGACAGGACGTTGTACGCCTCGGAGATCTCCTTGAAGCGGTCCTCGGCCTTCGGGTCGTCCCGGTTGGCGTCGGGATGGTTCTCGCGGGCCAGCTTGCGGTAGGACGAGCGGATCTCGTCCTTGGTGGCGGTCTTTGAGACTCCGAGGACCTTGTAGTAGTCCTTCTCCAGGTAGTCCTTGGTGCTCATCGACTGGTGCCTTCTCCCCGCTGGTGCCGGTTGCGTCCGATGTTTCCACGTGGCCCCGGACCGCGTCGGGCCGGGGTCGACCCGTGGCCGTGACCGACGATCTCACGTCGGGCACGGCCCCAGGCTGAGAGCGGCGTTCGGACGCCGGGCCGAGGCCGTGGCCCGCCGACGCCCGAACCTTCCGCCGCTCGCTACTTCTTGTCCTCGCCGTTCTCGGCGGAGGTGTCGTCCCCGGCGGACTCCGCGGGCTCTTCCGCGGCCTCCTCGGAGGCCTCCGGGGCGTCGCCCATGGGTTCCCCCACGACCACGCGGGCCGGACGGAGAATCCTCTCACCGATGCGGTACCCCGGCTGGAACACCTCGATCACCGTCTGGACGGAGATGTTCGGGACCGGGACGAGGGTGAGGGCCTCGTGCACGTTCGGGTCGAACTCGTCGCCCTGCTCGGCGTACTTCTCCAGGCCCAGCTTGGCGGACGTGGTCTCCAGTGCCTCGCCCACCGCCTTGAACCCGCCGGCGAGCTCGTCGTGCTCCCGGGCGCGACCGATGTCGTCCAGGATCGGCAGCAGTTCGCCGATGACCTGTGCGGTGGCGACCTCACGGACCGCCACCCGGTCACGCTCGACACGCTTGCGGTAGTTGGCGTACTCCGCCTGCACCCGCTTGATGTCGTTGGTGAGCTCGATGACGCGCTCGTCGGCGTTGATCGCCTCGCTCACCACCGACTCGGGGGTGTCCGGGACCTCGGGGAGGTCCTCGATCTCGGCCTCGACGACCTCGGGCTCCTCGCCCTCGGTGCCCTCGGCGCCGGTCTCCCCCGACTCCGACCCCTCGGCCCGGGTCTCCCGGGCCTCACCGGTCTCGGGATCGATCCTGCGGTTGTCGCGGATCACCGGACCCTGGTTCTCGTCACCGTCACCGGTGTCGGGGCTGTTGTTGTCCGACAGCGCCATGTCCGACGCTCCCTCCTTCCTCGGCTCTCAGCGGACTCAACGGGTCAGGACTGGGTGCCCTTGCCGTTCTCCTCGTCGACGATCTCGGCGTCGACGACGTCGGCGTCCTCGGTGGAGGTGTCCGCGCTCTCGCCGTCGGCCTGGGCGGCGCCCTCACCCTGCTGACCCTGGCTGTAGATGGCCGAACCGATCTTCTGGCTGGCCAGCGCGACCTTCTCGCTCGCGGTGCGGATGGCCTCGGTGTCGGTGCCCTCCAGCGCGGTCTTCAGCTCGGCGACGGCGGCCTCGGTCTCGGAGCGCACGTCCGCCGGGATCTTGTCCTCGTTGTCCTTGATGACCTTCTCGGTCTGGTAGACGAGGGACTCGGCGTTGTTGCGGACCTCGGCGTCCTCGCGGCGCTTGCGGTCCTCCTCCGCGTACTGCTCGGCGTCGCGGACCATCTGGTCGATGTCCTCCTTGGACATCGCCGAACCACCGGAGATGGTGACGGACTGCTCCTTGCCGGTGCCCAGGTCCTTCGCGGTGACGCTGACGATGCCGTTGGCGTCGATGTCGAAGGCGACCTCGATCTGCGGGACGCCGCGCGGCGCCGGGGGCAGACCGGTCAGGTCGAAGACACCCAGCTTCTTGTTGTACTGGGCGATGTCGCGCTCACCCTGGTACACCTGGATCTGCACGGACGGCTGGTTGTCGTCGGCCGTCGTGAAGATCTCCGACCGCTTGGTCGGGATGGTGGTGTTGCGCTCGATGAGCTTGGTGAACACGCCGCCCTTGGTCTCGATGCCCAGCGACAGCGGGGTGACGTCCAGCAGCAGGACGTCCTTGACCTCACCCTTGAGCACACCGGCCTGGAGCGCGGCACCGATGGCCACGACCTCGTCCGGGTTGACGCCCTTGTTGGGCTCCTTGCCGCCGGTCAGCTCCTTGACGAGCTCGACGATGGCGGGCATACGGGTGGAACCGCCGACCATGACCACGTGGTGGATCTGGCTCAGCTCGATGCCGGCGTCCTTGATGACCTGCTGGAAGGGGGTCTTGGTCCGCTCGACCAGGTCGGCGGTCAGACGCTGGAACTCGGCGCGGGTGAGCTTCTCGTCCAGGTGCAGCGGGCCCTCGGCGGAGGCCGTGATGTAGGGCAGGTTGATCTGCGACTCGCTGGAGCTGGACAGCTCGATCTTGGCCTTCTCCGCGGCCTCGCGCAGACGCTGGAGCGCCATCTTGTCCTTGGACAGGTCGACGCCGTTGGAGTTCTTGAACTTCTCGACCAGCCAGTTGACGATCGCCTGGTCCCAGTCGTCACCACCGAGGTGGTTGTCGCCGTTGGTCGCCTTGACCTCCACGACGCCGTCGCCCACCTCCAGGAGGGAGACGTCGAAGGTACCGCCACCGAGGTCGTAGACGAGGATCGTGGCCTCGTCCTCCTTCTCCAGGTGGTAGGCGAGCGCGGCCGAGGTCGGCTCGTTGATGATGCGCAGGACGTTGAGGCCCGCGATCGTGCCGGCCTCCTTGGTGGCCTGGCGCTGGGAGTCGCTGAAGTAGGCCGGGACGGTGATGACCGCGTCGGTCACGTCCTCGCCCAGGTACGCCTCGGCGTCGCGCTTGAGCTTCTGCAGGATGAAGGCGCTGATCTGCTGCGGGTTGAAGTCCTTGTCATCGATCTTCACCGACCAGTCGGTGCCGATGTGACGCTTCACCGAGCGGATCGTCCGGTCGACGTTGGTGACGGCCTGGCGCTTGGCCACCTCACCGACGAGAACCTCGCCGTTCTTGGCGAACGCCACGACCGAGGGGGTGGTGCGGGAGCCCTCGGCGTTGGTGATGACCGTCGGCTCACCACCCTCCAGGACCGCGACACACGAGTTCGTCGTACCGAGGTCGATTCCGACCGCACGTGCCATGGTTGCTTCCTCCGTCAAAGTTGAGTCGTTCGGGCGTAAGTTTGCTTCGTCGATCGGGGACTGTCAAGTCAGTTGAGTCGACCCCACTCAAGTCACTTCCTACGCCCTGACAACGGTCGGACGGGCGGGGATGTTCCCGACCTGGGCAAATTTCAGCGGTGCGCGGGGTCGGCCCCGGGACATCTCCGGGAGATCATCGACCCCGGAAATCAGGGCCTCAGGGGCGGCCTCAGGGTGGGATCAGGGGTGCCCCGACGGGCGGATGATCCGGTCGGGCGGGGCCGCGCGCGTCCCCTCGGGCGCGGGTTCGCGGGGGTCGGGGAGCCCGACCGGCGGACCCACCGATGTGCTCGGGTGCTCCGGTGGTCCACTCTTCCGCTTACATAGGGGGAGAAGCGTGGTGTGTTCGGGAGGGCTCGCACGGGCCCGCGTGATTCTGTTGACGCCGGAGCCGTCTACGGTGGGCACGCGCGTGGAGGCGGCCCCGCAGCCGCACCACGCGCGCCGAGAACACAGGAGCAGTGCGAGTGCGACGCGTGGTCGGGCGCTCGGGTCGTGGCGGCCCGGGGCGATGGCGACCGTGCTATTACTCGCTAGTAACATGAATTGGGACACCGGTGTGTGGCGCACCGGATGACGAGAGCAGGATGGGAGGCCACGGACGATGCACCCGCTGTACTTGACACTGGGCATCATCACCTCGGTCTTCGCCGTGGTCGCGTTCACCTTGTTCGGTCTGGGGATCCGCCAGATCGTGCGAACCGTGGGTGTCGGCCGAACGGTGGAGCCGGAGCGCAAGGGGCCCTTCGGGCAACGGCTCACGATGACGCTCATCGAGATCCTCGGGCACACGAGGATGCTCAAGCGACCGTGGGTCGGTGTCGCCCACTGGTTCGTGATGGTCTCGTTCCCGCTGCTCTTCTTCACGGTCGTCGAGGCGCAGGGTGAGACCTTCAACCCGCACTTCAAGCTGCCGATCATCCACGACTGGACCCTCTACGGTCTGGCGATCGAGATCATCGCGGGCGCCAGCCTCGTCGGCATCATCGGCCTCACCGTCTACCGCCTGCTCAACGGCCCGCACCGCAAGGGCCGCGACTCCCGGTTCTACAACTCGCGGACGTGGACGGCCTACTACGTCGAGGCCTACCTGTGGGCCCTGCTGATCTCGATCTTCGTGATCCGCGGTCTCAAGGTCGCCATCGAGGACTTCCCGTTCCCCGTCTGGGCCACCCCGATCTCGTACGCGTTCGGTGCGATCATGCCGACCGACGCCGCGGTCGCCGAGCCGGCCATCGCCCTGGTCGCCGCGTTCAAGCTGATCATCAGCTACGCGTTCTTCGTGGTGCTGTACTTCAAGCTCACCATGGGCATCGGCTGGCACCGCTTCATCGCCCCGGTCAACATCTTCTTCAAGCGCAACGCCGACGGCGCCCCGACCCTGGGCGCCGCCAAGCAGATGATGGACAAGTCCGGTACCAAGCCCCTCGACTTCGAGGAGGCCGACCCGGACGAGGACCCGTTCGGCGCCGGCAAGCTGGAGGACTTCACCTGGAAGGGCCTCCTGGACTTCACCAGCTGCACCGAGTGCGGCCGGTGCCAGTCCCAGTGCCCCGCCTGGAACACGGGCAAGCCCCTCTCGCCGAAGAAGGTCATCCTCGACCTCCAGGCCCACGCCTACGAGAAGGCCCCGTACCTGCTCCAGGGCATCACCGAGGAGACCCTCTCCGAGGCCCCGGACGAGAGCCACGCCGGCGTCGACGTCCTGGCGCTCCTCAACAAGCCGCTGGTCGGCACCGAGGAGGAGGGTGGCGTCATCCACCCCGACGAGCTGTGGGCCTGCACCAACTGCGGTGCCTGTGTCGAGCAGTGCCCCGTCGACATCGAGCACATCGACCACATCCTGGACATGCGTCGCTACCAGGTCATGGTCGAGTCCAACTTCCCGTCCGAGGCCAACACCCTCCTCAAGAACCTGGAGAACAAGGGCAACCCCTGGGGCATGGCCGAGGACCGGCGCATGGACTGGGTCCAGGAGCTCGCGTCCCAGGAGAACCCGGTCGAGGTCACGGTCGTCGAGGACACGCTGCCCGAGGGCACCGAGTACCTGTTCTGGGTCGGCTGCGCCGGTGCGCTGGAGGACCGCGCCAAGAAGACCACGAAGGCCATCGCCGAACTGCTCGACATCGCGGACGTGAAGTTCGCCGTCCTGGGCGGTATGGAGGCCTGCACCGGTGACCCGGCGCGGCGCCTGGGCATGGAGTACGTCTTCCAGATGCTGGCCCAGCAGAACGTCGAGACGCTCAACGAGGCCGGTGTCACGAAGATCGTGGCCAGTTGCCCGCACTGCTTCAACACCCTGGCCAAGGAGTACCCGCAGCTGGGCGGTACCTACGAGGTCATCCACCACAGCCAGTTGCTGGCCGCGCTCGTGGACGAGGGGCGCCTGACCCCGGTGAGCTCCATCGACGAGAACATCACCTACCACGACCCCTGCTTCCTGGGTCGGCACAACAAGGTCTACACGCCGCCGCGCGACATCATGGCGCAGGTGCCGGGCGTCAAGACGCAGGAGATGCACCGCCACAAGGAGCGCGGTTTTTGCTGTGGAGCCGGTGGCGCGCGCATGTGGATGGAGGAGCGGATCGGCAAGCGCATCAACACCGAGCGGGTGGACGAGGCGCTGACCACCAACCCCGACACCGTCTCCACTGCGTGCCCGTTCTGCCAGGTCATGCTCGGCGACGCCATCAACGAGAAGAAGTCCGCCGGCGAGGCCAAGGAGTCGCTGGAGGTCGTGGACGTCTCCCAGCTGCTGCTCCGTTCGGTCAAGGGCGAGAGCCCCACGGCCGGTGGTGAGGAGAAGGCGACCGCCGACGCCTAGTCGGTTCCGTTCAGGGCCTCCGCAGCGCTTCGACCGATGTCCGAGCGCGGCGGAGGCCCTGCGCGTCCGGTCATGGGCGGCGTGCGTTCGGGCACCGCCGTGCAGCCGGGCGCCCGAACACGGGCCGAAGCGCGGCGGAGGCCGCGCGACAGGGGCCTCAGGGCCCCTCGACCGTGTCTGACCAGGTCACCAGGCCGTACCGGTAGGCGTACACGGCGGCCTGTACACGGCTCCCCACTTCGAGCTTGGTGAGGATGCGGGCCACGTGGACCTTCGCTGTACCGGAGGCGATCCCCAGCTCGGCCCCGATCCCGGCGTTGCCGTACCCCTGGGCCACCAGCCGCAGCACCTCCCGTTCCCGGTCGGTCAGGCCCTCGGCCCGACGCGGCGGGGTGCGGGGCGAGGTACGCGCGAACCGGTCGACCAACCGCGGTGTCACCCGAGGGTCGATCACCCCCTCACCGCGCGCCGCCGCACGGACCGCCGTCACGTACAGCTCCGGCTCGCTCTCCTTCAGCAGGAAGCCCACCGCACCGGACTGCAACGCGCCGAACAGGTACTCGTCCAGGTCGAACGTGGTGAGCATGACCGTCGGCGGGGGCGGGTCCAGTCGCGCCAGCTCGCGCAGCGCCGCCACACCGTCCATCCCCGGCATCCTGACGTCGCTGAGCACCACGTCCGGGCGCAGGCGGCGCGCCATGGCGACCAGTTCGATCCCCTGGGCGGCCGCGCCCACCACCTCCACGTCCGGGACCGCCCCGAACAACAGGCGCAGTCCCTCCCGCGCGGCCGGCTGGTCGTCGGCCACCAGCAACCTGATCACGGGCGGGTCTCCTCCGTCGTGAGGGTCGCGGGGAGCACGGCCCGCACGCGCCAGCCCCGGCCGGGAAGGAACCCGGCCTCGGCGTGGCCGCCCACCTCCGCGGCGCGTTCCCGCATCCCGCGCAGACCCAGCCCGGGCGTCGATCCGCGCTCCTCGGAGTCGGGTGCGGGCCGGCCGTCGTCGAGCACGGTCAGCACCAGGTCCGCGGCGTCGCGCCGCTCGGACCTCTTCAGGGTCACCGTGACACGGCGCGCGGAGGAGTGCCGCAGCACGTTGCCGAGGGCCTCCTGAGTGATCCGGTAGACGCTCGCCGCGACCCGGGCGTCCACACCCTCGTCGGGTGCGGAGGGCACCGACAGCGCCACGTCCAACCCGGCGTCCTCCACCGACATCACCAGCCGGGACAGGTCCGTCAGGCGTACGTTCGGTGGAGGGGCCTCGTTCCAGTGGTCGTCGCGCAGGAGCTCCACCAGGCTCCGCAGCTCGCTCACGGCCCGCCCGGAGGTCTCGGCGATCGTCGACAACACCTGATCGGGCCGCGCGTCCGGCCCCCGGAGCGCCTCGCGGCCGCCCACGGCCAGCAGCCGGATCGCGCTCAGGTGGTGACCGGCGATGTCGTGCACGTCCCGGGCGATGCGGGCGCGGTCCCGCGCCAGCTCCCGCTGGAGCCTGGCCCGCTCGGCGCGCAGCCTCTGCTCGGCCCGCTCCACGCGCATCCGCAGGATCGACCCCGCGAGCACGGGGACCGTTCCGGTGAGCGCGATCATCACGGCATGCGCCGGCTGTTCCAGGAGGAACCGTGGTGACTCGGCCGTCACCCCGAACAGCGTCAGGATCCACAGCACCGACACCACGCCCACCAGCGGAGCGGAGGCGCGGTGCAGGACCGCGGATCCGGCGGCGAACGCCGCCAGCGCCTCGGGGAGCGGAGCGCCGATGTCCCAGACGACCGCCGTGGCCAGGGTCCACGCACCGACGGCCAAGGCCACCGTCAGCGGGTACCGGCGGCGCCGGACCAGCGCCGCGCACGCGGGAAGGAGCAGGAGCGTGGCGTGGGGACCCGGGACCGCGCACGCCAGAGCCCAGAGCAGGGCGATCAGGACGTCACCGACGAGGGGCGACGGCCACCGGAACGGCCCGCACGGCCCCAGGGTGCCCGTCCTCGCCCGGGCGCGCGTGGTCTCCATGCGTCCATGGTGCGCCACGGACGCCGTCGCCGTCGTCTGCCGAACGGCATAGGGGGAGCCCTCTGCCGTTCGGCGGATGTGGACCGGCCCGCGCCGGCCACAGTCTGCCCACCATGGACAGCACACCCGTCGCCCGTCGACGACCCGAACCCGGGAGCCGCCTCCCACTTCTGGACGTACTGCGAGGGATCGCCGTTCTCGGCACCCTCGCGGTCAACATCTGGCTCTTCCTCCCCAGTGCGCAGGATTCCGCCGGCGCCGTCAGAACAGTGCTCGACCCCCTGCTCAACGGCAAGTTCTACGCGATGCTCGCGATGATGTTCGGTATCGGGCTGGCCCTCCAGTACCGCTCCGCCGCGGTCGGAGGTCGCCGTTGGCCCGGTCGACACGGGTGGCGTCAGGTCCTCCTGCTCATCGAGGGCGCCCTGCACACCCTGCTGCTGTTCGCCTGGGACGTGCTCATGGGCTACGCCGTCACCGCGTTGGTGGTCGTGTGGCTGTTGGGCCGGTCCGCCAGGGTGCGGTCCGCGGTGATGTGGACCGCCTTCGGTGTGAACCTCGTGGTCATCGGCGCGCTCACGTCCCTGTACTTCCTGGTCGTGCCGGGCGAACCCACACCGGAGGCGATCCGGGGGATGCGGGAGCACGACGCGCTCTTCGTCGAGGGCGCCTACCCCGACCAGGTGGCCGAGCGCGCGGTGTCCTTCCTCGGCACGCGCACGGAGATTCTCGTGGCCTTCCCGATGGTCCTCTTCCTGTTCCTCCTGGGGGTGCGGCTGTACCGGGCGGGCGCCTTCGGCGACGACGAGCGGGGGCGTCGGATCCGCGGCCGTCTCATGGTCTGGGGTATCGGTCTCGGGCTGCCTCTGTGCGTTCTGGGCGGCACGGTGCCCGAACTCGGCATGGCCCATCGGTACGTCTTCTCGGGGCTGTTGATGCTGGGCTACGTGGGGTTGACGGGGTGGCTGCTGGACCGGGTCCGCCGGGCCGGCCGGATCGTCGCCTCCCTGACCGCCGTGGGTCGCACGGCCCTGTCCTGTTACGTCCTCCAGAACCTGCTGGGATCGGTGGTCTTCTACGGCTGGGGTCTGGGTCTGGCCGGGTACCTCCAGGGGAGTGAGGGGTACGCGCTGGACCTGGGGGTCGCGGGCGCGTTCGGGGCGATCACCCTCGTGCTGGTGGTCGGTGCCCGATGGTGGACGGCGCGGTATCCCCGGGGGCCGCTGGAGAGTCTCGGCGCCCGTCTGCTCACGCTGGTCCCCGAACGTCGGGGGGTGGACGAACGACCACTTTCGTAACACCATTGCACGCCTTTTCGTGTGGATATTCGACCCCGCCTGCGCGGACCATTCCGGACGGCGGTAACGTCGTCGTCGAGTCCGAGGATATGGCGGTTTCCCCTGGTGGGATCGGTGGAGATGGGACCTTTGGTGTGTCTCCGTGTCGTGCGTGATGGCTCTCGAACGATGAAGTTTCCTGAGAAGAAATTTCCCCTTCGCTATCGTTCCGGTTCGCTTCATCGGGGAATGGCGAATTCCACCACCCGGTCGCACGGAATTCGTGTAGAACGTTGGTAGCCGCGGCGCGGTCCCGCCCGACGTGAGTGTGAGGGGACGGGCGTGGATCGCGCCGCGGTGGCGATCGCGCTCTCACGTGAGGTGACGAAGGGGCACGTGCGAGTGCGGCGCACGGCCACGACCCGGGCATGGCCGGCCGGACGTGGTCCTGGCGGGGCGCGCGGGCCCGGGGGTGATGCCCGGACCAGGCCGCCGGACGGGCACGGGGCCCGCGGGACGGGGGACCCGCCAGGACCGAACGGCGACGTTCCCTCCACGGCACGGGGGTCGGCGTACGGCGCCGTACGCGTCGGTGCCGTGGGGCGCCCGATGACATTTGTCAGTGTCCGATCCGGGCGAACCCCATCGAGGGCCGGTGACAGCGGTGTCTGCCGATCATGAGGCCCCCTGCGCGAGGCTGTCGGTATGACCACGACAGCGAACACCACCGCCGAGAGCAGTGCCCCCCTCTCCACCCCGGAACCGACGGTGGTCGTCCGCGACCTGCGCCAGCGATACGGCGACTTCGAGGCGGTCCGGGGCGTCTCCTTCGACATCCGCCCCGGTGAACTCTTCGCGCTGCTGGGCACCAACGGTGCCGGCAAGACCACCACCATCGAGACCCTGGAGGGGTTCCGGCGGCCCGACTCCGGAACGGTCCGGGTCTTCGGGCAGGACCCCTACGGTCAGCCCACCGGGGTGCGCGAACGGACCAACGCGGTGCTCCAGGGCAACGGCCTGATGGAGGACCTCAGCGTCGACGAGAGCCTGTCCCTGGCCCGTGACCTGGCCGCCGACCCCCGCGACGCCGACGAGATCCTCACCCTGGTGGGCCTCACCGACAAACGCCGGTTGCGGGTGCGGCAGCTCTCCGGCGGACAGAAGCGCCGCCTCGACCTCGGCCTGGCCCTGCTCACCCGGCCCGAGGTGCTCTACCTCGACGAACCCACCACCGGCATGGACCCCGAGGCCCGTCACGAGACCTGGCGCATCATCTCCGACCTCAAGCGGGACGGTGTCGCGGTCCTGCTCACCACGCACTACCTGGAGGAGGCGGAACGGCTCGCCGACCGGCTCGCGATCATGCACCGGGGCGAGGTCCGCGTCGAAGGGACCCTGTCGGAGGTGCTCGGGGGCTGGGGCGACCGGGTGAGTTTCCTGGTGCCGAGCGACGTGCGCACCGCCGACCTGCCCCACCTGGACGGGGCCGACGTCGAGGTGCAGACCCGTGACCAGCGCCTGTGGGCGACCTACACGATCCGCGCCGGTGACGTCGCCGACCGGGCCCACCACGCGGTCGCCGCGCTCATGGCCTGGGCCGCCGACCACGGCGGTGCCCTGCACCACCTGCAGGTCCGCGGCGCCTCCCTGGAGGACGTCTTCCTCGAGGTCGCCGACGGCGCCGCCGACCTCGTCGGCGAGTAACGACCGGCCACTCGGAACACCGCCCCCACAGATCTTTGGAGCACCACCATGACCACCGCCACCACGACCGCTCCTCAGGGCGCCGACCACCGGCGAAAGGGACCGGGCCTGTTCCGGCAGACCCTGCGCCTGGGCCGCACCGAGTTCACCCTGTTCGTCCGGTACAAGACGGCGTCGATGTACCTGCTCATGCCGGTGATCCTGCTGCTGCCGGTCCTCAACCAGCAGTCCGTGCCGATCCTGGGGGAGTACACCACCACGGAACTCTCCCTGATCGGCACCATCGGGGCCATCGCCCTCTTCCTGGGTCTGGGCCACCCCTGCAACGTCTTCACGGCGCGTCGTGAGGCCTTGGTCCTCAAGCGGCTCCGCGTGAGCGGCGTCCCCGCGACGGCGATCTTCGGTGGCGTGTTCCTCGTGGTCCTGCTGTTCACCGTGCTCATCGCGGCGCTCATCGTCGCGGGATCGGTCGCCCTCGGCGGACCTCTGCCCGCCGACCCGGTGATGTTGCTGCTCTCGGTGGCGTTGGGGTGCCTCGCGATGACCATGCTGGGTCTGTTGCTCACCCGCTTCGCGGGCAACGCCGAGTCCGCGCAGATCCTCTCGATGGTCCCGATGATGGCGCTGCTGTTCCTCAGCGGCGGCTTCATCCCGCTGGACGTCATGCCCGACGCGGTCCGGCAGGTCGCGCTGCTGCTGCCGGTCGCCCCGACCGTGGAGATGGCACAGGCCGCCTACTTCGGCTACGACGTCTTCGGTGGGCTGGAGGGCGCCGAGCCGGTCGGTTTCCTGGGCCTGTGGGCCGGAGCCCTGCCCGGGATCGGCGTGATGCTCGTCTGGATCGTGGCCCTGGCGCTGCTGGTCCGCCGCTACTTCGTCTGGGACCCCCGTCGTCCGTGACGGGCAGGACGAACGCGCCGGGAAGTCCCAGGACGGGGGCCTCCCCGGCGCGTTCCCCATCGGTGGAACTCGGCCTGTGGACGACCGTCCGGAGGGGTGCGCCGGGCTCTACCTTGAAGAGGACGGATGAGGGTCGTATCCGGTTGGCCGTGACACCGGTGGTGTGCGCGGACGCGGTCGAGCGGTGGCGAGAGGGGCGGACGCGGTGCGAGAGGGTGGAACGGAGGCCGGCGCGGTGCGTCCGGCCGACGAGGAGGGGACCGACGCCGACCGTGCGGAGCCCGCCGATGGGCCCGGTGCGGCGACCGACCCCTTCGGAACCGCGGACCGGGGACGGTACACCCGTAAGCTCCGCCTCCTGCGTCGGACCGTCCTCTTCTTCCTGTCCGCCATGGGACTGCTGTTCCTCTTCTGGCCCACCTACGAACTGCTCCTCCGGTTGCCCTCCACCGAGGCGCCCGCGACGCGCTGGCTCGGCCCGGAACCGCCCCTGTGGCCCTCCATCGCCGCCCTGGCCGTAGGGGCGGTGGGAACGGTCCTCGGATGGCGGATGACCTGGGAGAGGGTGAACGGTCGCGCGGTCGCCGACCCCCGCCTGTACTGGGGTTGTCTGGGCGTCCTCGTCCTCATGTGCCTCCTGCTGGAGGTGCCCTTCTACGTTTTCTCCGCCTGCGCGAGCGCCTGGTGCCTCCTGGTCTTCATGGCCCCTCTGAGAAGGACCCTCTGGTTGACCCCGGCACTGGTGCTCCTGGGGTGGGGACGACTCCTGTTCGACCCGGCCGGATACCCGCCCGCCCTGCTCGTGCCCGATTTCGTGTTCGCCGTCCTGGCGGTCCTGGTCATCTGGATCGGTTGCGTCGCCACCTTCTGGATGTGGGACGCGACCCGGGAGGCGGTGGAGGGATCGCGGGCCCGCTCCCTGTTGGCCGTGAACGAGGAACGTCTGCGCTTCGCGGAGGACATCCGTGGACTGGTGGGCTCGGAGCTGAGCACCCTCGCCGTCAGCGCCGACCGGGCGGGGCGGCTCCTGCGCACCGACCCGGAGGCGGCCCGGAGACGGATCGACCTCGTGCACGAGTCGGCCCGGGGGTCCCTGCAACGGGTGCGCTCCGTGGTGCGCGGCTATCGGGAGTTGAACCTGGAGACCGAGGTCGGCTCGGTCCGGGCGGTCCTGGAACAGAACAAGACCGTCACGACCGTCTCCGGTCTGCGCGGTCTGGAGCTGCCACGGGAAACGGCCGCGCTGGTCGCCTGGGTGGTCCGGGAGGGAGGCACCAACGTTCTCCGGCACAGCACCGCCCACCACTGTCGGCTCGTGTTCTCCGTGGTCGAGGCGGACGGAGCGTCCCCTCGCCGTCTGGTCGTCGAGATGACCAACGACGGGGTGGAGCCCGGGACCAAGGACGGCGCGGAGTCCACCAGCGGGCTCTCGGGGCTGGCCGAACGTGTGGAGGGCGCCGGAGGCTCCCTGGAGGCCACGGGTACCGACGACGGTGGATTCCGCCTGCGTACCGTCCTGCCCCTGCCCTCGAACGACGTCCCAGGGGCGGGCGCGCGAGGCGAGGGGGTCGCCACGGCCCTGGAGGGGGCCGCGTCCACGTCACCGTCCGCACACCCCCTGGCGGTGTCGACCGGCACCGTCGCGGGCCCGGTGTCCGTCCCGGCGGGCGCCCCGACGCTCACCCGGGCCTCCGTGGACCCGGAACGCCGAGCCGACCGCCGGTATCGGATCACCCGCATGATCAACTTCGTCCTGCTCGGGCTCATAGGCCTGTCCCTGCTCCTGATCCCCCTCGTGGAACTGGTCCTCGCCGATGACGTCGGCGCGAGCCCGGCCACCAGCCTGGCCGCGGCGGGGTTCAGCGTGCCCAACGTCCTCCTGCTCATCCTGATGTTGCGGGCCCGGCTCGACGGCGATCGGGCGCCCTCCCCGAAGCTCTACTGGACCTCGCTCGGTCTGCTGGCGGTGACGGCCGTCCTGCTCGACTCACCCGTCACCACCCTCAACAGCCTCGCGTTCTGGTGGTCGATCGGTGTGCTGTTGGCGCCCCGGCGCACCACCGTCGCGGTCTCCGTCGTCCTGCTCCTGTCCCCGATCCTCCTGCTCCCCACCTACGGTTTTGCCATCACCAACCTCCCGGTGTACGGGGTCGTCTGGGTGATCGCGATCGTGCTCGCCCTGTCGATGGCCTCCACCACGCTGCTCACCGTCTGGCTCTGGGACGTCAGCAGGGAGGCGGTCCTGGGCCAGGAGGCCCGAGCCCGGTTGGCGGTCACCGAGGAACGGTTGCGCTTCGCCCGGGACATGCACGACCTGCTCGGGCACAGCCTCTCGGCGCTGGCGGTCAAGGCACAGCTCGCCGGCCGCCTGATGGACCGCGCCCCGGATCGGGCCGCCGCCGAACTGGCGGAGGTCCAGGACCTGGCCCGCAAGGCACTGGGACAGGTGCGCTCCGCGGTGAGCGGTGACCGCGCGGTCGACCTCGACGACGAGATCGCTTCGGTCGTCTCGGTCCTGCAGACCCGGGGCACACGCACGACGGTCACCGGTCTGGACGGTGGCCGGACACCTCCCCGGGTGGCGGAGTTGGCCGCGTGGGTCGTCCGGGAAGGCGGGACCAACGTGCTGCGGCACAGCGACGCCGAAGAGTGCCAGATCACCTTCACGCGGGTGCGGGGGGACGTGGGAGGCCCCCACACGCTGGTGGTGGAGATGCACAACGACCGGGCCGGGGGGTCCGCGACGGACGCGAACGGCGGCAACGGGCTGACCGGGCTCGCCGAGCGTCTGTCGGCGAGCGGTGGGACGGTCTCCGGTTCCCGCACTCGGGAGGGCGGGTTCCTGCTCCGTGCGGTCCTCCCGCTCTGAACCGGCTTCGGCCGTTCGCGAGCGCCCGGAGCGCGACCCCGCGACCCGTGGATTCGCCCCTGCCCCGCGACGCCCTGGACCGGGGCGCCGCGAGGCGTCCGGGGGGTCGATCAGAGCGTGCCGACGGACGCGAAGGCCGCGTCGATGCCCTCGGTGGCCTCGGCGCCCCCGCCCGTGTTCAGGCCCAGCATGAACCCGCCCTGGTCGCCACCGAGCTCCACCACCACGAACCGGCCGTAGGAGTCGTCACCCGCGCCGGAGCCGGCGCCCATGGTCGCGCCGAAGGCGGAACGACCGTCCACCTCGGTGGCTCCGTCGGGTTCGATCCACAGGTCACCGTCATCGGTGGCCAACCGCTCGACCATGTCCGTCGCCATGTCCACGGCGGTGAGGCCGAGCGGCTCCAGCGGACCGAGTTCCTCGCTGCCGGTCACGATGATCGCTTCGGGGTCCTCCAGGGGGCCGTACACCGTGTACGAGCTGTACTCCGGAGGGACCTGGTCGTCGCCGAGCCGCTGCCACCCCTCGCCGGGGAGCGCGAAGGCCAGACCGGCACCGGGATCGGAGACGGTACCGGAGGGGGCCGGAGTGTCCTGCCCCCGCGCGTCCTCGCCGGACTCCGCGTCCTCGCCCGCCGTCCCCTCCGCCGCCTCGTCGGTGGTCTCGGTCCCCGGCACGGCCTGGGGGGCGTCGTCCGACAGGAGCCGGGTGATACCCACGGCCGTGACCAGGAGAAAGACGATCGTCACCAGGATGGCGATGGTGAAGGTGACCGTCCGCGCCCGATTCGGCTCGTCGACGTGCTCACGGGGGGCGAGGTCCCTCTCGACCTCGGAGAGGGGGCTTTCGGGTTGTCTCATCTGTGCTCCTGCGAGGGCGACCGGGCATGACCGGTGGACAGGGGTCCAGAGGGTTCAGTACCCGGTGGCGCGGCGGCCGGAGCGGGGCGGACGTGGCCGGATCAGGCCGATTTCGCCGGAGGACGTGGGCGGCCGTGCCGGCCGACCGTCAGATGTACCAGGGCGCGAGCCTGTGCAGAAGGGGCCCGTGGGGTGCGCCGTGCGCGTGGACCTCCCCGACGGTCCGGGGCAGGATCCACGGCGCAGGGAGCGACCGGCGGATCGGCCTGCCGGCGAACGGGTTCGGCAGCGTGGCCTCGTCCAGTCCGGCCTGCGGATCCGCGGAGCGTGGTTCGGGCGCCCGGGGCGCGGGGGCGGTGGTGTGCGGCGATGGCCCCTCGGACACCGAAGGGCCGGAGGCTTCGGCGGGGTGGGGTTCGGTCCGTGCGTCCCGACCGGGCGTGTGCTCCGCACCCACGCCGTCCTCGGGCCGTGCCGAGGGACCCTCCTCACCGCGTGCGCCGAGCCCCAGGGCACGGTCGATCTCGCCGAGGCTGAGCCGGTGGTCGACGTCGGCGACCGCGATGAGCACCTCGGCGTAGAGTTCGATCTCGTCGAGGGCGACGTGATCGTGGAGGCGGTCACGCAGCCCGGTGCCGTGGTTCAACGGGTGCTCACCTCCGAGGGATCGACGGTCTCGCCGGACAGAACGGCATCACCCACGCGGTTCGGGTGAGGGGGCGAGTGCGACGATGACCGCTCCCACAGAGCGCGAGCACTTATCAGGCTACGTTCGCCGACACCCGCCGCGCATGACTCGGGTGGACCACCCCTCCCCCCACCCGGGCTAGTCACACAGTGTCGACTCCTCTTGGGCGGGAAGGGACGGAAGACTCTATCCCTTCTCCCCCGAGAGGACCATACGCGGTGTGACGGTGGCGTGACCGGCATGGATCGGATCCGCCGGGCGGCCCGGGGCCCGGCCTCAGCGCCAGGCGACGTCCTGGTGCTGCACGGCGTAGGCCGCGTAGGCGGTGGGCGTGTGTTCCAGGACGAGGCGGTCGTCATCGTTCAGTTCACGCACGACCTTGCCGGGAACACCGGCCCAGAGCGTGTTCGGGGGGACGACCTTGCCCGGGGCCACCAACGAACCGGCCGCCACGAGCGCGCCCTTGCCGACCCGGGCACCGCCCAGGACGATGGCGCCGATGCCGATGAGCGCCCCCTCCTCGACGATGGCGCCGTGCACCATGGCCTTGTGCCCCAGGCTCACGTTGTCGTGGAGGATCGCGGGCTGCCCGGGGTCGGAGTGCAGACCGCACTGGTCCTGGATGTTGACCTTGTCACCGACCACGATGTCCTCGGTGTCGGCGCGCAGGACCGAGCCGTACCAGACACTGCTCTCGGCGCCCAGACGGACGCGGCCGATCACGACCGCTCCCGGGGCGATCCAGGCGGTGGGGTGGAGGTCCGGCTCGCCGAACGGGGCGCCACCGATGCGCGCCCCCTCGGCCCGGTACAGGCCTCCGTCGTCCGTTGTGCTTCCCATGTTCCACGTCCTTCCCGAGGTCGGTTCCCCTGGGACCGAAGTGGAGGAAGTTGACCGCTCGGCCCCCGCGCGGGGATGATCGCGCATACCTTAGTAAGAAGGTGGCCGGCGTTCGCACGGCGATGTACCCGTCAGAGATCTTGACGCGACGGCGCGGCCCGTGTCTACCTTGGTCGTTTGGACTCTGTCCACGGCGTGACGCTCTGCTCTCGGCCGATGCCCCTCATCGAGCCGAGCCGGGGCGGGAAACAGGCACCCGGGGGAGAAATCGCAAAAGGGGCCCCTGGGTGTTCGTGAAGCAAGTACGGGGCAACTCACACCATCGGCGACGTGCAGTCAACGGTGTTAAGGACATGAAAGGCACATGAGCGAAATGTTGCCGGGCGGCGGACTGCAGCAAGACAGGTTCCCGACAGTGCGCAAGGGCGGCTACGACAAGGCGCACGTCGACGACTACTACGTCCGAATGGACAACCAGTTCAAGGACCTCCGCGAGCGACTCCAGCGGATGGACGACGAACTGGAGCAGTACAAGCGCGACCTCGCGATCGCTCGGGAGAAGGCCCAGGTCAAGCCTGAGCACGAGCAGATCAGCGAGCGCATGGCGGAGATCCTCCGGATCGCCGAGGAAGAGGCCAAGGAGCGTCGCTCCCGGGTCGAGTCCGAGGTGAAGGACGCCCAGAAGAAGGCGGAGGAGGAGACCGGCAAGCACCGCAAGGACGCCGAGGAGCACGCCGAGCGGATCGTCACCACCGCCCGCAACGAGGCCACGGAGATGGTCACCGGTGCCAAGAAGGAGGCGGACCAGCTCCGGGAGCAGGCCAAGCAGGAGGGCGAACGGCGCCTGAGCGAGGCCGAGGCCCGTGCCAAGAAGATCCACGACACGGCCGACCGCAGGCTGGCCACCCTCACGGCCACGCACGCCGAGGCGCTGCGCCGACTGAAGGACATGCACTCCACCCTGGCCGACCTGGTCACCGCCGAGGACAAGGCGGGTGCCCTGGAGACCGGTCTGTCTCGCGATGAGGTCGCGGCCCCGGCCGAGGACAAGGGCCCGCAGGGACGCCCGCAGCAGAACAAGGCGCCCGAGAACAAGGCCCCGGGGAACAAGGCGCCCGAGGGTCGGGGACCGGAGGGCAAGACCCCCGCCGAGGCCCCGGCTCAGGAGAGCGGGACCGCGGAGTCCGCCCGCCCGGCGCAGGCCGAGGCCGCCGCGCCCCAGCAGGCCCCGGACGAGGCGACGGTCCGCATCACGCCGCTCGGCAAGCCCGAGCAGGCCGAGAGCGCCGAGGCACCGCGGCAGGACGAGGGCAAGGGTGGCGAGCCCAAGACCGCCGCGCCCCAGCCGCCGCAGGGCGCTCGCTTCAACGGACCGGCCCCCGAGGGTCGCCCCGGCGGTCCCGCGCAGGCACCCGGTGGTCCGCAGCAGGCGCAGAGCGGCCCGCAGCAGCCCCACCACGGTGGTCAGCAGCAGGCGGCCACGCCCGCGCAGCAGCCGCAGAGCGGCCCGCAGCAGCCCGTGTCCGACACCGGGGACCCGGGTATCACCGGCATCTACCGTCGTCCCGAAGGCCGGCAGCAGCCCCCGACCGGCGACGAGGGTGTGCGCGTCATCCGCAAGCCCTGAGGACGTTTCTTCGCGGTACCCCGCCACCTGGGCGGGACGAGGGCGGGACCAGCGGTCCCGCCCTCGGCGTTTTGTGGCTGGTTGTAGGGGGACGTCCGCCTTGTCGCAGGCCGTGGGCTACGATGCCGACAGCCATGATGATACGCGCGGCCATTCGGTCCGACCTCGGTGCGATCCTGCGACTCCTGCGCGGACTCGGTGACACCACCCACACGCAGAGCGCGCACGTTCGCATGTCCTCCGCCGCCGTCCGGGCCTGGACCCGGATGGAGAACGACCCCGATCGCACCGTCCTGGTGGCGGAGCGCCGGGGCCAGATCATCGGCACACTGGATCTGCTGGTGGTGGCCAACCTGACCCACGACGCCCAGCCCTGGGCGGTGGTCGACAACCTCGTCGTCGACCCCGAGACCCGCTACCAGGGCATCGGTCGGGCGCTCATGGAGGACGCCCTGGACCGGGCCACGCGCGCGGGCTGTTACAAGGTCGAACTGCTCTCCCACGAGAGCCGTCAGGGCGCGCACCGCTTCTACGAGACCCTCGGGTTCGCCAACTCCGCCGAGGGCTTCCGCCGCTACCTCTGAACGGCCCCGGGGCGAGCCGGGGCCGCCCGTACGGCGGTCCCCGTGAACAACCCGGTCATGGGATGACCGGGCTCAGTCATCGTCGCGGGCCGGACCCCCGCCGCGCAGTGGCACCCCCTTCATGAAGGACACCGCGACCAACCCGATGACGGCGATGGGGATCCCCGCGACGAACACGCCCAGCATCGCGTGGTCGAAGGCGCCCACGACCACGTCGCGGACCGGACCGGGCAGGGAGTGCACCAGTTCGGGGGAGCCCTGGGCGGACTCGGCCGCCTGTTCCAACCCGATCGACAACTCCTCGGCCCCGGTGTCGACACCGGTGGCGGTGTCCGTGGCCAGGGCCTCCCGGGCGGCGGTGGAGGCGGCGGCGAGCTCGGTGTTGAGCCGGCCCACCATGACCGCTCCGAAGGCGGCCACACCCATGGCACCGCCGAGGTTGCGGAAGAAGGTGACCGACGCGGTGCCCGAGGCCATGTCCCGGAGCGGCAGGGAGCTCTGCGTGGCCAGCAACAGGATCTGCATGTTGAGCCCGAAGCCCAGCCCCACGAGGATCTGCCCCACGATGACCGTGGTCAGCCCGGGGTCGATCTGCGCCATGCTCAGCACCGTGAAACCGATGACGCACAACACCATGCCCACCACCGGGTAGACCTTCCATCGGCCGGAGCCGCTGATGGCGTACCCGGAACCGATCGAGGTGACGAGGAAGGACCCCACCAACGGCAGCGTCATCAGGCCGGAGACCGTGGGGCTCATGCCGTGGACCATCTGCAGGTACTGCGGCATGTAGATGATGAGGCCGAACATCATCATGCCGACGGTCACCGACCCGGCGGAGGCCAGCACGAACGTGCGGTCCCGGAACAGGCGGGTGGGGATGATGGGCTCGGCGGCACGACGCTCGACCACGACCGCGAGGACGGTGAGCAGCACCGAGGCGATCCCCATGGCGTAGGCGGCCGGAGAGTTCCAGGGGATCTGGGTGCCGCCCAGGCTGAGCAGCACGATCACCGTGCTCGCGGCGCTGAAGATCAGGGAGGCGCCCCACCAGTCCACCGGTGCCTTGCGGCGCGGCGCGAACGGCATCCGGAACATGAACTGGATGACCGTGAAGGCCACCACGGCGAGCGGGACGGTGATGAGGAAGCACCAGCGCCATCCCAGGGGGCTGTCCACCAGGAACCCGCCGACCAGTGGGCCCAGCACGGTGGACACACCGAAGACCATGCCGATCAGGCCACTGTAACGGCCGCGCTCACGCGGGGAGACGACGTCGCCCAGGATGATGTTGGGCAGCGTGGCGAGTCCGCCGACGCCCAGCCCCTGGAGGGCGCGGGCGGCGATGAGCCAGTTGATGTCCTGCGCGAACCCCGCGGCCAACGAGGCGACGATGAAGATGCCCAGGGCCACCTGGAAGAGGAGCTTGCGGCCCCACAGGTCGGAGAGCTTGCCCCAGACGGGGGTGGAGGCGGTCATGGTGAGCAGGGCGGCGGTGGCGACCCAGGCCAACCGGTCCTGACCGCCGAGTTCGCCCATGATCGTGGGCAGGGCCGTCCCGATGATCGAGTTGGTGAGCATCGAGGTGAGCATGGCCAGCACCAGGCCGACCATGATCCTGCGGACGACGGGGCGCGGGGGGTAGTCGGGGACGGGCTCGGTCGCCGGTGTCGTCGGACGATCCGTGGGGGGACGCACGTTCGCGACGGGTTCTCGTGACGCGGACTTCCCGCGTAGCGACTGTTCCATGGGTCCCCCGATTCCGGACGCACGAAAGCCCCGCGGCACGACAGCCGGGGGCGGGCATCCAGAATCAGGTATAGGTAAACGCTGTTGACCTGTCAAATCGATATCTGTCGGGTCCTTCCGGTATGCGTCCGGCCCACCGAGGTGGGACCCTGGTCTCCTGAAAGTCAGATCGACGGGCCGCCGAGGGGTGTGCAGATGGAGCGTCCGGACGAGACCGGAGGCGGTGCCACCGCACCCACACGCGGTCGCGAGGTGACCAGGGAGCGCATCCTCACGAGCGCCAAGGAGCTGTTCACCAACGAGGGGTTCGGGTCGGTCTCCTCCCGGATGATCGCCTCGCACGCCGGGGTGAACGTCGCGCTCATCAACCGGTACTTCGGTTCCAAGGCCGGACTGCTCACGGAGATCCTGCGCGAGGACGGCGTCTTCCCGCGACTCATCACCGACGGGCCGCCCGAGGAGCTGACCCGGCGGCTGGCCGAGCACGCCGTCAGTCGGCTGTACGGGGAGGGGAGCGCGCTCCAACGGGCGCTGGATCACTCCGCCGGCGATCCCGACCTGCAGTCGGTCTATCAGGGGCGACTCAAGAGCGCGCTCCTCGACCCGCTCACCGTGTACCTGGGGCGGGAGAACGCCCGACTGCACGCCTCCCTGGTCGCCGCGGTGCTGCTGGGTCTGAGTCGGGTCCGCCGGGTCGAGGGGGGAGACGCCCTGCGCACGAGCGATCGCGCGCAGCTCACCGAACGTGTCCTGGCCCTGTTGGAGCTGTGCCTGGAGGACTTCGGGGCCCCGGATCCGGACGATCCCTAGGGTCGCGGGGCCCGCGCCGCCCTACAGGGGGAACGCGGTGGCGGCGGCCCCGAAGGCGGCCAGGGGAAGCACGAACGCCCAGTACTGCATCGGCACGAAGAAGAACGTGTGCGTGTTGCGGTATTCCACCGGCCGACCGGTCGCGGGGTGGAAACCCCGCCGGGGCGTGTTGAGCCTGTTCCCCGCGAGGAACACGGCCACCGAGGCGAGCAGGAGCCCGACGCCGGCGCCGAGGCCGCCGAGATGCTGTTGCCCGGTCACTTCGGCGGTGAGGGCGGCACAAGGGACGGCGATGACCGCCGCGATGAGGGGGACGAGAATTCCCCAGCCGCGCCAGATGATCATGGTGCTACCTGTTCATCGTTTTTATGAAAGGGATTTCGGACGCTTGTTCTGACACGGTTCCACCGCCGAAGGTTCATCCTTTCTCGTGAGGTCCCCGGTTTTTTCCTCGGCTTCTCCGCCGTGGTCGGTCTTTGCCGTACCGGCAAGGGAAGTGGCCTCGGGGCCCGCACCTGACGAGAGTGGTGGCGGAGGTGGTCGATCGATGACCCACGACGATGGAACCTCGCCCGAGGACATGGGCGAGGACTTCTGGAACGAGCGTTACCGGACCAAGGGCCGGATCTGGAGCGGTGCACCCAACCGGCACCTGGTGGCGGAGGTCGCCGGGCTCGCGCCCGGTCGCGCCCTCGACGTGGGCAGTGGTGAGGGCGCCGACGCCCTGTGGCTGGCGGAGCGGGGATGGGCGGTGACCGCGGTCGACATCTCGTCCGTCGCGCTGGACCGTGCCGCGGCCCACGCCCGGGACCGGGGCTCCGAGGTCGCCGAACGCATCACGTGGACACGGGCGGACGTGACCGCATGGGCGCCGCCCGCACCCGCGTTCGACCTGGTCACGGTGCAGTTCATGCACCTGTACCCCAACCCCCGGGCCCGTCTGTTCGCGGCGCTGGCCGGGGCGGTGGCGCCCGGCGGAGAGCTGCTGGTGGTCGCGCACCATCCCCGCGACCTGGAGACCGGGGTCCCCCGACCGCCGATGCCGGAACTCTTCTACGAGGGCGACGCGGTGACCGCGGCGCTCACCGAGGGGGAGTGGGAGGTCCTCGTCGACGAGGCCCGCGCCGGCGAGCAGACGCTGGACGGCACCACCCACACCGTGCACGACCTGGTGGTCCGGGCCCGCCGATCGGGGTAGGTATCGCAGTGACGGGACCGGCCGCCCCGGGGCTCCTTCCGGGGCGGCCGGATCCTTCAGTCGTGAAGCTTGGCGACCACGTCGATCTCGACGAGGATGTTGGCGAGGTCGGAACCCACGGTCGTCCGCACCGGGTAGGGAGCGGTGAAGTGCTCTTCGTAGACGGCGTTGAACTCGGGGAAGTCGGCCTTGAGGTTCTCCAGGTGGACGGTGGCCTTGACAACGTCGTCCAAGGTCAGCCCGTGCACGGCCAGGACGGCGGAGACGTTGGCCAGAACCTGCCGGGTCTGCTCGCCGACCGTCGGCGCGACCTGTCCGGTCTGCGGCTCCTGGGGGCCGAATCCGGCCGTGTACAAGAACCCGCCGGTCACGACTCCCTGGCTGTAGGCGCCGGCGGGTGCGGGGGCCTGGTCGGTCTGGACCGCCTGCTTCGACATGGGGCTCCTTCGGTCGGAGATCGTGTGCGCGACGAGCGCGCGTCCGCGCTCGTACGTGGTGCACGCGCAGGTTACGCGTCCTGCGGCGACGAAGTGACCGATGATTCGACCGGAAGCGTCTCTTGGCCCCCACCGCCACCCGTGCGCCACCGCGCCGGGCGCCGGTGACCCGAACGGAGGAACAGTGCAGCCCGAGACCGTACTCAGTGGAGGACGGGTCGTCGACGGCACCGGCGGCCCCTCCCGCCTGGCCGACCTCGTCCTCCGCGACGGCCGCATCAGTCACATCGTCCCGCCCGGAAACGCCCGATCCACCGGTCGCACCATCGACGTGACCGGCCTCGTGGTCGCCCCCGGATTCGTCGACATGCACGCCCACTCCGACCTCGCCCTCCTCACCGACCCCGCACACGAGGCCAAGGTCTGCCAGGGGGTCACCCTGGAGGTCCTGGGACAGGACGGGCTCGGCTACGCACCCGTCACCGACGCCACCGTCGAACCGATCCGGGAACAGATCGCCGCCTGGAACGGCACCCCCGACCTGGACCACTCCTGGCGGAGCGTCGGCGCGTACCTGGACCTCCTCGACCGGGGATCCCCCACCAACGCCGCCTACCTCGTCCCCCACGGCAACGTGCGCATGGCGGTGCTCGGCAACGAGGACCGTCCCCCCACCGACGCCGAACTCGACCGGATGCGCGCCATGGTCGCCCGTGGCATGGAGGAGGGCGCCCAGGGGCTCTCCACCGGCCTGACCTACACCCCCGGCATGTACGCGAGCGACGACGAGATCGTCGCACTCCTCGGCCCCGTCCGCGCCGCCGGCGGCTTCTACTGTCCCCACCACCGCAACTACGGCTCCCGGGTGGTGGAGTCCTACCAGGAGTGTCTGGACGTGGCCCGCCGCGCGCACGTTCCCCTCCACCTCGCCCACTGCCACGTCAACTTCCCCCGCAACCGCGGCCGCGCCCCCGAGGTCCTCGACGCCATCGACGAGGCCACCGTCCGCTACGGCCTCGACGTCACCCTCGACAGCTACCCCTACCGGGCCAGCGCCACCTACCTGGCCGCCCCGTTGCCCGGGTGGGCCCAGGAGGGCGGCACCACCGCCACCCTCGCCCGCCTGCGCGACCCCGAGACCCGCGCCCGCATCCTGTGGGAAGTGGAGAACGAGGGCACCGACGGCAACCACGGCGTGCCCATGGACTGGTCCACCCTCGTCGTCACCGGCACGGCCGACCCGGCGCTGTCCTGGGCGGTCGGTCGCTCCATCGCCGACCTGGCCGCGGTGAGCGGGGAGGAACCCGGCCGCGTGTACGCCGACCTGCTGGTCGCCGACGAACTGCGCAGCGGCTGTCTCCTCCGGGTCGGCAACGAGGAGAACATCCGCACCATCATGCGGCACAGCGCCCACACCGCCGGGAGCGACGGGATCCTCGTCGGCGACCGACCCCACCCCCGAGGCTGGGGCACCTTCCCCCACTACCTCGGCCATTACGTGCGCGAGCTCGGGCTGCTCAGCCTGGAGGAGTGCGTGCGGCACCTGTCCTCCCGCCCCGCCCAACGCCTGGGCCTGTCCGACCGCGGTGTCATCCAGGTCGGGGCCCACGCCGACCTCGTCGTCTTCGACGCCGAGACCGTCGCCGCCCGCGCCACCTACGAGAACCCCCGACGCACACCCGTCGGTATCGCACACGTGCTCATCGGCGGCGAGTTCACCCTCCGGGACGGAGCACGCACCGACCGACTGCCCGGCCGCTCGGTGCGCAGGAACCGCCGATGAGCCCGATCGACGCCGTCTGTGTCGGCGAGACCATGGCCGTGCTCACTTCGCCCGAGGCGCTCACCGAGGGCTCCCGGCTGCGCGTCGGCGCGGGCGGCGCCGAGTCCAACGCGGCGGTCGCCCTGGCCGTGCTGGGCCACTCCGCCGCCTGGGTGAGCCGGGTGGGCGACGACCCCTTCGGGCGGATCGTCACCGGGGCGGTGGCCCGGCACGGTGTCGACGTGCGCGGGGTCGAGGTGGACCCGCGTCTGCCCACGGGCCTGTACGTGAAGGACACCGCGCCGGGCGGTGCGGGGGTCCTGTACTACCGGAGCGGCTCGGCGGCCTCGGAGATGTCGGTCGCCGACGCCGAGAGGGTCTGGTCCCGGGGTGCGCGGCTGGTCCACGTCTCCGGCATCACCCCCGCGCTGTCCTCACGCGCCGCGACCCTGGTGGAGCACCTGCTGGACCGACGTGCCGGTCGCGACGAGCTGCGCTCCTTCGACGTGAACCACCGACCCGCGCTGTGGTCGGCCCAGGAGGCCGCGCCGGTCCTGCTGGACCTGGCCCGGCGCGCCGACGTGGTGTTCGTCGGCCGCGACGAGGCCGAGCGCCTGTGGGGCACCCCCGAGGCGGCCGACGTGCGCGCGGTGCTGCCGGAGGTGCCGACCCTGGTGGTCAAGGACGCCGAGCACGGTGCGACCTGTTTCGAGGGGGAGGACACGGTGTTCGTCCCCGCCCCGCCGGTGGAGGTCGTGGAGGCGGTCGGGGCCGGTGACGCCTTCGCGGCCGGGTACCTGTCGGGTCGGCTGGATGGGTGGCCCGTCGAGCGCCGACTGGACCTGGGCCACGCCGTGGCCGGGGCCGTGCTGGGCTCTCAGGGCGACACCCTGGAGGCCCTTCCGGCTCGGGTCGCCGAGATCCGTGCCGCCGTCGGACGTCCCGGCGGAGGAACGTTCAGCCGATGACGATGGCGCCGGCCAGGACCGGCGTGCCGAAACGCACGGAGCCGTGACCCGAGGCCAGGGTGCGGCTTCCCTGGCAGCTGGTGCCGCCGAACAGAGCGAAGCGCGACTCTCCCTCGATCTCCACCACCCCGCCCTGGCCGGTCTCCAACACGCGGCAGCCGCCGTTCTCCACGGTCTGCTCATGGCCCGACTCGAAGGTGATGAGGACGGGCGCGGTCTCCTCCCTGCTCGCCATCCCCGAGATGGCTCCGGCGATGGTCGCGGACATGGTGGCAAGGTTCGCAGGGCGGATCGGCACAGGATTCCCCTCTTCGCCCCGGGCTCGCGGGAGCCCGGGAACGCACGGCAGAGTCGGTTACTCTGTGTCATTTAGCTACAAGATCGCGTCGACGCAGGGGAGGGTCGACGGAGTGTCGGCGGAATTTCTCCCTACGGTGAACAGGGCTTTTGTCCGTCTGGTGGTGGCTGGGTAGGATCGGTGCCACGGTCGGAGAGGGCCGACGGAGAACGAAAGGAGGGGCCGGGTGCACTTCCTGCTGCCCCTGCTCGAGTTCCTCGTTCTCGGCGCCCCGCCCACCGAGTTCCTCACCCCCGGGGCCCACGGACCCGCGTTGCTGCTGGTGGCCCTGGCCCTCGGCGCCGCCCTCACCTGGATGGTCCTGCGGGGCACGGCCCTGTGGCCCGTCGGTGACAGCGCCACCCCGGCCGGACACGCGATGCGCCGTCGCTCCGCGCGACTGCCCGTCCTCACCCTGTGCGACCCCGACGCCGCGGGTCGCCCCCGTCCCCGAGCGCCCGGACAGGCCCTTCCGGCCGCTCGTTAGATCCCGCCCGCACGTCTCGCACGTCCGATGCGACCCGCACGTTCCGTGCGCGCGCACCGCGGTCTCCGGCGAGCGGCCCACGTCCGTACTCTCCACCTGGACGAAGGGCCTTCACCTTGTACACCTTCGGGCCGATCGCGGCCGTCATCGATGTGCTCGCGACGATCCTCGCCGTACTGACCGATCTGCTCACCCCGTTCACCGGGGCCCTCGCCGCCGGCCTGGCGGTGATCGTGCTGACCATGGCCGTGCGTGTGCTGCTCCTGCCCCTGGGGGTGGCGCAGACGCGCGCGGAGAAACAGCGCGCCCGCCTGGCCCCGCGCCTGGCGGCGATCACCGAGCGCCACCGCAAGAACCCCGAACGCATGGTCGCCGAGCAGCGCAAGGTCTACGCCGAGGCGGGGACCAGCCCCCTGGCCGGATGTCTGCCCGGGCTCGCCCAGATCCCCCTGGTGATCGCCCTGTACGGGGTGTTCATCGGGGTCGCCCCCGGTACCGAGGCGCTGTTGGAGCGCCCCTTCGCCGGGGTCGCGTTGGGCGACACGGTGGTCGGCGGCACGTTCGCCCCGGTCTTCGTCGTGATGCTCGTCGTGCTGGCGGTGGTGGCCTGGGCCAACCGGCGGTACGTGGTGCTGCCGACGATGCGGGCGGCCCCGTCGGGGCCGCCCATGATCGCCGCCCTGTCCTACATGCAGTTCGTCACCGTCGTCGTCGCCCTCTTCGTACCGCTGGCGGCGGGCCTGTACCTGTGCGCCTCCACCGCCTGGGCGCTGGGCGAGAAGCTCGTCCTGCGCCGGCTCATCCCGGACTGATCCGGGTACGGGCTCAGAACTCCACGGTCACGCAGGCCAGGCGGTCGCCCGCCGTGCCGGCGTGGCCCTCGTGGGTGGAGGTGTGCTCGTCGTGCAGCACCAGGGAGTTCGCCTCCCCCTCACGGAACTCCCAGTCCACCGTGGAGGTGACCAGGGCGTTGCCGCCGGTGTCGGTGGTCATGTCGAGCCACACCTCGTTCTCCGGGTTGGCGAACGCGGGGTCGGTGGAGGGTTCGTCCTCCGTCGCCTCCGGGTCGACCTCGTTCTGGTAGTGCGGGCCGGAGTCCGCGGGGTCCTCTCCGCAGGGCTCGGTGTGCACGTGGGCACCGAAGTCCCGGTCGGCCTCCAGCCCGGTCCCGGTGAACTGCACGAAGGTGGAACCGTCCTGGACGCGCACCTGGACGTCGGCGGTGGCGCCCTCGGGCACGGCGATCTCGTCGTAGGTGACGGCACCGGTGCTCTCGCCCGGCGGAAGGAAGATCGACGCCGTCACACTCGGTTCCGCCGTCGGCTGGGCGGCGGCGCCGTCGGTGGCCGCGGAACCGTCGTTGGTGGAAGGTGTTCCCTGGGCGCACCCGGCGATGAGGACGGCGGTCAGGGCCAGACCGACGGCGGGTGGTGTGGTGCGCATGGCGGAACTCCCGATTGTTGGTCGCTTGATGTCCGCAACGTTACCCAAAGTGCAGGTCAGATAACTACGGGTGCGGAATCTCCGGTGTGCCCGAAGGGTCGAGGCGCTCGTGGGGTTGAACGCCTCGGGGCCGGTTCCATTGTCGCGCAGGCGTTCCCCGCGTTCGGCGGCCTCCTTCAGGGTGGGGACGGTACCAGCCGGAGGCCACCACGGGGCCGGCCTCGCCGAGTCACAACAGGGGAGCCGCCCCCTACGCTGCCGCGACGGTTCCACGAGCACGGTCCGATGGGTGGAATCCCACAGGGAAACGCGATCCCGTCGGGCCGCGAGGTCGACGGTGCCGACCGTCCCCGGGCGGCGGCCAGGGGTGCGGGGAGGTGGCCCGGGTCGATCCGGGCGATGGGCACCGGGGGTCGCCCACGAGGTCCGACGGGCCACGGCCGGGCCGACCCTGCCGGAACCGATGCTCGCGCGAGCGGTCTCACACGGGAGCGGTCGTGCGAGGGGCGGTGACCGGTCGGACGGCGGTCAGGGCCAGACCCACGATGAGGGCCACCTCGCCCATGTTGGTCACGACCAGCGGCAGTGACGGCAGCGCCGCGGCCACGAACATGAGCGCGGCGCCGACGCCCATCCACCCACCGCCCCGGCGCCACAGGGCCACACCGACGATGATCAGCACCACGATGGCGGCGATGGAGGGGATGGGCGGTGAAGGGTCGACCGCCGTGTAGCGCAGCGCGTCCCCCTCGCGGCCCGCGACCAGTTCCAGGCCCACGACCTCGAACAGCAGGCCGTACACGATGAGCGCCGTCGCCAGGGAGCAGAAGGCCCCGTGGACCCACCTGAGCCGGGCCCATGGGGCGCCGGCCCCACGGGCCAGGCCGACGGCGGCGATGATCAGCAGGGGGGTGATGAGGGCGTGGACCAGGAAGCGCGGCAGGTTGAGGGCTTCGAGCACGGCGCCCTCGCCCACCAGGCGCCCCACGGCCACGATCCCGTTGTCGTAGACCAGGCCGAGGGTGACCAGGGCGACCATCGCCAGGTAGGGGGAGCGGTCGGTCCAGGCGCGTCGGGCCAGCCACACCGTCAGTACGGCGTGCATCGCGGTGACCGTCGCGAAGAGAAGGGAGGTCATTCAAGCTCGCTGACTAAATATCTTGTTTTTCGAGAGATTAACGTGCCGGTGCTCTCCTGACCACCCCCTGCGTCCACGAGACGACCGGGCGTGGGCTCCGCCGCGGGAGGTGGCAGACTGTGCGTCGGACCCACGAACCCAGCTGAACAGGCGACATGCGAACGATCAGACGCGGCGGCGAACACGAGATCGAGATCAGGAAGTCTCGGTTCATCTGCGCCATGGCCAGGGTGGGCGACGAGGAGGCCGCACGCGCGTTCATCGCCGAGCGTCGCAAGGAGCACTGGAACGCCAACCACAACTGCACGGCGTACGTGCTCGGTGAGGACGGGGGCGTCCAGCGCTCCAGCGACGACGGCGAACCCGCCGGCACCGCGGGGGTACCCATGCTGGAGGTGCTGCGCCACCGTCGGATCACCGACACCGTCGCGGTCGTCACCCGCTACTTCGGCGGCACCAAACTCGGCGCGGGCGGTCTCATCCGCGCCTACGGCAACTCCGTGTCCGCCGCCGTGGAGGAGTTCGGGCTCTGGGAACGCCGCACCCTGACGGTGGTGGACGTGTACGCGGACTACGTTCTCGGTGGACGCCTGGAGAGCGATCTTCGCGACTCCGCGCTCACCGTTCGCGGCGTCGCCTACGAGGACCGTGTCCGGATCGAGGTGGCCCTGCCCGAGGCCGAACTGCCGGACTTCGAGGTCCGGTTGGCCGAGCTGACCGGCGGTCGCGCCGAGTTCGAGCTCAAGGGGACCACCATCGTCGAGGTGGAGCCGGACGCCGGAACGTGAACGCCCGGTGTTCACGTGCCGGTAACGAGTGGTGGGCTCCGTGTATCCACTCGCCCGTCACGCGGCTTAGGATTTGCCGTAATCGTCATCGTTTCATGGGGAGAGACCGTCTATGCGCAGCTCACGCGTGCCCCAGGCCCTGACCTGTGGCCTCGTGGCGCTGCTGGTCGCGGGGTGTACCGGGGACCCGGAGACGCCCGCGCCACCGTCCGACGAGGAGAGCGCCCCCGTCCCCACCGAGTTCGAGGGGGAGCCCCCGCCCGGCATCGAGGGCGAGGTCCTGCGGCACCTGCACGGTGACGACGCGGGCGTCCACGAGATCCTCGACGACCCCATGGGCGTGCGCATCAGCCCGGTGGGCGGGGCCTTCCTCATCAGTTCCGGGGGAGAGGACCGCCACCTCCTGCACGACGCCGCCACCGGAGACCTCCTCTGGGAGGGCGAGGCGCGCTTCCGCGGCATCGACGTCGACACCGCGGGCGACCCCGTCCTGGCCCTGACCGACGCCGACGACCGCCCCTTCGTTCTGGACGCCCGCGGACAGACGCTGTGGGAACCGGCACAGGCCGGCGACCTCTACCTGGACGGCCTGGCGGTGCGTCGGCCGAGCGACTGGAGCGCGGAGGAGCCCGACGGGGACTACACGGTGCTCGACGTCGACGGCGAGGAGCTGTGGACCTACACCCTGGAACCCGCCGAGGACGAGGACGCGGACCCGGAGGAGGCGCCGCCCGAGGAGGACGTCGATGAGGACTCCGAGGAGGACCCGGTCGCACCCCTGGGCGTCCCCGTGGCCGCCTGGGGCGAGACGGTCCTGCTCGACGACGGTGACTCCGCCCTGCACGCCTACTCGGTCGCCTCCGACGACGCGGGTGAGCACCTGTGGTCGGTGAGCGGTGAGGACGACGACCTCGACGTGCCCACCTCGCCCACGAGTGTTCCGCAGGTCCTCGGGTTGTTCGAGACCCTGGACCCGGACGCCCGGGAGTCCGACGACGAGGACGACGAGGACACCGAGGAGAACCCCGACGAGGACGTGCAGGAGGAGGAAGCCACCCGGGACGTCCTGATGCTGCGCTGGGCCCGCCCCGAGGCCCCCTCGACCCTCTCCGCGCACGACGTGTCCGACGGCGACCTTCTCTGGACGCTGCGGGAGCCCGGTGCCAACCCGGTGGCCGCCCGCTTCGACGACGGCGGTTCCACCGGAGGGCCCTACGACACCGACACCGCCACACTCCTGCTGCCGCAGGCCAGCGGCGGAGCCCCGATGGTCGCCGTCGACCTGGTCGCCGGCGAGATCCGATGGGGGCTGGAGGAAGAGGCCGGAGCGATCTCCCCGGCCTTCGCCCACGCCGGTTTCGTCTACGGGGACACCCGTTCCAACGAGGACGGTGACCGGCAGTTGGTGCTGGAGGCCGAGACCATGGACGTGGTCGCCGAGGACCTGGACGCCTACGTGGAGGCCGTCACCGACACCGGGCACGCCATCCTCGTCCAGGGGCGTCAGCGGTTCGTCTACGGCCCCGGACCCGAAGCCGACACGGACGTCGACGGCGAGCTCGACGAGCCCGACGCCGAGGAGTCCCCCGAGGACGACACCGACTGAGGCGCCTGCACCCGCCGACATCCTCCCCGCCCCGAGACGAGAGAGGTCCCGTGCGGCACCGTGCGCATCGACCACGCCGATGAGCTCCTGCGGGCGATGGCCGAGGCGGGTGCGCATCCGGGCGCCTTCCAGCCCGCCTTCCCGTCGACCGGGTGGACTACAGGCACGTTCGCGAGGTGAGCCGTCAGGAGCGCGGGGAGTCCCCCGCCTGAGCGACCCGGGGCGTGACCGGAACCCGCCGGGGGTTCCCGGCCGCGGGCGCCCAATCGGGTGAGGGCCACGAGAGGTCGGGGCGAGGCCCGGTTACCATGCAGGTTCCGGGTCGCTTTCGCGCAAGGCGTCCGGCGCTCTTCCGGAGACCTCCCGCCCCGCCCTCGCACCTGTGAGCCCCATGAGTCCTGCGCACTCCTCCGTGCAGTTGCCCGCCACGGCCACCGATCTCACGCCCGGCGACCCGGCCGACATCGGCCCCTATCGCCTGGTCAAACGGCTCGGTGCCGGTGGCATGGGCGTCGTGTACGCCGCGCAGGGGCGGGACGGTGCGCCGGTCGCGGTCAAGGTGATCCACCCCGAGTACGCCGCCGACCCCGAGTTCCGGGGGCGCTTCGCCCGTGAGGTCGACATGCTCTCCCGTGTGGGCGGAGCCTGCGCGGTTCCCCTGTTGGCGTCGGACGCCCAGGGCACCCGGCCGTGGCTGGCCACCCCTCTGGTGCGGGGCCTGGCCCTCAACGCCTACCTGCGGGAGAGCGGGGGCAGGCTGCCCGCGCCCCTGCTGCCGGGGCTCGCGGTGGGCATCGCTGAGGCGTTGGCACAGATCCACGCCGCCGGTGTCGTGCACCGCGACCTGAAACCGGCCAACATCATGATGGCCCCCGAGGGGCCGCGGGTGCTGGACTTCGGTATCGCGCGGGCGCTCGACCAGACCGCGCTCACCCGCACCGGTTCCCTGCTGGGCTCCTCCGGGTGGATCAGCCCGGCGCACTACCGGGGTGAGCCCGTCAGCACCGCCGACGACATCTTCACGTGGGGCGCCCTGGTCACCTACGCCGCGACCGGACGTCGACCGTTCGGGACCGGAGACCCCGCGGCCGTGGCCCACCGGGTCATGAACGAAGAGCCGGACATGGAGGGTTTCACCGGTCCGATCGCCTCACTCGCCCGCCAGGCCCTGTCCAAGGCCGCCGCCCGCCGCCCCAGCGCGATGGCGTTGGTCATCGCCCTCACGCAACTCGCCGATCTCGAACGTCCTCCCACCCCCATCGCCTCGGCCGCGGCGGCGGAGAACGCGGTGACCGCGACGCTCCGAGCGACCTGGCACGGCGTGCGCACCCCCGAGGAACGCGAGGTCGCGGTGCCGGGGAGGTGTCGTGGTGGGCGCACCGGCCTGAGGGTGGCGTCGGTGGTGGCCGCCCTGGTGCTGCTCGCGGGGGTGTCGTTGGGCGGCGTCGCCATCACGGGCCACTGGGGGTCCCTGCCGTTCACGTCCTGGTTCGGTGCCGGGGCCGAACCCGGTGACGACGGGGAGGGGGCCGGTGGGACCGCCCCGTCCGGCGCGGAGGACACCGGGGAGGACGCCCCCGCGGACACCGACGATCGCGACTCCGCGGGGTCGGGTACGGGTCAACAGGGTTCCGATGGGGACGCCGAGGGCGCTACCGCCGGGGGCGGCTCCGGGCCGCACACCGTCATGGCGACGGTCGGCGCCGGGGTGGACGCGAGCGGGACACGTCCGTCCGGCACCCACGTGGTCGCCTTCCGTCCGGCCAACGGAAGCGGGATGTACGGCGTACTCGACGACGCCACGGTGGTGTGCGCCTGGAGTTTCTGCCAGGGGGAGGGCGGCTCCGTCGCCCACGGGGACGCCGGCTCGGTCCCCTCCGACCCGGCGGCGCTCACCGACCACGTCGACACCGGGAGCCGGACCATCACGGCGGAGGTCACCTACACGGAGGAGACCGACGGCACCGCCACCATCACCGAACTCGTCGAGCACCACAGCACCAGCGGCACCGGAACCCCGCCCTGGTAAGGAGGAACCATGCGCACGTCCTTGAGGCGGTGGCTCGCCCTCGGGGTGGCACTGACCCTGGCCACGGTTCTGGCGAACGCCTCCCCGGCCCTGGCCTCGGTGCCCTACAACGGGGTCTGCGGTGACGGCTACAACGTGAACAACAGCGCCGCCATCACCGGTGGCACCATCTACCTCACCTACAACAACACCAACGGCAGGAACTGCGTGGTCGTGATCCGGGCCGACCCCGGCGCGGCCATGACCATGGACGCGGTGCTCAAGCACAGTGACGCCACCTCGTGGCGGCGCGACCCGGGAGAGTGGACCACCTACGCCGGCCCGGTCTACCTGGAGGCCGCCGGTCGGTGCGTGGACTGGGGCGGGGTCATCGGCGACGCCTGGGTCGTGCGCAACGGCACCAACTGCGGGTGAGACGTACACGAACGGCCCCGCCGCGGCGGGGCCGTTCGTGTACGGCCGGTCGGTGACCGGTGCGGCATCAGGCGCGGTAGAAGGAGAACGCGCCGTACTGCGAGATGCTGAGTTCCCAGTCGACGACGTCGCCGGTCGCCTCGTCCAGGGTCTGGCACAGGAACGGCCCCTCGCCGCCGGTCTCACCGCGGGCGACGTCGGACTCCATGTCGCACAGCACGAGCTCGTTGTCGGAGCTGAAGCGGAGCGTGTCCTCCAGGACCTCGCGCACCAGCGGTCCCTCGGGCAGGTTCCAGTCGTAGCTGATGAGGATGCCGGAGGACTCGATGTCGATCGTGTACTCGAACTCCTCGCCCAGGTAGTCCACGGTGCAGGTGACCGACTCGCCCTCGTCGCCCGCGATGTCGGGGCAGGTCGAGGTGGCGTCCGGGTCGATCACCGAGGCGAACGTGGAGACGCGCTGGAGGGCCTCCCAGGCGATGCGGTCGCTCAGTTCGGCGCTGGAATCGGGTTCGGCGGGCAGGTCGGCCTCGTCGATCTCGGGCCGCTCGGAGGGGACGGGTCCCTGGTTGAAGGCGGAGGTGTCGACCTCCGGCGCCTCCTCCTCGACCTCGTCGACGGCTTCGGCGGCGGTGGTGTCCTCGGCGCCGGTCTCGGGCTCGTCCGCACCGCAGGCGGAGAGGGCCAGGGCGGCGCCGGCCGCGGCGAGGCCGAGGGCCGCGCGGTGGCGGCGGGTGGAGGCGATCATGGCGGGTTCCTGTTCGTCAGTGCTGTTCAGGGGGTCGCTGATTGGTCGCCGCCGAAGTTGATCAAGTTCTGAGAAGAGGCATTATGTGATCCAAGTCATATAATGTGGCCGTCGCGGTCTTCGGGTATGAGCGCAGGTGAAGCCCGTCCCTCACGGGTGTGCCGGGCACCACACCCCGACTCGCCGGGACCGAACGCGGTTCTCTACCATCTCGGAGTATGGACGTCCCTGAAAGCGGGGCCGGCGAGGCCCAGGACCTGACCGAGGGCTTCCCGACGGCCGACCACGAACGGTGGCGCGCACTCGTCGCGGGAGTGTTGCGCAAGAGCGGTGTGGCCGAGGAGCGCCTGGCCGAGGCGCCCGAGGAGGCACTGGCCACCCCCACTCTGGACGGGTTCGACATCGCGCCCTTGTACACCTCGGCGTCGCCACAGGCCGATCCCGGTTTCCCGGGGCTGGAGCCGTTCACCCGCGGTTACCGGCCCCAGGGGTCCACGGAGTCCGGATGGGACATCCGGGCCCGGCACAGCGACGCCGACCCGGGCGCACTGCGTCGCCGTGTCCACGACGACCTGATGAACGGCGTGGGCTCGTTGTGGATCCAGGTCGGGGGAGAGGCGTTGCCGGTCGACCGGCTGGCGCAGGCCCTGGTCGACGTCCACCTGGATCTGGCACCGGTCATCCTGCGGGCGGCCGGTCCCGACGCCTTCGACGCCGCCCGTGCCCTGCTCGACGCGCACACCGACGCCGAGGTGCCCGACGGTCGGGTCATCTCCCACCTGGGGTTGGACCCGCTGACCACGGCCGCTCTGGCGGGCGAGGCCCCCGACGTCGGGGAGGCCGCTCGGTTCGCCGCCGAGCACGCGGCCCGCTACCCGCATCTGGGGTTGTTCGTGGCCGATGGGACGTTGGTGCACGAGGCCGGTGGGTCCGATGCCCAGGAGCTGGGTGCGGTCGTGGCCGCGGGGACGGCGTATCTACGCGGGTTGGTCGAGGCCGGGCTGGGGGTGGGCGAGGCGGCCGGGCGGATCGAGTTCCGGTTGGCGGCCCAGGCCGACCAGTTCGCGGTGATCGCCAAGCTGCGGGCGGTGCGGGGGATGTGGAACCAGGTGTTGGAGGCCTGCGGGGTGCCGGCGTCGGAACGCGCCCTGCGGGTGCACGCCACGACCTCGCGGGCGATGCTGACGCGGCGGGATCCGCACGTGAACATGGTGCGCGCCACGGTGGCGTGTTTCGCCGCGGGGGTGGGCGGTGCCGACGCGGTCACGGTCGAGCCCTTCGACGCGGCGGTGGGGTTGTCCGATGATCTGGCGCGGCGGATCGCGCGTAACACGCAGGCGTTGTTGGTGGAGGAGTCACATCTGTCCCGGGTGATCGATCCGGCCGGTGGTTCGTTCTATGTGGAGGAGTTGACCGCGCGGCTGTACCGGGCGGGGTGGGGCTTCTTCCAG
>NZ_QOCZ01000260.1 GCF_018207095.1 Nocardiopsis sp. MG754419 | reverse complement strand
TCTCGGGGTCGCCGGCGTTGAAGTCGTCACCGACGAAGTCGTATCCGGCCACCACGCGCTCGGACGGGAACCCGCCGGGGCCGCCCAGGTCGGGGTGGGTGTAGTCGACGCCGGTGTCCATGATGGCCACGCGCAGGCCCTCACCGGTGAGTCCGAGCTCGCTCCGGGCGATGTCGGCGCCGGTCATGCCCAGCGCCGTGTCCATCTCGGGCTCGTGGTCGGCGATCTCGGGGATCTCGTGCCGCATGACCGGGTGGATAGCGGCCACACCGGGGATCTCCCGGGCGGTGCCCACCTGGTCGTCGTCCATCTCCACGGAGACGCCGTTCCACAGTTCGGTGAAGGAGAGGCGCTCGGTGTAGTCGAGTCCGTGTTCCTCGGCCTCGGCACGGAAGTCCGCGTGCTCGTCGTCGACGAGGGCGGAGGCGGTGCCCGCCGAGGTCGGCGGCCCTTCGAGTTCGATGAACCACAGGTCCTGGACCTGGTGGGTGAGTTCGCCGTTCCCGGGAACGGGGGCGGGGTGCAGGGGCGCGAGCGCCTCGGCCTCGTCGGCGCCCGCGGGTGCGGCCGCCAGCAGGCCGGCGATGAGCGTCAACCCGGCGAGTGACGCCAGGCGTGATCGGTGGGGTGCCACCTTGTCAACACATCCCTTCTCTGCGCGCCTCAGGACAGCGGGGGAATGGGCGTCCCACCGGGCATGGAGTGCACACACGGGGGATACGCCGCGAAGTGTCCGTATATGGATGATCGGCGCGCATGGCAACGAGATCATTGCTTTGTGCGATGACGGGTGTCAATGTGCATTGAGACTCAATATGGCCACATGGTGTGACGAAACGTCGCTAGTGTTCTCTCGGATCTCAGTGGTTAATAAAACGGACTCAAGGCTCATTCATCTACAAAAACCGTTGAAACGGCTGCGTGAAATACCGGAATCGGAAGGTGACCGTTTCACGAAAGCGTCCGTGCGGAGCGAAGGACACGCAGGTCGCGCCGGGTGCGCCCGCCGATCCGGGCGCGAGTGACCGCCCAGTAGAGTGAGGGGGCCGCGCCGTCCTTCGGGCGACGCGCGCAGGTGTCGATCGAGCGAAGTCCGGCAGGCGGCCGCACCCGGCCGCCGGACCCGGCGCTGTCCCGCAACTGTGGAGCCCCGCCTCGCGCGGGGACGAGCCAGGTCGCCTCGCCGGCACCGACGTCCCCTGTCCTCGTGGGAAGGACCGGCCGTCCCCGCCTGGGCCGCGCTCTTCCCGCACGCACTCGAAGGAGCACCGTGCGGATCGCCTGCCGACTCCCCGTCGCACTCCTGGGCGCCACCCTCGCCCTCACCGCCTGTGGCACCGACACCTCCGCACCGGAGGACACCGAGGCCACCGACACCGCGTCGGCCCACTGCGGAGCCCCGGAGCCCGCCGCCGACCGCGCCGAGATCGGTGACGGCACCTTCCCGGTCACCGTCACCGACGCGGTGGGTGAGGTCACCCTGGACGCGGCCCCGGAGCGCATCGTCTCGCTCTCGCCCAGCAACACCGAGACGCTTTTCGCCATCGGCGCGGGCGACCGGGTCGAGGCCGCCGACGAGTACTCCGACCACCCCGAGGAGGCTCCCACCACCGACCTCAGCGGGTTCACCCCCAGCGTCGAGGCGATCAGCGAGTACGACCCGGACCTGGTCATCCTCTCGGACAGCGCCATCGAATCGGCCGACCAGTTGGCCGCCGTCGACATCCCCACGATCGTCCTGGGCGGAGCCGCGGACCTGGAGGGCGTCTACGCGCAGATCCGCACGCTCGGTGAGGTGACCGGCAACACCGAGGAGGCCGACGCCGAGGCCGAGCGGGTCGAGACCGAGGTCAACGCCGTCGTCGAGGAGACGTGCGCCGAACTGGGCGACACCGAGCTCCGCTTCTACCAGGAACTCGACGAGACGCTGTACTCCGCCACCTCCCGGACCTTCGTCGGTCAGATCTACGACGCCTTCGGGCTGGTGAACATCGCCGACCAGGCCGCCGACGAGGAGAGTGGGGACTACCCGCAGCTGTCCGCGGAGCTCGTCGTCGAGGAGAACCCCGACCTCATCTTCCTCTCCTACGGTGACGAGTCCGCGGTGGAGGCCGTCGCCGAACGCCCCGCCTTCGACACCGTGACCGCGGTCCAGAACGACGCCGTTCACCTGCTCGACGCGGACATCGCCTCCCGCTGGGGGCCGCGCGTGGTCGACTTCGCCGCGTCGGTCGGCGAGGCCGTGCGCGCGAGCACCGACGGCTGAGGCCCGTTCGTCTGACCACGGGGGTGTTCCTCGGTTCGGGCGTCGGCGGAGGACCGGAGGACCACGGCCCGAGGCCCGTTCGCTCCGGTCCCGCACCCGCCGGCCGTCCACCGGGGACGCCGCCGGCGTGGTCGTGACGACGGCGCCGGCGCGCGGTGGCCGGGCCGTGGAGGTGTCGAGGAGAGGTGGTGTGACGATGAAGGGCTTCGGTGTCCCGTTCGGGTGGTTGCTGGGCGCCGCGGCGGCGCTGTTCGTGGCCGCCCTGTTCGGCATCTCCGCCGGAGCGGCCTCCATGACCGCCTCCGACATCCTGCGCCACATGCTCGCCCTCCTGCCCTTCGGTGGGGTGGAGTCACCCCTGACCGAGCGGCAGGCGGCGCTGCTCATGGAGCTGCGCCTGCCCCGGGTGGTGATGGGCGCGATCGTCGGCGCGCTCCTGGCGACCGCGGGCGGCGCCTACCAGGGCGTCTTCCGCAACCCCCTGGCCGACCCCTTCCTGCTCGGCGCGGCCGCCGGCGCCGGACTGGGCGCCACCCTGGTCATGGTCTTCGGCTCCGACCTCACCGCCGACCCGCGGGCCCTGGTCCCCGTGGCCGCCTTCGTCGGCGCACTGTCGGGTGTGGCCGCCGCCTACGTGCTCGGCTCCACCGCCGGGGGAGGGGGCACCGCGGGGCTCGTGCTCGCCGGTGTGGCCGTCTCCTCCTTCCTGTCCGCCGCCCAGACCCTCGTCCAGCAGATGGGCGTGGACCAGCTCCAACGGATCTACGCCTGGCTGCTGGGCGGCCTGGGGCGGGGCGGCTGGGACGACGTGCGGCTGATCGCCCCCTACGCCGTGATGGGGCTCGTCGTGCTGCTCCTGTCCGGCTACCTGTTGGACATGCTGGCCCTGGGCGACGACAAGGCCGTCAGTCTCGGCCTCAACCCCGCTCTCGTGCGGCTGGTCGTCATCGCGGCGGCCTCCCTGGCCACCGCCGCCGCCGTGTCGGTGAGCGGGCTCATCGGGTTCGTCGGCATCGTCGTACCGCACATCGTGCGTCGCCTGGTGGGCTCCAACTACCGCGCGATCCTGCCGGTCACCGTCCTGGCCGGCGGCGCCTTCCTCGTCGTCGTCGACATCGTGGCGCGCACCCTCGTCGCCCCCGCGGAACTGCCCATCGGTGTGGTGACCGCGTTCCTCGGCGCGCCCTTCTTCGTCCTCATCCTGCGCACCACACGCCACCGCGGCACCTGAACCGACGTCCGCGCGGACCGGTCGTGCCCGGCACGCCACCGCGGCGTGATGCGAACGCGTCGAACACTCTGGGAGACTGGTCCACGCTATGGACATCACCTTGCTCGTCAGCATCATCGTCGTCGTCGCCCTGCTGGTGGTCGGCGGGTTCTTCCTGGTCAAGACCCGAAGCTCGGTCAGGCCGGGCAAGGAGGAGACCGGTCCGGAGGACACCGAGGCCACGAAGGAGGCCGCCCCGGAAGAGGATCGGGAGCGGGACGAGGGGACAGTACGCACGCCCCCCGCCCACGCCC
>NZ_QOCZ01000259.1 GCF_018207095.1 Nocardiopsis sp. MG754419 | reverse complement strand
CGACAAGGGCGTCCGCCCGCTCCTGAGTCCCGACGGCGGGCATCTCGCCCTGCCCCGCACCCTCGACGAGGACACCGGCCTCACCGTGGTTGAGCCCGTAGCCCAGCTCCGGGTCGTGGGTGAGGTCGAGGACGGCCCGACCGGTGTCCGGCTCCACCACGGTGAGGCCGGTGTCCTCGTCGAGGGTGCGGGGCAGGGCGAGATGCCCGCCGTCGGGACTCAGGAGCGGGCGGACGCCCTTGTCGTTGACGTCCTGGTGGGCGTAGGTCTCCTCGAACAGCACCTCGTCGCTCTCCCAGTCCCACACCGTCACCACGCTGCCGGACCCGACCGCGCGGACGTACGCCACCCGGGGCGCCTCGTCGGCCAGGGAAACGGCGTAGGTGGGCGCCTCGCCCTCGGGTTCCGCGGGGTGGGTGAGCGTCCGGTCGTCCCCGTGCGGAAGGACGCGCACGTGTCCGGCCTCTCCGGTCGCCCACACTCCGTCGGCGTTGACGTCGAACGCGGCCGGCACCGTGTCGGCGTCCTCCAGGAGCGTGCCCGCGCGCCAGTCCCAGGTGGTGAGGCCGTCGTCGGTGAGCACGTGCAGGGTGTCGCCCCCGGGGGAGAAGCGGAGCGTGTCCACGGTTCCGGGCAGAGCCGGGCGGTTCGACGGGTCCGCCACCTCCCCCGTGTCGGTGTCGACTCCGCCGTCGGCGGTCGTCTCCCCGTCCCCCTCGGCTCCGGGCAGGGTGAGCGCCAGCCCGCCGGCGGCGAGCAGGACGACGGCGGCCACGGCCGCTCCCACCGCCCATGGCCCGCGCCGACGTCGCGGAGCGGGGGCCGGTTCCTCGGGCGGGGCGATCGGCACCGCGGCCATCAGCCGGTGGAGTTCGCGCTCCCGGTCACCGATCTCCGCCCGCATCCGGTCGGGCAGCCACCCCTGCCCGGCCGACGGCATCGGACCCGAGGTCAGGGTGGCGGCGATCTCGTCGGCGCCGGGGCGCGCCTCGGGGTCCTTGGCCAGGCAGTGGGCCAGCAGCGGACGCAGGGGCTCGGGGACCTGCTCCAACCGGGGCTCCACGGCGACGATCCGCGGCAGGACCTCGGCGGCGCGCCCCGGGCCGAAGGGCGGTGCGCCGGTCGCGGCGAAGACGACCGTGCCCGCGAGGGAGAACACGTCGCTCGCCGGGGTCTGCACCCGTCCCTGGATCGCCTCGGGTGTGGTGTAGGCGGGGGTCCCGAAGGTCTCACCGGTCTTGGTCAGGACGGTGCCCTCGACGGCGCGGGCGATGCCGAAGTCGATGACCTGGGGGCCACGCGGGGACAGTAGAACGTTGGAGGGCTTGAGGTCGCGGTGCATCAGCCCGGCGGCGTGGACGGTCGCCAGTCCGCGGGCCAACCCCAGGGCGAGGACCCGCAGGGACTCCAGGGGGAGAGGGCCGATCTCGGCCACCATCGCCTTGAGGGTCGGTCCGGGCACGTACTCGGTGGCCATCCACGGGGCGTCCGCCTCGGGGTCGGCGCCCAGCACCATCGGTGTCCAGGGCCCGTGGACCCGTCCCGCGACGGCGGCCTCACGGCCGAACCGGGCGCGGAAGCCCGCGTCCCGGGCGAGTTCGGGGTGGACCACCTTGACCGCGGCCAGCCCCCCGTCCGGGGTTCGGGCCAGGTACACCCGCCCCATGCCTCCGGAGCCCAGGCGGGCCAGGAGCCGGTGCGGGCCGATGTGGGCGGGGTCGGAGGGTGCCAGGCGTTTCATGCGTTCCTCGTGCGGTGGGCGAAGTGGGTCCGGGCGCTCGGGGCGCCTCAACGAAGCGGGTGGAGGATCTCCAGGGACTCCGCGTCCACGAGGTTCACCTCCCCGTTCTGTGCGATGGCCGCGATGACCTCACCGTTCGGGTGCACGGCGAGAGGACGGGCGAGCGCGTGCTCCCCCTGGTCGGCGAGGAGGTTCTCGCCCGACTCCAGGTCCACGAGGGCCCCGTGGTTGGTGAACTCGATCCCGCTGTGCGCGGCGGAGTAGCGCGTGTTCAGGGAGTCGGGATCGGTCACCCATCCCACGTGCAGGCGTGCCCGGTCCGGGTCGACGGTGACATGACTGAGGACCGCGTAGGGGTCCGCCTCCAGTTCCGGCAGATCGGGGATGTCGGTCTCGGTGCGCTGCTCGTAGTCCCACCGGACGGTGCGGCCATCGTCGGCGTCGACGAGGACGACCTCGTCCGTGCCCCCGATCAGGGCGAGTCGGTGCAGGTCCAGGTGGGCTTCGGTGCGCAGGTTCTCCCCGGTGTCGGGGTCCCACAGGGTGAAGCCGTCGGCGCCGACGGCGGCGATCCGCCCGTCCTCGGTGTAGGCCAGGTCAAGGATCCGTTCCGCGCCCCAGGTGCGTTCGATCTCCCCGGTGGCCAGGTCCACCAGGGCGAAGGTGTCCTGGGTGGTGAACCGTTCGTAACCTCCGCCCAGGGCGATCACCAGGCGGTCGCCGTCGGGGGAGAACGCGCTCACGCGGTCGAGGTAGGGGGTCGTTCCGGACGACGGCGGGTCGGGACGCCCGATCTCCTCCCCGGAGGCGACGTCGAAGGTGGACACTCCGCCCACGGGTTCCTCGTGGCCCTCGACCTCGTGCGGGACGGTGACGGCGATCGTGCACCCGACCGGGGCGAACACGGGGTCGCCGTCCCGGTGCACGTCCGTCGCCGGGCGGGCGACCTCCACGCCCTTCCGCCAGTCCCACAGGCTCAGACCGTGGTCGCGGTCGGTGACGGCGAGCAGGTCGCCGTCGGGGGAGAACGCCACGTTCATGGCGTCCAGGACGCCGATCTCCTCGGCGGGCGCGGGGAGGTCGGCGCCGTTCGGGCATCCCGCCGCCTCGGCCGTGTCCGGGGCGGCGGCCTCCGCCGGCGGCTCGGTGGTGGGCCACAGGGCGCGGGCGGCGCCGGCGGCGATGAGCAGGAGCGCCGCGGATCCGGCCGCGACCAGGAGCGCTCGCCGGCGCCGCGACGGTCGCGGTTCCGCTCGCCGCGGGGCGGCGGTCGGTTCCGGGGCGGGTGCCATGACCCGACGCGTCTCCTCCTCGGAGCCGGCGATGACCGTGCGGAGCGCGGTCGGCCAGGGACCGGGGGTGCCGGGTCCGCCCAACATCCCCACGAGGTCGGTCGCGGCCGGTCGCAGGCGGGGGTCGGTCTGGAGGCAGGACTCCAACAGACCGCGGAGCGGATGCGGCACCCGGTCGACGCCGGCGGGCCCGGCGGTCCCGCTCGCGGCCAGGGCCAGGGTCGCGCCCCAGGCGAACACGTCCGCGGCGGTGGAGAGCGCGCCCTCGGGCGGCGCGCACGTCGGATGCGGGGCCCTCCGTGAGGTCTCGGCCACGGCCCGCTCGAAACCCGGGTCGACGATGAGCGCGGCGTGCGGCGCGAGCAGGACCCCGTCCGGGGACAGGGCGCCGTGGACGTGGTCGGCGGCGTGCAGGTCGGCCAACCCCTGGGCCAGCGCCAGGGCCAAGGGGCGCAGGGCCTCCGTCGGCAGGGGACCGTGCTCGCGCACGGTCGCGGCCAGGGTGGGACCCGGGGGACGGGCGACCGCCACCCAGGGCGTGGCGCGTGCGGTGTCGGCGTCCAGCACGGGTGCGACGTAGGGGCTCCGCAGGCCGCGTGCCCGTTCCACCAGCCGGGCGAAGGACTCCCGGAAGTCCGGGTCCGACGTGTGGTCGGAGCGCACCACCTTCAGCGCCGCCGTGGGCCTGCCGGGTGCGGACGCCAGGTAGACCCGCGCGCAGGCGTCCTCGCCCAGGCGCGCGTGGAGGCGGTAGAGGCCCACCCTGGGCGGGTCGTGGGGGTGGAGTGGCTG
>NZ_QOCZ01000258.1 GCF_018207095.1 Nocardiopsis sp. MG754419 | reverse complement strand
CTACACCGGCGCCTACCAGTTCCAGGACGGGACCGTGCACCTGTCCCACCGCTTCTACGACACCTCCACCCTGGGCTTCACCCAGCCCGACCCCTCCCGGCAAGAGCTGAACAACCACACCTACGCGATGTGCGACCCCATCAACAACACCGACCCCACCGGGTTGGCCACTGGTGCTTGCCTCGCTTCAGGCGGGTTATTCGCCGCTGCTTATGCATCTGCTGCGCATACCGTCGTGGGCCTCGCGAGCGCTGCTGGGGCATGGGCAGTGGGAGGTGTAGCAGCAACAGCAATGCTAGGTCCAGCAGCATTGGTGACTCTTGGAGTCATTGGTGTTGGCGGCGCCATCTGGGGAATGACTCAAAACTGCTAAATTGAAATGAAATGCCGGGGTGCACTCAAAATGGGTGCACCCCGCCGCGCGAGATTGGGTGCAAGTGGATATAACGCCGATGATAATCACGGTCTTTACGATCCTTGCATGTATTGCCCTGGGGGTGCGACAGTCGCGAAACAAAAAAAGGGGGGTTCACTGGAGCAGGGAAGATTTTGTTCTGGCAATAATTGCTATCTGCATAGTTTCCACTGCTTGGATTATTTATTTTCTTTTCAGGTAATTAATCCGCGTCAGTTTCGCGTGCAATCCTGAGGGTGAGCTGATCTCGATGGTCGACTGGGCCGAGGACGAGCGGTTCCATTACACGCTCGATGGTCAGAACACCGTGCTCGTGCTGACGGCCGAAGGATCTGAGGCGGATGCGCCGGACGCGGTGTATGAGTACAGCCCCTATGGTGAGCAGTCCTCTGACATCCTGGAAGACACACGGGCGGGGGAGCTGAACCCGTTCGGTTACACCGGCGCCTACCAGTTCCAGGACGGGACCGTGCACCTGTCCCACCGCTTCTACGACACGTTCACGTTGGGGTTTACCCAGCCGGACCCCTCCCGGCAAGAGATGAATAACCACAACTACGCTGCGTGCGATCCCATCAACAAAACCGATTCGACCGGACTGTGTTTCGCTCCTTCTCTCGACTTCATTTTCGGATTCTTTGGATATGGAGTCGCTGCCTATACCGTATCTGGCATGGTCGCCGGAACTATCGCTGTAAGCTTGGGCCCTGCGTTTATTGCTGGAGTGGCAGTTGCCGCGGCGATTTGGGAAATGGGGCGCGGAATCCAAGCCTTGTCGAACTGCTGGTCGCTTCAACTAAGTATAGAAATCCTCGAACGACAGCCAGTAAGTTCTGAATATGTAACCACAAATCCCTCGGCGGGGCGCTGAGGCGAAGCTCCGCCGGGGGTGTAAGGAAAAAATGCATTATATTGGTGTATTGTCAAGCATTTCTATAATACTTTCCATGGTTTTCCTTTGGGAGTACTACAAAAAGGACGCGAAAAATCCGAAGATATACCATGTGGCATTATCTTGGATGTTCCTTGTGCTGGGGGTACTCTTGGCCGTAATTGCATATCTTGCTTGATGGCCTACTGAGGTGATCTCGTGTGTCCTGAACGTCGAGGTTACTGATGTAGGTAAAGCATGCAGAAGCGGCCTCTCGTCGCTTCTCTCGGCGTGCTCGGGTCTCGATCGCAGAGCATCCGTGTTCACAAGAGATCGGCCATCGACCGGCCCACCACACGACGCGAGTACAGGTCAAAGACGGTGGCCAGGTAAAAGAACCGGCCATCCTGCACCTGCAGGTAGGTGATGTCGCCGACATATCGGGTGTTGGGCGCCGTGGCGATGAAATCACGTCCGACCAGGTCCGGTACCGGCTGGTCGGAGGGGGCGGGCACGGTGGTGCGCACCTTCCTGCGCAGGTGGATCCCTTCGATCCCGGCCTCGCGCATCAGCCGTTCCACCCGTTTGTGGTTGACCTCATAACCCTTCTTGCGCAGATCAGCGGTGATGCGAGGCTCCCCGTAGGCCGGGTCTTCCTTATGGATGGCGCGGATGGCCTCGGTCAGCTGCGCATCACGAGCGGCGCGCTCAGCGCGTTGGGCCCAGCCCTTCTTCCAGGCGTAGGAAGAGGAGCGGGCCAGGTTCAGCACCGCGCATAGCCGCTTGACGCTGTAGGCGCTGTGTTGGTCGTCGACAAAACCGCAGCGGTTCACGGTTTCATCTCTGCGGCGAAATAGGCGGCTGCCTTGCGCAGGATATCGCGCTCGGTGGTGAGCACGGCGACCTGGGCGCGCAGCCTCTGATTCTCTTCTTCAACGCTCTCAGTGGCGGCCGAGGCCTGACCCGAACGGGCGGCCCAGGCGGTCGTAGTGGTCTGCGTGGAGCGTGCGTCGTCGTCTTCACGGATCCAACTGCGCAGGGTCTCGCGGTTGATGCCGAGCTCATCGGCGACGTGCGCGATCGTGGTGCCGGGACGGGAGCGATACAGGGCGACGGCGTCGGCTTTGAACGCTGGCGGGTAGTGTTTCATGGCCATGGTGTGGACTCCTCCTTGTTTTTCCAGTGCCGGAGATGTCCACTACTCGGGGGAACGTCCGGACCCGAACAAGCAACCCGAGAACATTGACCGGTTTAAGGGCATGATCGACCTGCTCTGGAAGAACCACGAATTCCCGCCACGCGGGTGGGCCCAACGCCCGAGCCCAGGAGCAGCACGAGGCCGAGGCGATCCTTCACCTCGCGATCCTGCTTGTCCAGTGGGTGAGCACCAACGTCCTTACACGGAAGCCCTGAAAGGCGGATATGGCCAAGTTCTCGAGGTGTCCGAGGAAGAAGCCCGCAACTGCTACGACTGGGCGGTCGGTGCGGCTGCAGGCGAGTAGCTCCACCGGCTGAACAACTTGTCACCCACGCGCCCGACAAAAGTCGACTCCAGTGCCAGGCAGAGTTTTGTCTTGTGCACCCGGTGTAATGGAGGCTGTGGTGTGTGCCGGGATCGCCTCCCGTCACTCGACGTGTTGGCACTCAGCTACCTGTAGGTGGACCAACGGGTGCTGGTGTCGCCGGTCTGCAGGGTGGTGAGACGGTGGCGCCACTCGGCTCGCAGGCCGGGGTTGGTGTTCAACACCGGTAGGACGCTGGTGACGAGTTTGAGTTCGCGCACCTGCCTCAGCACGGGAAAGCCTGGCCAGTCCAGCACGTCGAATCCATACTCAGCGGCGAGCGGGGTGTGGAGGTCGGTGGGGTAGTCCATACGGACCTTGCCCACGGCGGCGGGGACCAGGTCCCCCTCCCGTGGGCCGTGGCTGAGGCTGTCGAAGTCGCAGATGACCGGGCCCTCTCCGTCTGGGATGAGGTTGCCCAGGAACGGGTCGCCGTGGATGACCCCGGTTGGGAGCTCGAACTCCAGCCCCTGGACCTCGACCTCCAACCGGTCGGTCCGTTCGACCAGGAAACCGCGGTCGGTCTCGGCGAGTCCTTCGGCGTCCGCGATGCGGCTGCGGATGCGATTGAACGGCTCCCATGAAGGCAGCGGAAAGTCGGGCGTGGGTAGCGCGTGCAACTGCTTGAGGATGCGCCCGAGGTCGGTACCGGTCGGCTCCGGACCCGTCTCGGGGACCAGGTGCCAGAAGGACGCCACGGCCCCGGCTGCCTTGACTGGCTGGGCGACCTCTTCGACCAGTCGCACCGTGGGGGCATCGTGGTGGGCGAGCCATCGGGCGGCCTGGATGACCACGGGGACGCGTTCGACCACGGTTGCCGATCCGGCGATGCGCACCACCATGCCCGCTCCCGGGAGGCGGTAGACGGCGTTGTTGGTGAACTTGATCAGCTCAGCGTCCTGAGCGGCCTCAGCTCCTAGGGCCTGTTTTTTGGAAGTGGGAGCGGAGCAGGGTCTGCGCTGGCATCGTGGTCGATGTGCCTGGCCGTCATGAACTCACCGATGCCGAGTGGGC
>NZ_QOCZ01000257.1 GCF_018207095.1 Nocardiopsis sp. MG754419 | reverse complement strand
CGGGCTCTCGCGGGGTCTCCGCCGCGTTTCGGACCGGGGACGGGCGCTCGACGGCACGGTGGGGGCCTTCGGGCCTGCTGTGGGAGGGATCGTTCCTCGCGATCCCCCTCCGGCCTCCGGTCCTGGGGAAGTACCGTCCGCCGGCGCCCGAACGCGAGCACACCCGACCGGGTTCACCGCACAGGGCCTAACCGATGTGGTCGAGTTCGCGGAGCGTGGTCGCGTCCAGCAGCATCACACCACCTCGCTCCAACGAGATCGCGGCCAGGACCTCCTCGTCCGGGTGCGGCGTCATCGCCAACGGGGCGTCCGCCGACCCCGCGTCGTCGTGTTCCCGTGGCGCGCCGTCGTCGAGGTCCCACGAGTCCAGGAGGAGCGTGCCGGTGCCGTCGTCGCGTTGGACCAGGCGGATGCCGTGCAGGACGTCGGTGACCGGGTGGTGGGTGAACTCGCGCATGGTGGCGCGCGGTTCCCCGGGCTCGTCGTCCTCGGTGTCGTACCGCAGGGACCGCCCGGTGGACAGGTCGGCGTACAGGGGGCCGTCGCGGTCCATGTACACCACGCCGCCGGTGTCGTCGGGCACCGCGAGGCCGCCCGCGCCGTCCAGCGGGAGGAACGCGTCCTCGACGGAACCGACCACCTCCCACGTGTCGGTGTCCCACATCCACAGGCCCCACGTCCCGGTCGCGGCCATCCGGTCGCCGCCGGGGGAGTAGACGATCTGGTGGAAACCCGCGCTGCCGCCGGAGTCGGTCTCGCCCACCCGGAGATCCTCGCGTTCACCGCCGTCCAGGTCCAGCACGTGCAGGCTGTCCTCCCCCGCGACGCTCACCGCCAGGGAATCGCCGTCCGGCGAGAACGCCATCGACCACACGTGGCCGCCCTCGAACAGCACCTCGTACTCACCGGTGGCCAGGGTGTACACGTGCACCCCGTCCTCGTCGGGGTAGGCGATCCGGCAGCCGTCGGGGCTGAAGGCGGGCACGACGTGGCCGGACCCGAGGAGGTGCAGGTCGATCCGGCCGAGTTCGGTCTCCTCCCGCCAGTCCCACAGGGCGATGCCGTCGCTGCCGCCCACGGCCAGCACCGCACCGTCGGGCGAGAAGACGGGCTGTCCCACGAAGTCGTCCTCGCCCGCTCCGGGGACGGTCGGCTCCGGGGACGCCGCCTCGACGAAGGGGTCGGCGAGATCACGCGGATCGCACGACGTCGCCGTGGGCGGCGCGTCCTCGCCGTCGGCGGCGGCGACGTCCTCCCCGCTGGGAAGGAGCGAGGCGCTCCACACCCCGAACCCCGCCACGAGGGCCAACGCGGTGGCCGCGGCGCCCACGGTCAGCAGGGTGCGGGCCCGGTGACCGGGGATCTCCCGACCGTGGTCGGCCTTCCGGAGCAGTGCGCGGTGGGCACGTCCCACCTCCGCCACGACGTCGGCCGCGGGTCCCGGCAACCACTCCCCGGCCTCGGCCACCGGTGACGGTGGGCCGCCGAGTGTCTCCAGGACCAGCTCCGTGGACGGGCGCCGGTCGGGGTCCCGGTCCAGGCAGGCGGACACCAACCGGCGCAGGAACGGCGGTACGCCCGTCAGGTCCGGGTCGGCGTGCTCGGTGCGGTACAGGACGGTGGAGGGGTGCCCGTCGCCGAAGGGCCCCCGTCCGGTGAGCGCGAACACCAGCACGCCGCCGAACGCGAACACGTCGGCGGGCGCGCCGCCCGCCTCGCCCCGGAGGACCTCCGGGGCGATGTACCCGGGGGTGCCGATCATTCGTCGTTCGTCGTCGGTCTCCTCGACACCGTCGACGGCGCGGGCGATCCCGAAGTCGATCACCCGCGGTCCGTCCGGCGCCACCATCACGTTGCCGGGTGTGAGGTCGCGGTGCGCCGTGCCCGTGGCGTGCACCCGCGTCAGGGCGAGGGCGACAGCGCGCGCGAGCACCAGCGCGGCCGGTTCGGGCAACGGTCCCGCCCGCTCCACGAGGCCCCGGAGCGACGGGCCCGGGACGTACTCGGTGGCCATCCAGGGGATCTCGTCGGTGGGGCCGGAGGCGTACACCCGGGGCAGGTACGGGCCCCGGACACCTCCGGCCGACTCCAGCTCACGGGCGAACCGCGCCCGGAAGTCGGGATCGTAGGCGAGTTCGGCGCGCACCACCTTGACGGCCGCGCGGTGCCCGGAGCCGTCCACCCCCAGGTAGACGTGGCCCATGCCGCCCGACCCCAGTGAGGCCAGGAGACGGTAGGGGCCGATGGTGCGGGGATCGTCCTGGGTCAGTGTGTACACGGCGGCCTCAACCGATCTCTCGGACGAGGTCGAGGGTCGCGGCGTTCAGCACGAGCAGGGTCTGCCCGTCGACGGTCACCAGGAGTTCGCCGTCCGGGTGCGGGGCGACCCGGTCGTCGATCAGGGTGTGCCCCGCGCTCAGTTCCTCGCCGGAGGCCACGTCCCAGACCCTGCCACCGGACTCCTCACCGGTCCCGGTGGCCGACCCGGTGCCGTACAGGACGCTTCCGTCCGGGGAGAAGACCAGCCCGCCGACGAGTGGTCCCACCGGGATCTCGTGGAGGTTCTCGCGCTCCTCCATGTCGTACAGGAGCACGTGCCGGTCCATGTAGATGGCCAGCAGGTCCTCGGTCGGGGAGAGGGCCGAGGGGTAGATCTGGAAGTCGAACTCGTCCTCCGGGGCGTGTTCCGGCCCGCTCACCATGGGCTCGAAGCCGTCGGTGTCGTCGAGGTCGTACACCCGGACCCGCGGGTAGACGTCCGCGTGGGCCAGCATGAGCAGGTCACCGGTCCGGTCGAACGTCGTGGACAGGACCCGGTCCTCCAGCTCCTCCGAGAGCAGGACGGTGTCCTCCTGCGGGTCCCACACGTACAGGCGGCTGTCCTGGTCGTGGGTGACCACCACCAGTGCCACGAGGGAGCCGTCCGGGTTGATCGACGCGGCGTCGTGGAAGAGGATGTCGCTTTCTTCCTCCTCGGCGTGGTCGAAGCTCCCGATGCTCTCGAAGTCGGGGTCGCGGACCACCACGGTCCTCTGGTGGGAGGTGACGAGGGTGCCGTCGTCGGCGATGTCGATGTTGTTGGGGGCGGTGCCATGGCGATCCAGCAACTCCCCGCTCTCCCAGTCCCAACGGGTCAGCTCGGTGGCGGTCTGGACGTACAGTGCCTCGCCCCCGGGCGTGAAGTCCAGGGAGTGGACCGAGCCGTCGATCCCGGTGCTCTCCTCGGCGTCGTCCTCGTCCGTGCCCTCCTCCGTGGTCGCCGCTTCCCCGGATCCGTCCGCGGCACCGGTGTCGTCGGAGGACCAGGGGGAGAGCACGGTGAGCCCCACCCCGGCGACGAGCAGCAGCACCGCGGCCCCGGCCGCGACGGCGATGAGGCCGGTCCGGCGTCGGCCGGCGCCGCCCGATTCCGCGGCGGGGAGCGGCACGCCGGGCGCGGCCAGGACCGCCTGTTCGGCCTCCTGCCGGTGGCCGTCGATCACGCGGCCGACCGGGGCGGGCAGCCACCCGTGCTCGGCCGACGGCAGGGGTTGTTCGGACAGGACCCGCCCGATCTCGTCGGCGGTGGGCCGTTCGGCGGGGTCCTTGGCCAGGCAACGGGTCAACAGGGGGCGCAGGCTCTCGGGAACCCCGTCCAGCCGGGGATCCAGGGAGACGACCCGGGGCAGGATCTCGGCGGCGCGCCCGCTGCCGAAGGGCGCCCGGCCGGTGGCCGCGAACACGACCGCGCCGGCCAGGGAGAACACGTCCGAGGCCCGCGTGGTCTCCTGCCCCAGGACCTGCTCGGGGGAGACGTAGGACGGGGTGCCGAAGGACTGGCCGGTTCTGGTGAGGACGGTGCCCTCGACGGCGCGGGCGATGCCGAAGTCGATGACCTGGGGGCCGCGGGGGGACAGCAGGATGTTGGAGGGCTT
>NZ_QOCZ01000256.1 GCF_018207095.1 Nocardiopsis sp. MG754419 | reverse complement strand
GTGTGGGGGCGGGTCCGACCGCGACGTCCCCACCCGGAGTGCCCCGACGCCCACGGGCGAGGGCGCGCCCACCGTGGGCCGCCCCCGCTCTCGACCCGTGGGCGGCTCAGGCCCCCGACAGCTCCAGACGCAGGACCAACGACACCAACTCCACCACCACACCCTTGACCGACTCCCGGTCGCGCGCGTCGCACAACGACAACGGCACCTCGTCGTGCAGGTCCAACGCCACTCGCACGTCCTCGGCCCGGTGGGTGAGTTGGCCGTCGAAACAGTTCACCGCCACCACGAACGGCACCCTCCGCGACTCGAAGAAGTCGATGGCGTCGAAGGAGTCCGCCAGGCGGCGCGTGTCGGCCAGCACCACCGCTCCCAGGGCGCCCACCGCCAACTCCTCCCACATGTAGGCGAACCGCCGCTGTCCCGGTGTGCCGAACAGGTACACCACCGTGTCGGCGTCCAGGGTGATGCGTCCGAAGTCCAACGCCACCGTCGTGGTGGTCTTGTCCTCCACACCGGCGAGGTCGTCGACCTCCACGCTCGGCTCGGTCATGATCTCCTCGGTGTGCAGCGACTCCACCTCGCTCAACGCCGACACCAGGGTCGTCTTGCCCGCCCCGAAGCCCCCGGCCACCACGATCTTCAACGTGTCGGGCACCGGAGGCACACCCGCCGTCGAGGCCGTCGAGGTCCACGTGTCCGTCATTCGATCCCTCTCACAGTTCCCGGATGCGGTCCAGCACCGAACGCAGGGTGCGCGCGTCCGGACGACGACGCTCCCAGTCCGAGGTGCGCACCCTCACCCGCCCCTGGTCCACCAGATCCGACAGCAACACCCGCAACACCCCGAGGGGGAACCCGGAGCGGGCGGCCACCTCGGCCACCGACACCGGCCGCGCGCACACCCGCAGGATCAGCTCCAACTCCGGATCCAGCTCGGGGAGCGCCACCGACGGCAGGGCCACCACCTGCGTGGTCACCGTCAGGTCCTCCCGGGAGGGACGGGTACGCCCTCCGGTGAGCGAATAGGGGCGGATCAGGCTCGACTCGGTCGACCACCCCTCGGCGCGACGCGGCCCGGGCCTCACCCCCGCTCCCTCCGCCCGCGAGGCAGTGCGGACAGGTAGGGGCCCACCTGGCGCACCAGTCGGTTCACCTCGAAGGCGGCCTGCCCCATGTCGCAGTCGGACACGGCCACCAACGCCAGCTGGGCGCCCTGACCCGCCGAGAGCACGAAGAAGAACACGTTGTCCATCTCCACCACGCTCTGGCGCACCTCGGCGGCCCCCAGTTCCCTGCGGGCTCCCCGGGCCAGACTGGCGAACCCGGCCGCGATCGCGGCGAGCCGTTCGGCCGATTCCTGGTCCAGGTCGGGGGAGATCGACAGGGGAAGTCCGTCGGTGGACAGCAACAGCGCGTGTCGCGCCCCGCCCACCCGTTCCACCAGGTCTCCCATGAGCCAGTTCAGCCTCTGTGCCGCCCAACCCGGGTCCTGTCCGTGGTCCCGGTCCTGTGCAGCGGTGTCCGCCGACATCGGCATCACCCTTCCGTGTCGTGGTCGTGTTCCGCACGCCCTCCTGGGCGGGGCGCGGGTGGGGTGTCCTGGGTCGCCGCGGCGCGCCCACGTTCGGTGCCGGCCTGGAAGGCGCTCATCATCGACTTGACCTGTGCCAGTGAGCGCGGCTCGCAGGGGCTCTCGCCCTCCGGTGAGGTCGGCGAGGCGGGTTCGGGGGCCCGTCGCCGGCGACGCGGCAGCCCCATGTGGGTGTCCCCTTCCACGGCCGGCGAGGGGCGGGGACCGCCCTCGCGCGCGGAGGGTCGACCACCGTCCACGGCGCGTGGTTCCCGCGTCGTCGTGACGCCGTCGTCGGACGACGGCGGGGTCGCCGGGTCGAGCGCCGCGTCCGCGGGGGAGGGTTCGATCGACAACACGTGCTCGGGCACGAGCACCGTCGCCTCGGTGCCCTGGAAGGGCTCGGCGCTCAGAAAGACCGTGAAACCGTGCCGCGCCGCGATGGTGGCCACCACGTACAACCCGAGTTGGGAGTCCTCCCGGGTACGGGCCAGGTCGAAACCGGGCGGGTCGGCCAGCAGGGTGTTGGCCGCCTCCAGGCGTTCCGGTCCCATGCCCAGCCCCGTGTCACGGACCCGGACGCGGTACCGATCGCCGTCGCGCGCGGCCTCCACGGTCACGTCGGTATCGGGCGGGGAGAAGGCGGTCGCGTTCTCCAGGAGCTCCGCGAGCAGCCGTACCAGGTCGGCCCCGGCCTCTCCGCGCAGCGACACCGATGGAACGGAGCGCACCCGCACCCGTGTGTAGTCCTCGATCTCCCCGGCGGCGGCCCGCACCGCCTCGTGCAGGCCCACGGTGGTGTCGCGGCGCCGGTGGGGTCGGTCACCGCTGAGCAGCATCAGGTTCTCGGCGTTGCGGCGCAGCTGGGTGCTGAAGTGGTCGATCCGGAACAGCGACTCCAGGACCGCCGGGTCGGTCTCCTTGCGTTCGAGCCGGTCCAGCAGGTCGAGTTGACGGTGGACCAGGGACTGGGTGCGCCGGGCGATGTTGCGGAACATGTTGCGCACTCCGGCGCGGACCTGGGCCTCCTCCACGGCCGCGGCCACGGCGGCGCGTTGGGCGTCGTCGAAGGCGGCGGCGACCTGGCCGAGCTCGTCCCGGTGGGTGATGCCCAGGCGCGGGACCTCGGTGTCGGCGTCCACCTCCTCTCCGGCGCGCAGACGGGCGGTGACCTCGGGTAGGCGCACGCGTGCGTGGTCCAGTGTCCGGGTGCGCAGCTCCTGGAGTCGGCGCCCCAGGCGTTGGGTGCCGTTCACGGCCACGACGGCGCACGCCAGGGCCACCAGGAGTGTGGGCACGGACAGCAGTAGGACACCGGTGCGAAGGTCCGCGGCGTGCTGTCGGCTCAGTGCGACCACGTGGGAGCGGCGCTCGTTCTCGACCTCGCGGATGCGGGTGTCGAGGGTCTCGGCGGCGCCCTGCCAGGTCTGGGCGTGGACGGGCACCCCGGCGCGGGGGCCGCGCACGGGGGTGCCGATCACGGTGTCCTGGAGCAGTTCGATGGTCTCCAGCTGTGAGGAGCCGTCCAGCAGGGCGAAGGCGTCGGTGTCGTCGCCGGCCTCGGCGTCCACACGGGACCAGGTGTGGCGCTGGGCGCCCACCGCGGCGGCGAAGGCGGCGTGGGCCTGTGGGGTGAAGGTGTTGGTGGCCACCGCGTGCGCCAGGATCGTGTCCTGTTGGTTGAGGAGTTCGCGTGTGCGCATCAGGGAGGTGAGCGAACGCAGGTGGGGGAGGAGGGCGTCGTCGGCCCGTTCGACCTGGGAGTCCCACACGCGGATACCGAGGTCGACGAGGTCGGTGTAGGGGGCGGCCGCCTCGGTGAGGACATCGGCGTCCGTGGTGAGCGCGTCGACGTTCTCGCGGTGCGTGGGGAGGTCGGCGAGACCGCTCCGGAACTCCAGCGCCTGGTCTGGGAGGGTGTCACGGTTCTGCGCGCTCAGGGCCAGAACGAAGGTGCCGATGGCCCGGTCGGTGTGGGCGCGGGCGGCGGTGAGATCGTCGGCGGAGCGTTCGGTGGGGGAGTCCAGAGCCGCGAGGGTCGCACGGCGTTCGCCCTGCAGGTGGTCGATGACGTCCGTGGTGGGGGTGCCGACCTCCTGGATGAGGGTGGCGGTGGTGCGCAGGTGCGCGATGTCCAGCGTCAGGGTGGTGGTGAACAGCGCCCACAGGGCGAGCAGGGCGGTGCTGGGGATGAGCACCAGAGTGATCATGCGGGCGCGAAGCGACCGACGCTTCTCCTGGGGCATGGGCTCGCTTTTCGGGGGAGTGGGAGGCGGGCCGGGGAACCGCCGGTGAGGGGAGGGGCGGGAGTTGCCCCAGAGCTAACCGCCGTAGTGGTGGTTTTGGCAAGGGTTTGAGGGCATTCGTGGCGAGTTGTGGCGG
>NZ_QOCZ01000255.1 GCF_018207095.1 Nocardiopsis sp. MG754419 | reverse complement strand
CGTCCTGCCCACCCCCAGCGGACGCCCCTTCACCCAGGCCGACGCCGAACGTCTCGCGGGCGAGGAGCACCTGGTGTTCGGGTGCGGGCGCTACGAGGGCATCGACTCCCGGGTGGCCGTGGACGCCGCGGCGCGGATGCCCGTCGAGGAGATCAGCATCGGCGACTACGTCCTCAACGGGGGAGAGTCGGCCACGCTGGTCATGGTGGAGGCCATCACCCGACTGTTGCCCGGGGTGCTCGGCAACCGCGAGTCCCATGTGCAGGACTCGTTCGCCTCGGGCGGCATGGAGCACCTGGTGGAGGGCCCGGTGTACACCAAGCCGGCGGTCTGGCGCGACCAGGAGGTCCCGCCGGTGCTGCTGTCCGGCAACCACGGCGCGGTGGACCGTTGGCGCCGTGACCAGGCGCTGCGCAAGACCGCGCGCAACCGCCCCGATCTGATCGCCGCCACTCCCGACGAGGGTTTCGACAAGCGCGACCGCGAGGTGCTCGCGGAGGACCACGCGGAACCGGTCTAGTCCCTTCGCGATGGACCATGGGCCGAGGCCCGGCGGAGGCCCCGGCGGGCACGACCCAGGACCGGGGCGAGCGGGACCACGTCCCGGCCGGTTCGAGTGGCTCGGCGGGATGTGGCAAACTGGGTGGGTTCCCCCTCGGTGACCCCAAGGCATCCGCATGCCGGCGGTACGACGTCGGCCTCTGTGTCGGTCACCGGGTGGTTCCACCGTTCAGGCCCGACAGGGCCTCGCCCGCGCACCCCCTCCCCGGAGCAGCCGGGGGGCAGGACGCGGCGCGCTATCGATGAGGATTCGCGAGATGCACACCGCCATTCAGGAGCTTGAGAAGGCTCAGCTTCGCACCGACGTTCCGGACTTCCGTCCGGGTGACACCCTCAACGTTCACGTCCGCGTGACCGAGGGCACCCGCACCCGTGTCCAGGTCTTCAAGGGCGTCGTGATCCGTCGCCAGGGCGCGGGCAACCGCGAGACCTTCACCATCCGCAAGGTGAGCTACGGCGTGGGCGTGGAGCGTACCTTCCCGATCCACACCCCGGCCGTCGAGAAGTACGAGGTCGCCGCCCGCGGTCGCGTGCGTCGCGCCAAGCTGTACTACCTGCGCGAGCTCCGCGGCAAGGCCGCTCGCATCCGCGAGCGCCGCGAGCCCGTCAACAAGTAGTCCCCTCCCGTCAGCCCATTCGACGGAAGCGCGCCGCCCGGCTGGGAGGCAGGATAAGCTTTCGGCCGATGGACAAAGACGAGAAGGGCCTCGGCGCGGACGGGGTCCAGGACGAGGATTCCGCCCGGTCCGGCCCGGAGGAGCACGGCTCCGCCACTGGCTCCCAGACCCACGATGGTCTGGGAGCCAGTGGTGTCTCCGCAGCCGGGGACCAGGAGTCGGAGGAGAGGGCGGACACCGCGATGAGCAAGTCCCAGAGCAGTACCAAGAAGGGGTCGTTCTGGAAGGAACTGCCCATTCTGATCGTGATCGCGTTGGTCCTCGCGTTCGTGATCAGAACCTGGTTGATGCAGGCGTTCTACATCCCCTCCACCTCGATGGAGAACACGCTGCTCGTCGGCGACCGCGTCCTCGTCAACAAGGTGGTCTACCAGATCCGGGACATCGAGCGCGGCGAGGTCATCGTCTTCAACGGCGACGGGTCCTGGGACGATCCGAACACCGTGCAGATCCCCGAGCCCACCAACCCGGTCAGTGGCGCGTTCACCTGGGTGCAGCAGCAGCTCGGTGCCGCCCCCACCGGCAAGGAGTACATCAAACGGGTCATCGGTCTTCCGGGCGACACGGTGGAGTGCTGTGACGAGCAGAACCGTCTGCTGGTCAACGGGGAACCCCTCGACGAGGACGCCTACCTGTACCCGGGCAGTCTCGAGAGCCACACCGAGTTCGGCCCGATCGAGGTCCCGGAGGGCCACCTGTGGCTCATGGGAGACCACCGGGCGATCTCGCACGACTCGCGCGCCAACCAGAACAACCCCGGTGGCGGAGCCGTCCCGATCGACCACGTGGTGGGCCGCGCGTTCGTCATCATCTGGCCGTTCGGTCAGGCGGGCCCGTTGAGCGTCCCCGAATCCTTCGAGGAATCCGACTCCGAGTAGGGCCGTCCGGCCCCGTCGGAAGGGCTTCTCGGAGGGGGCGGTGGCCGATCCGATGAAGGAAATCCGCTCGACGGGGCACAAAAGTGCGTTCTGTGACGCATGATGGGTCGTGGATCGTATCGGCGTTCTCCGAACGCGTGGCCCCTGTCCCCGACGGGAACAAGTCGGGTGGCGGCGGTGTCCACGCTGGGGGAACCGGCACATCACGACCGGAGAGTGCTGACGAAAGCGAGCGAGCGCATGAGTTCTGAGGACCTGGAGAAGTACGAGGCCGAGATGGAGCTGCAGCTCTATCGGGAGTACCGCGACGTGGTCGGCCTCTTCGGCTACGTGGTGGAGACCGAGCGCCGCTTCTACCTCACCAACCACGTGGACCTACAGCCCCGCTCCACCGAGAACGGGGAGATGTACTTCGAGGTCGTGATGGAGGATGCCTGGGTCTGGGACATGTACCGCCCGGCCCGGTTCGTCCGCAACGTGCGCGTGGTGACGTTCAAGGACGTCAACGTCGAGGAGATCACCAAGGCCGACTTGGAGATGCCGCCGACCGACGCGACCGACCCCGAGGGCTGACCCGGGGTTGTCCACAGGCCGGCGACCCCCTCTGGCGCGCCGGCCGGTGATCACCGACCGTGGTTACGGGAGGTGGTCGCCGTGCGACGGTGGGCGGAGTATCGGAACGCGCTGGGCCGTAGCGGTGAGGAGCTCGCCGCACGGTATCTGGAGCGGGTCGGCATGCGGGTCTTGGCCCGCAACTGGCGGGCCCCGAACGGGGCCGGGGAGATCGACATCGTGGCCCGGGACGGGCCCGTACTGGTCATCGCCGAGGTCAAGACCCGCGGTTCCCTCCGGCACGGTCATCCGTTGGAGGCCATCACCGCCCGCAAACGGCGCCGGCTGCGTCTGTTGGGTCGCTCCTGGGCCCGGGCCCACCGCCGACGGCCGTTCCCCCTCCGGATCGACGGAGTGTGCGTCCTGTTCGACCGGGGGCGTGTGCTCCTGGCGCACGAGCGGGGGCTGCGCTGATGTCGCTCTCCCGTACCCACTGTGTGACCCTGCTGGGTGTTCAGGGGCACATCGTCGAGGTCGAGGTCCACCTGGGCGGCGGTGACCCCGGGGTCACCCTGGTCGGTCTGCCCGACGCGGCGCTGCGCGAGGCCCGGGACCGGATCCGCGCGGCGGTCGCCAACAGCGCGGAGAACTGGCCCAGCGGACAGATCACCGTGAGCCTCTCGCCCGCCAGCCTGCCCAAGGCCGGCAGTCTGTTCGACCTCGCCATCGCCGGAGCGGTACTGTCCGCCGCCGGTGAGGTGCCCTTGGAGCGTCTCGACGGCGCCGTCCTCATCGCCGAACTCGGTCTCGACGGGCGTACCCGTCCGGTCCGTGGCGTGCTGCCCGCCGTGGTCGCCGCCGCGGGGCAGGGGTTCACCCGATTCGTGGTGGCCACGGGCAACGCGGCGGAGGCGCGGCTGGTCCCGGACGTGGAGGTCACCGCCGTCGCCGACCTGGCCGGACTGTGCGCCTGGCTGCGCGGGGAGTGCCCCGCCGGGTCCGACGAACCCGAGGAACCGGACGACGCCCCGCCCGGCCCCGACGACCGGGGACCGGACCTGGCCGACGTCCTGGGCCAGCCGGTGGCCCGCCGGGCGGTGGAGATCGCCGCCGCGGGAGGGCACAACCTGATGATGCTCGGTTCCCCCGGGACCGGGAAGAGCCTTCTGGCCGAACGGTTGCCCACCGTGCTGCCCCGCCTCGACCAGAACGAGGCCCTGGAGGCCACGGCCATCCATTCGGTGGCGGGTCTGCTCCCGCCCGGCGTCCCCCTGGTCACCCGACCCCCCT
>NZ_QOCZ01000254.1 GCF_018207095.1 Nocardiopsis sp. MG754419 | reverse complement strand
GCCTCTTCGACCAGGACACGGTGGACCGTGTGGCCCTTGATGTCCATGCCGAGGATCTGCTCGGCCTTGGCCTGAGCGTCCTCGGGGCCCTCGGCGACCTTGACGCCACCGGCCTTACCGCGGCCACCGGTCTTGACCTGGGCCTTCACGACGACGCGGGGCTTGCCCGCGGCGGCGAACTCATCAGCGATGGCACGTGCCTCAGCGGCCGTGCTCGCCACCTTCCCCTGGGGTACGGGAACCCCGTACTCTGCGAAGAGTTCCTTCGCCTGGTATTCGAACAGGTCCACGAGGGTCCGTCCTTGTAACTCGCTGGCTCAAGTGTGTACCGGGGTGGCGTGTCCGGATCGGCGGTGACGCACTGAACAGTGGTCACACGACACAAGCCCCGGAGGGGAATGGGCCGCCTACAGAGATCGAGATCGCCGCAGCGTTGCCACCCGCGACATGCGCAAAGCTTAGTCGCCCGTGATCCGGCCGCCGGCCACCGGGGCGGCGTTGGCCCCTCCACAAGGCCCCGAAAGCCGCTCAAGCGGCACTACCGAGGCCCTCACGTGGGAAATTATGTGACCAGAGACACGGCGGATAACACCGTTCAGGGGTCGTTACGGCGTACATCGGACTTCTGCCCGGATGCGACGAACGTCACGATGCACTCAGGCGGCGTGCGCCGGGCGGATGTTCTCCCGGACCCACTCGGCGATCTCGGCCGTGGGCGCTCCGGGGGTGAAGATCCGAGCCACCCCCATCGCCTCCAGCTCCGCGATGTCGGAGTCGGGGATGATGCCACCGCCGAACACGCGGATATCGGTGGCGTCGTTCTCCCGCAGCAGCTCCATGACCCGGCCGAACATCGTCATGTGGGCGCCGGAGAGCACCGAGAGCCCGATGGCGTCCGCGTCCTCCTGCAGCGCCGCGGCCACGATCATCTCCGGGGTCTGCCGCAGGCCGGTGTAGATGACCTCCACCCCGGCGTCCCTCAGCACCCGGGCGACGATCTTGACGCCCCGGTCGTGTCCGTCCAGACCCGGCTTGGCGACGATGACCCGCGCGGCGGACTCGGCCATGGTGTACCCCTCACAACGGTTCCCCGGGCACCCGGCACCCCTTGTGAGGGCCCTCTCGGGCGCCGAGAAGGAGATGATGAACTCGTGTGAAGAGTAACGCAGCTCACTCGTGGATGCCCGGCGCGGGTGCGGGTATCTTCCGATCATGGGAGACAACGTCAGCGGCTTCGAGCACATCAGCACCGATGACCTGCGTGAACGCGCCGTGGATCTGGCACGGCAGCGTTGGGACGTGCGGTTCTTCTGGAAACTGCTCGGCCTCATACCCGCAGCCGAGGCGGCCGCGGGTAACACGAACGCCAGCGAGGCGAGCGTCGCCCAGGCCTCCGGACTGCTCTACGAGGCGCTCTCCGCGGAGAGCGACCCGAACGTGCAGGAGGCGATGCGCCCGGTCTACATCCAGTACCTGGTCGATCACGACGCCGCCCCCGAGACCCAGAACCAGAACGAGTAGTCCCGGCCCGAGCGGCCGGACCCCCGGAAGGAGCGCCCACCACCTCCATGTCCGAAAACCGCCGGCACTGGTTCCACGTGTCGGTGAACATGGAGGGGTGATGGACGACGAACAGCGCTACCGCGCGGTGAGCAGCAGGGACTCCCGTTTCGACGGGGTCTTCTACACCGGCGTGCGCACCACCGGCATCTACTGCCGACCGAGCTGCCCCGCGGTCACGCCCCGGCGGGAGAACGTCCTGTTCTACCGTTCCGCGGCGGCGGCCCAGGAGTCCGGTTACCGGGCCTGCAAACGCTGCCGCCCCGACACCGTGCCCGGCTCCGCCGAGTGGAACGTACGGGCCGACGTCGTGGGTCGGGCGATCCGTCTCATCAACGACGGAGCCGTGGACCGGGGTGGGGTCGGGGCGCTCGCCCGGGACCTCGGTTACAGCGAACGCCAACTCCATCGACTGCTCACCGTGGAGGTCGGTGCCGGGCCCCTGGCCCTGGCCCGCACCGAGCGGGCGCACACCGCCCGGATCCTGGTGGAGACCACCGACCTGCCCATGGCCGACACCGCGTTCGCCGCGGGTTTCGCGAGCGTCCGCCAGTTCAACGAGACCATGCGGGCGGTCTACGACCGCTCCCCCACCCGGATGCGCGCCGACGCCGACGGCGCCGCCACCTCGACCGGTGCCGGCACCCTCAGCCTGCGACTGCCCTACCGGGGCACGATCGACTCGGCCGGGATGCTCGCCTTCCTCGGCGAACGCGCGGTCCCCGGCGTCGAGGAGTACGTCGACGGGGTGTACCGGCGCACACTGCGGTTGCCGCACGGACCGGCCACGGTGGAGCTGTCACCGGCCACCGACCCGGCGCGGGCCGGCGGTCACGTGCTGTGCCGACTGTGGTTGACCGAACCACGCGACCTTGCCGGCGCGGTCCGCCGTTGCCGGAGTCTGCTGGACCTGGACGCCGACCCCGAGGCGGTGGCCGAGACACTCGGTCCCGACCCCCTGCTGGGACCGGTACTGCGCCGGCGGCCGGGAGTGCGCGCACCCGGTCACGTGGACCCCGCCGAACTCACGGTGCGCGCCGTCCTCGGGCAGCAGGTGTCGGTACGGGCCGCGCGTACTCTGGCGGGGCGGCTGGTCGAGCGGTTCGGTGAGCCCCTTCTGCGGCCCGACGGTGGCCTGACCCACACGTTCCCCTCGCCCGAGGCCCTGGCGGCGGCGGATCCGACCGGACTGTCCATTCCGGTGGCACGCGGTCGGGCCCTGGTGGGGGTGGCGGAGGCCGTCGCCGACGGACGCGTCGACCTGGGTCCGGGCTGCGACCGGGACGAGGCCGAACGACGGTTGGTGGAGCTGCGCGGGATCGGTCCGTGGACCGCCCGGTACGTGCGGATGCGCGGACTCGGCGACCCGGACGTGTTCCTGGAGTCGGACCTGGGGGTGCGAAAGGCCCTGGAACGTGCGGGGCGACCGTTCACCCCGGCGGCGGCGAGGCGGGATGCCCGGGCGTGGAGCCCCTGGCGTTCGTACGCGACCCATCTGTTGTGGGCGTCCTTGGGCGACGAGCCGGGGACCCCGGAGGACGAAGCGCCCCGCAAGGGACGTGACGAGCGCCGAGAGAGGCGATGACGATGACCTACACCGACCAGGACGCACTCCCGCTGGACCTGCCCGCGCCCGTCGAACCGATCCCGCCCACCAGGGAGACCGCGGTGCGGTTCCGGGAGCCGATGCCGGGTCCGATCAGGTACACCACGATGGACTCGCCCCTGGGTGAACTGCTGCTGTTCGGCGACGGGGAGGCTCTGGGTGGGGTGTCGACCCCGCCCAAGGACGGTGCGCCGCACCATGTGCCCGAGGGATGGCTCGCCGAACGGACACCGTTCACCGAGGTGGAGCGGCAGTTGTCCGCGTACTTCGCGGGTGAGCTCCGCGGGTTCGACCTGCCACTGGCCCCGTCCGGGACCGTCTGGCAACTACGGGTGTGGCGGGCGTTGACCACCATTCCCTACGGGGAGACCGCCGGATACGGCGAGCTGGCCGAGGAACTGGGCAAACCGACCGCCTCCCGGGCGGTGGGGTCCGCGAACGGCCGCAACCCGATCAGCGTCATCGTGCCCTGCCACCGTGTCATCGGGGCGAACGGATCCCTGACGGGGTACGCGGGAGGGCTGAGCCGCAAGGAGTTCCTGTTGACGCTGGAGGGCAGGCACCGCGGGTGACGGATACCCGGCCGCGCCGGGTGCGGGTTCGACCTCGGTCGGCCCGCACCCACTGACGCGGAGCCGATCGAGTGGTGTCCACAGGCCCGAAGATCGGGTCTGGCGGGGTGTTCGGGGCGCGTGGTCCCATCGAAGTCGGGGGCGTCTCGGCCTCCGCCGACCTCGCGCTGCCCGAAACCGGAAACACTCCCCTCGAAGAACACCGACCACCCGGCGCCCTCTCCGCGAACCGCCGTCGCAGCCGAGCGGAACGAAACGGAACACCACACGGCAGAACCCCACCCGTTTCCGGGCACAAAAAAAGGGGGGCC
>NZ_QOCZ01000253.1 GCF_018207095.1 Nocardiopsis sp. MG754419 | reverse complement strand
CGCCCACGGGGTGGCCCGGCCACCCCGGGGAACCGGGCGCGGCCTGCTGCGGCTGCGGAGCCGACGGCATCGGTGATGGTGGCGGGGTGGGCGGAGTCGCCGGTCCGCCGGGGACCGCGGTCGTACCCCCCGACGGGGTCCACTCCGGACCGGGGCCCTGCCGTTGATCCGTTGTCCCTCGGTCCGTGGGGACCGGGCCGGGGGTCTGCCCCGAGGAGGTCATGTGTTCTGGAGCCCGCTGGTCCGTGGGGGCCCGGCCGGTCGGCGTCGACGCGGGAACGGTCGGCGGAACGGGCGAACCCTGTGGGCCCGACTCCTCCTCCGGAGGGGTCCCCTCCACGGGTGGCGTGCTCGGCGGCGCCCAGGAGGTACTGATGGTGCGCCGCACCTCGGACTCCTCGGGGTCCTCCTGCCCGGTGAGCCGGGCGAGCAGCCGTTGCGAGGTGGGGCGGTTCGCGGGGTTCTTGTCCAGGGCGCCTTCGACCAGGTCCAGCAGGCTCGGGTCCAGGCCGTCCAGCCGGGGTTCGGTCGAGGTGATGTTGTGCAGCACCGCGGGCACCGTCGGCGCCTCGAAGGGGGTGCCGCCGGTGCCGGCGAAGGCCACCAGGCAGCCCCAGGCGAAGATGTCCGCGGCCGGCGTCGCCGGCTCACCGAGGATCAGCTCCGGCGCCATGTAGGCGGGGGTGCCCATGAGCTGGCTGGAACGGGTGATCCCGCCCCCCGCGCCGTCCAGGGCGCGGGCGATGCCGAAGTCGATCACCTTCGGTCCCACCGTGGACAGCAGGACGTTGGCGGGTTTGAGGTCGCGGTGGACCACCCCGGAACCGTGGATGGCGGTCAACGCCGCCGCCACCCCCATCGCCAGGCCCTCTAGGGTGCCGCCGTGCATCGGCCCCTGGGCGCGCACCGCCTCGTCCAGGTTGGGGCCCGACACGTACTCCGAGACGATGAACAGCGGATCGCCCTCCAGACGGGCGTCCAGTACCCCGGCGGTGGAGAACCGGGCCACTCGGCGGGCCGCGTCCACCTCGCGCACGAACCGCCGCCGGAACGACTCGTCGTCGGCCAGGTCGGGGTGGATGAGTTTGACGGCGACGGAGCGCCCGGAGGTGTCCCGGGCGAGGTAGACGGTCCCCATCCCGCCACGTCCGAGCCGGCTGACGATGCGGTAACCGTCGAGTTCACGCGGGTCCCCCGCGCGTAGGGGTCTGCCGCTTTCGTGGCCGTTGGACGTCACAGTCGGGGGTCCTCACAGATCGTGTGATATGCGCCTAACAGCGTACTGTCGCCCACACTTCGGCGCGTGTCGGTGGGGTGTGATCCCTCGGGGAGCGGAAGGGTTCTCTCCGCAGGCGGCGGGGTGTTCGCGCACCAGCGCAGGCGGGTGGACGGGCCCGGGTGCCGCCCGCGTCGGGGGAGCGGACCTCGACCCACCGACGTCGCGCGCTCGGCGCCCGCGGTCCGCGTAGGGTCGCTCGCGCCGCCCCCGCCCCGCTCCTCGGCCCGGGTTCCCCACGAGGAGGTAGGGGCCCTCCGTGACGTCCGTGAGCGTCGGTTCGGAGGCCCCGACACTCCGCACGAGGCCGTGTCCCCGGGCGCGCACGGTCTGACGTGGGGCGTCACGGGTGGTGATGTCGTCGCGCCGGAAACAGTTCCACGGTGGCCTTCCCTTCGCTAGTATTCGAATACACGTTCGAATGCCTGGTCGTACTTCCCCACGGGCGGGCACCCCGGCGACGTGCCCGCACGCCGCCGGACGCCAAGAGGAGTCGGTCGATGAGGGGAACGGTTGTGGGGCGGTACTACGGGGCGGACGTCACGGTCGTGGAGGACGAGGGCAGACCCACCCGCTTCGTGTGGGACGGCAGGGTCTACGGAGTACGCAGGATCATCGACCACTGGGTGACCCTGCGCAGGGACTGGACGCCGGCTCGGCACGCGCAGGTGCCCGAGTGTCGGCATTGGCGGGTGGAGGCCGGATCGGCCTCCTCTCAGGGGGTGTACGAGCTGCGCCACGACACCACCACGGATGAGTGGCTGCTCTCCCGGGTCTGGGGTTGAGTCGACGCGGAACCGGGGGCGGGTGTGAACGGTGTGCCCTCACCGATCCGCCCGTCGCCGGGCGGCCGGGGTTCAGCCGCCGCTCACCAGGTCCGAGGGGATGAGGCTGTACACCGCCAGATCGGTGCGGCCCGTGTTCAGGGGCATCGCGTTGCGCTCCACGCCCTCGTGGACGAACCCGGCGGACGCGGCCACGCGCCGTGAGCCGGTGTTGCCGGTGCCGGCCTTCAACTCGATCCGTTGGAAGCCCTGTTCGAGTGCCCACCGGGACACCGCCACGACCGCTTCGGTGGCGTAGCCGTGACCGCGTGCCCACGGTGAGATCCAGTAACCGACCTCGGTGACCCTCGCGGCCCACTGGGTGCGCATCAACGCCATCGAACCGACGAACCGGTCGCCTTCACGCTCCAGCACGGCCCAGTGCTGGCCATCGCCCGAGGTGCGGATGGACGGCGCGATGCGCAGACAGAAGTTCTCCGCGCTCTCCCGCGTGTAGGGCTCGCCGGGGGCGGGCAACGGGATCCACCGCTGAAGTTCGGGGTCCACACACGAGGCGTGCACGTCGTCGATGTCGCGTTCGAGCAGGGAACGCAGACGGAGCCGCTCGGTCTCCAGAATGACCGCGGGCATGATCGGCGTGCTCTGAACGGTGGCCATGGTGGGCTCGGTCCCTCTTTTCGTGCCTCGCGCCGCGCGCCGACGGCACGGCGGTGCGCTCACGATAGCCCCGCCCGGAGAGGGCGACGCAACCGGAATGTCGGGTGATCTATGCCGCGACCTGCGGCGAAGAGCGGCCGGGCGCCCATGTCCGCGGTGCGTGGTGCGTCGCACCCAGCGGTCGGCCGGCGGCCACCGCATCACCCCGGGGTCGGGCGCGCGGCCCGGCGGAAGGACCGCCGGGCCGCGCGCCGGGCGGGATCAGGACCAGCCGCGGACCACACGCGCCCGGATCGCGGAGTCGAACACCGCGGCGAAGGCGTTGCCGGGGCACTCGGTGGCCAGCCAGTCGCGGTGTCGGGCCACCGCCTCCTGTGGGGTGACCGCGCCCGTGGCCGGGTTCACGTACTCGATCCGCTGCGCCGGATTCACCCCGGTGAGGGCGCACAACACCCGCAGGACCGCCACCAAGGAGTCCTGGGCGGCCCGCGTGGGCAGCTCGTCGGTGAAGTCGCCGAGCAGGCACACTCCGATGTTGGCGTGGTTGAACCCCGCGGCGTGCCCCGCCGTCACCGAGGCGGCCTCGCCGGGCCGCGGGAGGCCGGAGAAGACCGGGACCCCGTCCTCGCCCGAGTGCCGACCCTCGTACACCACGCCCTCGGGGTCGATCAGCAGGTGGTAGCCGATGTCGCCCCAGCCCAGTTCCGCCGCGTGGTACGCGTACACGGCCCGTACGTCGGCGGCGTGGTCACCGGTGGTCTCCCACGCCGTGTGGTGCACGGTCAGCGCCTGGACCCGGTGGAACTCGGCCGGCCACAGGTCGGTGCCGTCCTCGTCGAAGCGCAGCGACTCGTCGGCGCCCCAACCCGCGCGGGTGCGCAACGGTAGCGCGGAGGTACCGGACAGGGTGCGGTACTCGTCGCCCTCGGCGGAGAGGGTGACCCGCTCCCGCCCACCGAAGGTGACGTCCTCCCCGTCGCGCAGGTTCAGCGCGGTGAGGTCGGCTCCGTCCGCTCCGCGCACCTGGTAGCCGGTCGCCCCCTCCGGGGCGCGTGCCACCGCCGTGGAGACGGGGTCGAGGTGGTCGGGTCCCTCGGTGTGGAAGTGCAGGTCCTGCCAGGCGCCCCACCCGTCGGCGCGTTCGAAGCGCACGGCCGCCGAGGTCCGCTCGGGCGGGCGGGCGACCGCGACCAGGTCGAACCGGCGTGCGGGGTGGGCCGGGGCGTCGGTGGCGGTGGTCGTCTCGGTGAGCACGCGCGGGGCGGTGCGCGCCCCCGAGGTGGCAGCGGAGGCCGCCGCGGGCGTGACGAGCGCAGGGGCCAGGGTGCTCAGGCCCGCCGCGGCGGTGGCGGTGGTGAGAAGGGTACGCCGTCGCATGTGTGTCCGTTCTGTTCGCCGACAGGGGCGTGCGCGGGTCAGGGCGTCCGGGAAAGGGGCCCGGGGTGTCCGCTCGGCGAGAGGAGGTGGGTGTGGGGG
>NZ_QOCZ01000252.1 GCF_018207095.1 Nocardiopsis sp. MG754419 | reverse complement strand
CCATCCCGAGCTCCCAAGGGACGGCGAACGGCACCGGCCACGGCACCAAGAACCCTTTGGTGCTCCGTCTTCACCAGGGCGGAACGGAATGGCCGCATCCACCGCACCCCCTGAGGTGCCCGTCCGCTCCCGCTCTCCGACACGACTCGGCACGCGGGGGCGGGCGGGGACCGCCCGGGTCCACCGACGACCTCCCGAACGGAGACGCCATGAGCACGACCGCCACCGCGCCCGTGACCAACACTTACTTCTACGTCCTGGTCCTGAAGATCCAGACCGGCGGCCACGCCATGAACTACGCACTGGTCGAGTCGCGCGGCCCGGTCGACATCCCCGCCGGCACCCGACAGTCGGAGGCCTTCGAGCAGGTCCGCACACAGCTCCTCGACAACGCCAGGAAGCAGGGCATGTCCGGCAATGCCACGACCGAGCTCTGGTCCCTGACGCCCGAGACCCTCTGACCTTTTCCTGAACACAGATGAGCCCCGACCGGAAGCGACCCGGTCGGGGCTCTCGCACACCCACGGAACTGGAGTAACGCCGATGTACCCCACCATGATGCCGCCCCTGGCGGCCCTCGAAACCACCGCACCCCTGGACGTGCGGGTACTCGCGCACATCGTCGACAACACCCACGACCACGAACTGTTCGCCCCGGCCCTGGACGGCGAGAGCGCCGAAGAGCGCGCAGCCCGCGAAGCCGCAGCCGCCGACATCATCGACGACCTCGTGGACGAAGCCCGGGGGTGCTCGGCGTGAACACCGACATCGAAGACTTCTTGGTCGCACCGCTCTATGACCACGACGACGGCCTGGCGGCCGGCATCGACGCCGCAGCCGAGACCATCACCGCCCGGGTGGACGCCTGGGCCGAGGAAGTGAGGCTCTGATGTTCTCCCCTCTCGAATGGGTCATGGCGGTCCTGGTCACCGCGCTGATCTGCGTGGTCATCACTCTGGGGGTGACGCTCGGTTGGCCGGTCGGTGCGTTCGCCGGCGCCCTGGGGGCGTTCGCCCTGTCCTGTCTGGCCGGAGCCGTGGGTCTAGGCGGTGGCCGCTGATGGGTTGGTTTCTGGTCGCTGTCGGCGCCGTCCTGACGGTCGGTCTCGTTGACGTTCTGCTCCGCATCACCGGTGGTCGTGCGCTCATGCTCGGCCGGCCCACCCCCACAAAGGAGACCCCCTGATGTCGGAGCGCGATATCGCCGCGTTCGGCCTGTTCATCATGGCCCCGGCCGTCGTCATAGCCCTGATCGTCATGGCCGTCCAGGCCTGAGAGGAGACCCCCACACCATGAGCAAGCCCAAGAAGAAGCCCACCCCGGAGACGGCCGTGGACGCCGCCTCGGTGCAGCAGGCGGTCCAGGCCGCCAAGACCCTGGCTAGCATCCCCGGGCAAGAGGTCTTGGAGGATGCTGCGCACAACCCAGCCACCCGAGGTCGCTACGACGAACTCACCGCGCAGCGCCTGGAGCGCGAACTGGAGCTGAGTCACCGGCGTCGGGTGCGGGCCGCTGAGGAGGAAGACCGCAAAGAGGGTGAGCAAGCCGAGATCGAACGGGCTATCGCAGCGGCCCGCAAGGCGACTTCACCGGCCCGCACGGTACTGGACATGACCCGACACCAGGTGCGATTCGGCCGGGTCGTCCTGACCGCCAGCATCGCACTGAGCATCGGATCGGCGATGGGTCTGGCCGCGCTGGTGGAAGGCATGGGCGGCCCGGTCCCGGTCGGTTACCTCGCAGAGATCGGCCTGACAGGGCTGAGCACGACCGTCATCGTCTGGCGCGGCATCCTCGCGCGGGCCGGCGCCAAGGTCGACGACAACACCCAGAAGCTGTTCGCGTTCCTGGTAGCCGCCCCGCTCCTGGTCTCCATCGTGGGTTCCTCGATCGGGTCCGGCCCGGTAGGGGCCGCGTGCTCCATCGGTAGCGCGTTGTTCGCCGGTCTGGCGTACCTGATCAACACTTCCGCCTCCGCCACGATCGGTCAGGCCATCGCGAAGATCGACGCCACGGCCAACACGAAGCAGAAGGCACCCGCCACCCCTGACGGCCCGGCCGTCACCCCTGACGGGTCGCTCTCGCGACGCCGGCCTCAGCCCAAGCAATCTCCGGCCGAGAGCGCCGGAATCGGTGACCAGACCGCCCGGTGGTTGGCCGACTTCACCGCCGCCAGCCAGGGGGTGGACGACGCAACCGCCACCCCTGACGACACCGACCGGCAGGGGGTGACGGACACCCCGGACGCCTCCGATGTCCTGGGGCTTTTCCCGGACCTGGAGGGAACTCGGTGGGAGATCCGTCTGGCCATCCACGTCTACGGGATCGACATCTCCAACCGGGCGCTGTCCAAGCTGATCCGTTGCTCGCGCGACACCATCCGCACTCACCGCACCGCCCTGTGGAGGGACGGCCACAAGGTCTTCGACCCCAACAAGGTCAACGACTGCTGACCCCCTGAAGCCACCCCTTCCGCCACCCCTGGCGGCACCAGCCGCCAGGGGTGGCGACCACCCGCTCCGGCGGGTGCCCAGAGCCCCCGCGCCACAACGGAGCGGGGGCTCTGCGCACCACTCCGGCACCCCTCGGCGAGGCCGGCGGACGCGCGGCCATCGAGCCCGCGAGCCACGCCCGCCCGGGACGTCACCCCACACCAGCGCACCTCTACAGGAAGGAGATCACCCGTGCCCCCCGCACCGACCCGCTTCCTCGACCTCGACGGATCGCGTTTCGGCATCCCCACCTACCCGTGGGGCTGGTCGAAGCACTTCGACCCCGACCTGGGCACCAAAGCCCAGCTCCGGGCCCAGGGATTGAGTATCGCGGGTCTGGAGGTGGCGGCTCAGCTCATGTGGGCCTCAACCCGTTCTCCACGCCGCGACAGGGTGCGCACCGCGAACCTGTATCGGCCTTCGCTGGCTCGCCCCGTGCGGCCCATGACGCCGGCCCAGGAGCGGGCGCTGTCCCGCGCTCACCTGGCCCGGCATACCTGCTCAGAGTGCGGGCGGGTGTGGGACGTGTACCTGCCCACCAGCAACGGGCGGCAGTGTCCGCCCCCTGCCGGATGCAGGTCCTTCGAGGCGCCTGAACGCGAGTTCGGGCGCTCCGTGGCGGTGGCCGCGTGAGGGTCCACCACCTGATCGAGATCCGGCCGGTGCCGGTCCCGGAGTGGACCCTGCACTGGCCGTTGTGCACCTGCGGGTGGGCCGGCGACATCGTGCGCACCCACCCGCTGGCCCAGGACCAGGTCGACGAACACCTGGCCACCCAACCCCCCGACTCGGCGCAACCTGCGCTGTTCGACCTGTGAGGAGACCCCCATGCTTCGTGGATGCCTGGCTCAGATCATCACTTGGGGCCTGATCGGCGCCCTGGTCCTGTGGTTTTTCACTAACCCCGAGTCCGTGGCCGGCCTCATCTCGGCGGCCGTCGGCCTGGTCACGGGCGGGGCCGACGCCCTTGGGCGGTTCGCCACCGCCCTCACCCCGACCATCAGCAACCTGTTCTGAGGGAGGTCGACGTGACCGTGACCGATGACCGCGACGCGGAGGTGCCCGAGGCGGCACCGTTGCCGGCGGAGCGCCCGGAGCCGGCACCCGGGCAGAGCAGCGAGACCGGCGATACCGCCGAGGAACCGGACGGTCCTCCGGCTCTACCGCCGCTGTTGGAGACCGGCGCCTCGACGCTGGCCACGGCCGGCAGCGGCATCTACGCCGCCGCCGGCCCGGCCGGGCTGGTGGCGGCCGCCGGGGTGGCCACGGTGGCCGGTGTCGCCTACGGGCTGCGCCGCCACAAGGCCAAGAAGAACACCGCCGCCGGTGCCGGCACCACCGGCGCCGCCGGTAAGGCCGGCCGGTTCTTCGGGGCCCCCGGCCTGGGAAGCGGCCGCTCCGGCGGCCGCGGGGCCGGTTCGGGTGCGGCCGGGGGCCGGCACCGCTCCTCGCGGTCGGCCGCCAGCGGCATGACCGGCGCCGCCGGCCGCAAAGCACGCGGCGCCGGCCTCGGTGCGGGTGGTCGCGGTGCGGCCGCCGGCCGGGGTGGCGGCCTGGGCGGGTCCGCGGGGGCCGGCGGCCGAGGCGCTGGCGCCGGGGCTGGTGCCAAGGGTAGGGGGGCGTTCGGTTCCCCGGGCTCTGGCCGCTCCGGCGGTGGTGGCCTGCTGGGTGGTTCAGGTTCGCGCTCCGGCCGCTCCGGTGGCGGTGGCGGGTTGTTCGGTTCCTCGCGGGCCGGACGCTCCGGCGGCGCCGGTGGTGGGGGCCTCTTCGGGGGTTCCGCCGGATCC
>NZ_QOCZ01000251.1 GCF_018207095.1 Nocardiopsis sp. MG754419 | reverse complement strand
CCGCCCAGGAGCCCCCGGCGGCTCCCACGGCACCGGTGGAGGAGCACACGTCGGCCGAGACCGAGCCGGAGTCCGCGGCGGAGCCGGAGACCGAGTCGCAGTCGGGCCACATCCACGCCGTCTCGGACTCCACCGAGCGGCGCGGCGAGGTGCCCACGCCCCGACGCCGGGTCATCTTCGACGACCCGGACGACCTGGACGTCCCGGAGTTCCTCAAGTAAGCCCACCGGTACCATCGAGCGTGTCAGCGGCCCCGACCCTTGTGGCGGGGCCGTCGCCGCCCCCGGGGCCGGTCGCCCCGGTCGTCGAAGGGCCGAGGGAAGGACCACGGGCACACCGATGGGCAACGTCATCGACCTGGGGCACGACGTGCGCGCCGCCGTCACCGAACGCAAGGGCGGGGTGAGCAGCGCGCCGTTCGACTCGCTCAACCTCGGGCTCGGAACCGGTGACGTCCGCGAGGCCGTCCTGGACAACCGCAGGCGCGCCGCCGAGGACCTCGGCTTCGACATCGACCGCGTCGTGTGGATGAACCAGGTGCACAGCGCCGACGTGCTCGTGGCCACCGCACCCGGTGGGGTCGGCACGTGCGACGGGGTCGTCACCACCCGCCCCGACCTCGTCCTCGCCTCGATGGCCGCCGACTGCCTGCCGGTGCTGGCCGCCGACGCCGAGGCGGGGGTCCTCGGGGCCGCCCACTCGGGCCGTCTCGGCACCGCGAACGCGATCGCGGTGAACCTGGTCGAGACCATGGTCGCCCAGGGAGCCCGCACCGATCACCTCACCGTCTTCCTCGGCCCCACCATCTGTGGGAGTTGCTACGAGGTGCCTCCCGAACTCCAGGAACAGACCGCCGAGCGCACCCCCGAGGCCGCCTCCACCACCCGGCGGGGCACCACCGGTGTGGACATGCTCACCGCGGTCACCGCTCAGCTGCGTCGCGCCGGGGTGGAGAACATCACCCACGACGGTCGTTGCACCCTCGAGAGTCCGGAACTCTTCTCCCACCGCCGGGGCGCCCCGACCGGACGGTTCGCCTCCTTCCTCTGGCGCACCGGGCCCGCCACACCCGGCCGTACCACCTGAACCCGGGTTGCCGGAACCGGCCAATCTCCCGCCGAAACGCAGTAACCACAGCAGTGAACAGAAGGAACAGCCGTGTCACACACCGACCCCGCGCGCACCGAGCAGATCCGCGCCAACATCGAGGCCGCGCGGTCCCGTATCGCCGCGGCCTGCGCCGCGGCCGACCGTGACCCGGCCGAGGTGTCCCTGGTCGCGGTGACCAAGACCCACCCCGCGAGCGACGTGCGCGTTCTCTCCTCCCTGGGTGTCTCCAACGTCGGCGAGAACCGGGACCAGGAGGCCGCGCCGAAGGCCGCCGCGACCGCCGATCTCGACCTGACCTGGCATTTCGTCGGCCAGCTCCAGACCAACAAGGCCAGGTCGGTGGCCTCCTACGCCGATGTCGTCCACTCGGTGGACCGGGTCAAACTCGCCCGTGCGCTGGGTGATCGGGCCGCGGACGCGGGCCGCCGGCTGACCTGCCTGGTGCAGGTCGACCTGGACGAGGAGGCCCGGGCGGGTGTTCTGGGGCCGCGCGGCGGGGTGGATCCGGCCGACGCGCTCGGGATCGCCGAGCGCATCGACGAGCACGAGGCGCTCGAACTCGGCGGTGTGATGGCGGTCGCTCCCCTGGGCGGGGATCCGGACGCCGCTTTCGCCCGTCTTTACCAAGTGGCGACCCGGATCAGGGATCGCTACTCTCGGGCAACGATGATCTCCGCGGGCATGAGCGGAGACCTGGAGGCGGCGATCGGGCGAGGCGCGACACACCTGCGTCTTGGTGCGGCGTTGCTCGGCGCCCGAGGCACGAACGTGGGGTAATGTCCCCACATAGACCTTGGGGCCTGTCTGTGGAGTTCGCCCGAATGGGTGCCCGCTCGCGACGGTGGGCCCGGACAGGTAAGACGGACGAGTCGGCTGCGGTCGAGGCCGCGGGGACGACGGAGGATGTGAGATGGCCGGCGCGATGCGCAAGATGGCGGTCTACCTCGGTCTCGTGGAGGACGACCGTTACGATCACCGCTATGCGGACGAATATGATGAGTTCGACGAATTCGACGAGGGTGCGGAGGAGCGACGTGACCGCGACGTCGACCTCCCGCGAGGCGAGGAAACACGAGGCGAGACCGTGACGGACACCGGCGACTACCTGGGAACGGGTGAGCGACGCGGTGGTACCACCACGACAGCCTCGACCGCCGACCTCGCTCGGATCACCACGCTCCACCCGCGCACGTACAACGAGGCGCGTACGATCGGAGAGCATTTCCGGGAAGGAACACCGGTGATCATGAACCTGACCGAGATGGTCGACAGTGACGCGAAGCGTCTCGTCGACTTCGCGGCTGGTCTGATCTTCGGGCTCCATGGCAGTATCGAACGCGTGACCAACAAGGTGTTCCTGCTGTCCCCGGCCAACGTCGAGGTGACCGCCGAAGACAAGGCGCGGATCGCCGAGCGAGGGTTCTTCAATCAGAGCTAGACCATCAACTTTGTCCAGAGATTGGGTCGGGGAACGACCGTGAGTATCGTCCTGTCAGTACTGTCCCTCCTGTTGCAGCTGTTTGTCTTCGTGCTGATAGCGAGGGTGGTGCTGGAGATGGTGCAGTCCTTCGCGAGGGACTGGCGACCCAGCGGGTTCGTGCTTGTGCTCGCTGAGATCGTGTACACGATCACCGACCCCCCACTGAGGTTCCTCCGCAGGTTCATCAAGCCGGTGAGGTTGGGGAGCATCGCACTCGACCTGAGTGTGCTGATCCTGTTCTTCGCCATCATCATCCTCCAGAGCATCCTGGCGGCGATGGCGGCGGGCCTGTGACGAGGACTGTTGGGGTGGAAAAGTCACCCCGGATTCCGATTTGTGGTCTTGGTCATGATCTGGATTGCCGTAAGGTCACGATCAGGTAGCGTCCCTACGGACAGACTCCAAGCGCGCCAAGGAGACGAGCATGCCGCTGACACCCGCCGATGTGCGGAACAAGCAGTTCAGCACCACCCGGCTACGGCCTGGGTATGACGAAGAAGAGGTCGACGCCTTTCTCGACGAGGTCGAGTCCGAGCTGGACCGACTGATCCAGGAGAACGAGGAACTGCGCGGCAAGTTGGCCGAGTGCCTGCGGGGCAAGGTGCCCAACGCCGGTATGCAGGACTTCCAGCAGCCGCAGGAGCAGGCCGAGGCCCAGCAGATGGAGCAGCTGCGTCCGGAGCCCGTGCAGGCCCAGGCCCCCGTCGAGCAGCCCCAGCCGCCCGCGCCGCAGCAGGCGCAGATGGCGATGACCGGTGGCAACCTCGCCATGGGCGGTGAGGAGAACATGGACACGGCGGCCCGTGTCCTGGCCCTGGCTCAGCAGACCGCCGACCAGGCGATCAGCGACGCGCGCCGCGAGGCCGACGAGACGCTCGGTCGCGCTCGCCACGAGTCCGAGGACATCCTGGGCAAGGCGCGCCGTCAGGCCGACCAGATCATCGGTGAGGCCCGTGCCCGCTCCGAGAACCTGGACCGTGACGCTCAGGAGCGCCACCGTCAGGTCATGGGCAGCCTGGTGCAGCAGCGCGAGGAGCTCGAGCACAAGGTCAACGTGCTCAAGGACTTCGAGCGCGAGTACCGCAGCCGCCTCAAGGACTACTTCGAGCGTCAGCTCAACGAGCTGAAGAACGAAGAGGAGAAGGCCAAGTCGGTGGAGCTCAACCCGAACACCACGGGCGGCTTCCAGACGATGGCTCCTCAGTCCGCCGGTGCCCCCGCGATGCAGCAGCACGCTCCCGGCGGCAACCCGTTCGGGCAGCCCGAGCCCACCCCGCACGGTGGTTTCCACCCGGGCGAGGCCCCGCACGAGCGTCGCTGATCCATCGGTGGCATGTGGCTCCGAACAACTGAAGACTCCGGCTCAACACGTGTAAAGGCCCTGGTCGACCCGTGATCCTTAGCATCCTCGCCACCGTGGCGGTGCTGGCGGCCATCGCCGCCATCACGGCCGCTCTGGTGTTCGCCGAGACCATCCTGGTGTACATCGCTCTGGGACTGGCAGGACTCAGCGTCCTGCTCCTCCTGGGCGCTCTGATCCACGGAAGGTTCGGCGCGGACCGATCGGATACGGCACGGACGGACGGTTTGGGGAAGTCGTCCGTCCCCGCGGCACCCGCCGCGGTACCGGGCCCCGCATGGGAGCCGGAGGAACCTGGGCGCGTACCCGCACCGGCGCAGGAGCCGGTGCGGGGCACCCCTGTTCCGGGGCACTCCGACCGGAACCGGGACGACGAGGCCCAGGAGGAACCCGAATACGACGTTCCCCGTTGGGAGACCCCCACGAAGGGCGACTGGCCGGAACCGGTCGAGGCGGCCCAGACCCCGCCCC
>NZ_QOCZ01000026.1 GCF_018207095.1 Nocardiopsis sp. MG754419 | reverse complement strand
CTATGACAAGCGGGCCGCGATCTTCGACGGGACCGTGCAGGTGGCCTCGATCCGGATCTGGCTCCGTGACCTGACCCGTTCAAAAAACAGTACCTAGCCCGGCCTTGGTGCACAGGGCGGTGAGGACGTCGTGGACGCGGTCTCGGGTGAGGGCGAACCGGGGGCTGGTGGAGGGGGTGCCGGTGGTTCTCATGATGAGCGAAGGGTGGCAATCTCGGCCGCCAGATCCGCTGTCTCTCCCCGGGATCGGTAGTTCCGGGCCGCTTGTTGGAGCGGGGCGAGGCGGTCGGTGACACGCACGGAGCGGACCTGGCGGTCGAGGGTGACCGGTGGACTTGGGGCGGCTGCAATTCTGACCTACGTTGGCGCTACGGCTGTAGCGGGTTATAGCTCATTCAAAATAGGATACTATTGTTAGCCTCGGCGGGGTGCGCAATTTATCAATGCGGCGCATCCCCGCGTCCACATGGGGGTTCATGTGTTGACACGTATAGTGTATTTTTTGGACTTCTTGCCGCAGTGGCCGGTTTCGCCTGGTCAATTCTTAGAGAAGATATCGTATTTTTTCTTGCATGAGCATTGCATTAACCGGATTCATTGCCGGTGGAATCATCCAATTCCGAAGAAGGCGAAAAGAGGGGCGCAATAGATAGGAAAAACATGAATCCTAAAATAAAAACATGAGCGTCTCGCCTTCTGGTCAAGGTCAATGCGCGGGAGCTGAACCCGTTCGGCTATACGGGCGCCTACCAGCTCCAGGACGGTACCGTGCACTTGTCCCACCGTTTCATGGACACCTTCACCCTGGGGTTCACCCAGCCGGACCCCTCCCGGCAAGAGCTGAACAACCACACCTGCGCGGGGTGTGACCCCATCAACAACACCGACCCCACTGGGCTAAATACGTGTGCTTGGGGCATCGCTGGGATGTTTGCAACCATGGCTGGATTTGCCTGGACTGCCTCCAGCGTCGCCAGCTTGGGTGCACCTGTAGCCTTGGCTACGGATGCCGCCGGCCCATGGGGGCTGGCTATTGTCGGCTTGGTCGCTATAGCAGCGATCGGAGTCGGTGGTTCTATTGACGACATGCAAAGTTGTTAGTCTGAATTGCCAGACTGGCCGTGCGGAAAAATAAGTTCTCCGCACGGCCTGAGAGGAATGACCGATGCTCAAAGTGGCCATTGCGCTGACAATTCTTTGGTCTGCGGCCTATCTGCTGCGAGCAAGGAAGCACACGGTAGAATACCGGTTTACAATGACCAAGGTGGAGTATCGAATACATCTCTTTTTGTTCATGGTAGTTTTATTGGCTTGGTTTTATGTTGTTGGCAACTTCATTTGGATAAGAATATAGACCCATGGTCTGCGATTCTTGTTTAGAAGGCGGGTGAGGTCGAGACCGCCACTGCCGAGTGGGTGGACTGGTACAACAACACCCGGCTCCATGGTGAGATCGGGCATGTTCCACCGGACGAGTACGAGGCCTCCTACTACGCCCAGAACACCCAAGAACCGCAGTTCACGGCACAGATAGAGAGTCTCTTACGAGTTGGTGCGTGATGGCGGGTGGCACCACTGAAGAGTCGTGGCGTGCTCTGGTCGTGGCGATCAAGTTCAATCATGCGGTCCTGGCCCATCCCTGGTTCACCGGCATCTCCCAGCATCACCTGGCCGCGCTCGTCGAGGAGCCGGCCCGCCCCTGGGCAACGGTGGTCGAGGACCACCGGCACCGAGCCCGGGGCGGGGCGAGGAAACGGGCCACAGGGGCGGGTCCCCGACACCGCCTGGTCTTCGTCGATCGGCTGGTGGTCACACCCTGATTCACTTGCGTCAGGACCTGCCGCACGCAGTGCTGGGCCTGCTGTTCGGAGTGGACCGCTCCACCGTCACACGGGCCGTGGGCCAGATCCGCACGCTGTTGGCCGAGCCCGGATGCGCGGTCCCCGACCGGCAAGGGATACGTCTGCGCACCGTGGAGGACGTGTTCGCCTACGCCCAGGCCGAAGGCATCGCATTGCGGTTGGACGCCACCCAGGTCCAGGTGCGCAGGCCCCAAGCGGGCCGGGGCGGTCGGCGGGCGTTCGTCTCGGGCAAGAAGAAGCAGAACACCATGAAGACCACCGTGGTGGCCGACCACCGAGGACGCACGTTGTGGACCGATGCGATGCGCCCCGGGCGGATGCACGACGCCGCCGTGGTGCGCGCCGAGGGCATCGACTCCTGCTTCAGGCATTTCCCCGATGTGGAGGTGCTGCTCGACGACGGGTACCTCGGTCTGCGGCGCGACCACCCGCATCAGGCCCTCACCCCGCCGCGTAAGCCGAACAAGAGTGCTCTGCCCGAGTTCCATGAGCGGTGGAAGTGCCCCCACCACGCGCATTCCTCAGATCGGATCACCGTCGAGAACGCCTTGGCCGACCACAAACGCTGGAAACAACTGATGCGCTGGACCCATCGGAGGGAGAACCTTCCGGCGACCTACCGCGCCATCGCCGGGCTGGTCTCCGACCGCACCGCGAACATCCGACAAGCACCACGAGCGGGTCCACCATGCCTCACCCGCTATCACGCACCAACTCGTAAGGGCTTCTCCACGGGCGCCGACCTGTCGGCCTACTTCCCTGAGGATCTGGACGCGAGGCTGGCGTGATCCGGGGGCGGCCTTCAGCGTTGGAAGGCACCTGTTTCCTTCGCAACCCCTTTATCCCGGTAGATCAGGAGCTGGTACCCCGGCACGCTGGCGACGTTGAAGGAGTGGAATTCGATGCTCAGCAGGCCCCGGTCGGGGTGGCACAGCACCTTCGTTTCGTGGGTCTTGGGTCGCACGTCGTGGCGCGCCCACAGGCCGGGGAACTCCGGGCTCTGAGCCTCCAGCCGGTCGAGCAGTTCCCGGAGCCGGGCGGGAGCGACGGCGAAGTCGGCGCTGTCGCGCAGGTTGGCCACCGTCGCCTCGGCGGAGGCCTCCCAGTCGACGAAGAACCGGCGGCCCTCGGGGTCCAGCAGGACCATCTCCAGCAGGTTCGCGGTCTCCTTGAAACCCGCGAACAGCTCCTGGGCCCGGTCGTTCAGCGCTAGGACGTCGAGTACCGGGTCCAGCACGATGGCGCCGGAGTCGTTCCAGGAGTCCATCAGGCCCAACAGCTCGGTCGGCACCGGCTGGATCGTAGCCTCTTGGCCGAGCCTGTGTGCCGTCCCGGCGAGTGCGTACAGGTGTCGTTCCTCGGCCCCGGTCAACCGCAGCGCCTTGGAGAGACCTGCCAGGACCACCTCCGAGGGGCGGGTCTCCTTGCCCTGTTCCAAACGGCGGTAGTAGTCGACGCTCACCTCGGCGAGAGCGGCGACCTCGTCGCGGCGCAGGCCCTGGACACGGCGCTTGCCCACCGCGGGCATTCCGACGTCCTGCGGAGTCACCTTGGCACGGCGGGTCATGAGGAACTCGCCCAACTCACTGCGTGGCATACCCCGAGCCTACTGAGGGGCGCGGCGCACCCCCTGGCCCGTGGGGGGCCGTATCGCTACCCCCCGATCCGGCGGAACCTGTCGCATGCTGCTCGCCATGAACACAGCACAGAACACCCAGGCCCCCGCCCAGCTCGTCTCCGGGACCCCGCTCGCCGGACGTGTCGCCGTGGTGACCGGCGCCTCCAGCGGCATCGGCGAGGCGACCGCCCTGCGCTTCGCGGGACTGGGCGCGAAGGTGGCTCTGGTGGCCCGCCGCGGCGACCGGCTCGACCAGGTCGAGGACCGTATCCGCGCCGACGGCGGAACCGCCCTGGCCCTGCCGACCGACGTCACAGACCGCACCGCCGTCCTGGCGACCGCCGACCGCGTCACCGGCGAGCTCGGCCGGGTTGACCTCGTCTTCGCCAACGCCGGTGTGCAGCTCATCTCCGGCATCACCGACCTGGTCGCAGCGGACTGGGACGCCCAGATCGACCTCAACATCAAGGGAGTCATGAACACCGTTCAGGCCTTCGTCCCGTCCCTGGAGTCGGCCGCGGCAGACGGCCGCAGTGCCGACCTCATCATGACCTCGTCGATCGCCGCCGTGCGGATCTTGGAGGGCTTCCAGGTCTACTCGGCGACCAAGGCCTACGTCACCCAGCTCTCCAAGCTGCTCCGCACCGAGCTGGGCCGCAAGAAGATCCGGGTGGCGACGATCGAGCCGGGCATGGTCGACACCGAGCTGCCCGATCACGTCACCGATCCGGCGGCGAGCAAGCTCATGGCCGACCTGATCGAGCAGATTGATGTCCTTTCGTCTGCGGACGTCGCGGAGACGGTCGCCTTCATGGCCGCGCTTCCCCAGCACGTCAACCTGACCGAGATCACCATCCTCCCGACCGAGCAGATCATCTGATGCCCTGACGGGAAAGGGTCGCCAGGTCGGGGGATGGCCTCCGCGGCACAGGCCTCTATGGGGTCAAGGCGGATTACTACAGGATCTAGCGGTAGCGCCACGACCTGCCCCGCACACGATGAAGCCCCCGCAACCGATGGTTGCGGGGGCTTCTCATGCCCACCTCACGAGACGCTGCGTCTCGCTACAGGCCCTGACTGCGGGGGTTGAGGAACATCGGAACAGGATCGTGCGCTAAGCGTGGGTACAGGGCCGGCGATGCCCCTTTCGGGCTTACCTTGTTCGCCCCCTTGTGGGTCAGGTGTGGAAGGGCCCGTAGGGCTCAGAACGCGCGAAGAGCTCCGCCACGGTGCGCTCAACCTCGGGCCCAGAGGATCCGGAGTGGATGTGCCGCTCTTGGGTGGTGCAGGCCTCGCGGCGCTGGGTGAAGTCGTCCTTGCCGGGGCCGGCCACGTACAGCGAGGGTCCCTTGCCCTGGAGCAGGATCCTGGTGGCCGTCTCTTCTTGGTAGGACAGGCGCTGGTCGATGCCCAGCGCCCGCAACTCGACCAGGACACGGGCCACGTCGTCCTGGCCCCGCCAGTCCTTGGTGTGGACGCACACCGCCACGTCCTTACCGGCCGCGGGGTCGGCGGCGACCATGGCCTTCCAGCCCAAACGACCCTCCTCAGTGGCCCCCACCAGGTCCGCCCACATCTGCTTGATGTGGCCGGTGGCGATGAAGGGCATCCACTTGCCGGTGAACCCGGCGTTGACCAGTGCCGCCACTTCCTTGCGCTCGGTCTCGCTCGCGGCCAGGTTCACGGCGTAGCGCCAGGGGTCCATCGGCAGGATCTCTCTCGTTCGTTACAGGGTTGAGGCGTCAGCATCGCGGATGGAGAACCCCCGAGGAAGCGATGCGGGCGTAGAGCGGCCGCTCGGTCTAAGCCCAGGCGCATAACGGCCTCCTGGCAGGGGGCTGCGACGACCACGGTGTGCGTGCCCGTCAGAGCTCACCCGACCGGTGGTGCGAGCCCCTCGACCCGGTCCCGGGCAGGGGCGGATCTCGCGTGGACCGGAGCACAACGCGCTCCAGGGAAAATCTTCCCACTGCGCGGCGCAGAACCTAGGGACTTTAGTACCCAAATGCGCAGCGAACCCGGCAGGAGACGCACGTCCTCACGCCGGTTTCGTTTTTCTTTGTGATGGTCAGAGATGGTTTTTTTCATATTTGTGCCGCGGCCGCCTCGGGTGTGCACGGATCTGTTCTTTTCAGATGGTTCGGAATGTGTTGTAATAATACGCGGGCGGGGCCCGAGGTTTCCCCAGTCGCTCCTTGGGCTCCGTTGTCCGTCCACCATCGGCCTGCTCGCCACGTGCGGGCGCCCCCTTGGGTCGAGGTGGGCCGTACAGCCTTCTGGGGCGGCGCTTCGGGCGTTGGTCGTCACCACCGAGGTGCTGCTCCAGTGGGTCGTGGCCACCCCGTGGGATCTTCTATCCGAGGTGTTCAGAGGTGAAGACGATACGTGTCCCGGGAGGCGCAACGTTGGGGGCCGGCGAGGGCTAAATCACCCGAATCGCCAGAGAACAACACATTGAAGGAACAACGTCGACAGCAGGAGGAAGACGCGCACCGTCAGGCGCGATCAGACGCAATCCGGCGGTGCCCTCGGAGCAGAATCGAATTCGAATTCGCACGGTTAATGCACGTCAACGGTGTTGTCATCGCCCATGACTTCAACCTGCAATACCCACCCGCGCTACTGTGGTCGCCGATGGTGGCGAGGTACTGCCGTACCTGACCCTGCGCAGAGCCTGGAACGCAGGGGCGACGTCGGCTTCGGCGAGCTCCAGGAGCCGACAGGTACACCACGGTCGGGAGCCTCACCCCCGTTCCTGTCGGACTCCCAAATCTCCACCGAGGACGGCCGGCAAGGGGCCGCGATCACCCGTCTTCGCGACGTGCTTGAGCACGCGCGGCTGATCCTCGAGGCGTGCTTCACTCCCCTCATCACTCGCCCGTGGTCCTGGGCTGCCCGATAACGTCTGTCTCATCACGCGATGGGCGCCGGCCGCATGAGCAGGCATGTGTGGGGTAGCACATGGCGGGTTAGTGTCCCAAAAGCTGACATAGGAGGTGAACGCGTGGCCCACGACTACGATGCGTGGGATGCTGAGGATGACGGTGAGATCGCCGCTCACCTGTTGTGGGCGGCGGTTCAGGAGATTCATGGGGACGCCGAGGCGCTGTGCCGGATGACCGTGCTGCACGCCGCGTTGGGGCAAACCCCCAACATGGTCGGGGTGATGTCGGGGTGGGTGGCCGGCGCCGAGCTGATGGTGCCGATGCCCGTGGGCATGGCGGCGTGCGCGGACCGTGAACCGCGCACCGGCCATGTCTGGGAGCTGGAGAACATCGGCCCGGGCACCGCGCTCGGTCACCGGGTCTTCGCCGCGCTGGCCAACCGGGACACCGAGATGACCGCGGCACTGTGGCAGACCGCCAACACCCCCGATGGACCAGGGGGAGAGGTGGCCCAAGACGTGTTGCTGACGGTGCTGAACCGCTGCGCTCTGGTCATCGCCCAGGCGCCGCGGGAGGGCCAGAGCGCTTGAGCCGGGGATCCTTACCGCGCATTCCTGTTCCGACGTTCCTCGCCCCCGTCGCGCTGAGTGGACACAAGAAAGCCCCCGCAACCATCGGTTGCGGGGGCGGTTGGTCAGCGGCGGATCTGGACCGGGGTGGAGTGCTCGCTGAGTTTGTGGGCCGGCGGCGTGCCAGAGATGTCACCGGCCCATCTTGGCGGTGAGGTTCCTGCGCGAACTCGGGGTGGGGTGCGGCTTCCTCGATCCGAGACGCGCCATACCGACCTCAACGAACGAGGCAGTCCAAGGAGCTGAGCTCGTACCCGATGATGGGCCCGGCCGTGAGAGAGGGATCAAGGGGTGAACGCGCTGACCTGTCCGGTGATGCGGTCCAGGGCGATGATGGCGCCGGGGGCCTGCCGGAGGAACGGGGTGGTTTCGGCCGACCACACGATCGAGGTGGTCAGCCTTTTGTTTCCTCTTGGTGTCCAGTCCACGGGCAGGGAGGCGGTGCGTTCTCCGGTTTCCCAGTCGTCGACCGTGAGCAGTCCGCGGCCGGCGTCGTCTGTGTCGTCGGGGTCGGGTCCCAGGGCGATGAAGGATTCGGTGGTGGGCAGGGCCAGGGTGTGGTTGCCTTCGAGGTTCACACCGTCCGGGTCCAGACGGTGGCGGAGTTCTCCGTCGTGGTCGTGGTAGTACATGCCCCGGTCGTCGAAGCTCTGGTCGGCCGCGACGTATCCGTCTTCGGTCAGCGCGAGCAGGCCGCCCTCTTCGGGCCAGGGGTCGGTGCTGAGTTCCTCGCCGGTTTCCAGATCCATGACCCTGCCTTGCTCCTCGATGTAGAGGCGCAGGGCGAGGGTGTTCGGCCCGAGAGTGAAGGTGGGGTCTGTGCTGTACCGGCCGTCGCCGATGGGCCAGGACTGTTCCCAACGGAGTTCACCGGTGTCGGCGTTCATGGCGATGAGTTCGTAGTCCCAGATTAGGCCGCTTCTGCTGCTCACGGTGGAGCGGCCGGCGAAGATCGTGTTCCCCACCACCGCGGTCTGTCCCAAGTAGGCGTCCGAGATCGAGTCGTCCTCGTCGCTCCAAGGGAAGACGGTGTCGTTCTGCCATAGGGTCGTGCCGTCGGTGAGGGATCGCGCGGTGAACCCCGCACGGAAGGTGAGGGATCGCGCGGTGAACCCCGCACGGAATTCGATGCGGGCGTCGTCCGTGAGATGGTGGATTCCAGCGGCGGACAGGGCCTGGCGCGCCCCCTCAGCCCCCTCTACCGGGTTGTACTTCGACCTTTCTCGTCCGACCTCTTCGATCTCCTGTTCCGCGACGATCCGACCGGTTGAGGTATCCAACAACAGCAGATCCTCTATGCGAGGATCGTTCGGGCGACGACTGTCGGCCTGTTTCTTGCCGAAGGTCAGTGCGATGTGCGCGGTGTCCTCGGTGGTGAAGGCGGCCCTGAGCGACGGTTCTTGGCGTCGGTAGTGCCAGGTGGGTTCACCGGTCACCCCGTCCAGGGCGATGACGCCGTCGTAGAGTTGCACGGCCACCCCGGAGGGGATGGGCATAACCCCGACCACCTTTTTACCTTCCGGCGGGGTCCACTCCCAGCCCTGCTGCGAAGCCGTCTGGGCGAGGGGGTGCTCGTCCAGGGCGCTGGTGGTGCGGTGGTCGGGGGAGTCAATGTTCCACCAGATCAGCCCACCGGCGGCGATCACGACCAGAGCCGTTCCGGCCGACCCGATGATCCACCATCGGCGTCTGTGCTTGGGGGATGTGCCGCTGGTGTGTTCTGGGGTGGACATACGGTAAGTGTCCTTTTCCGGGAAGCGTTGGGCAGGCGGGCGCCTACCGGGGAGAGGAACAGCGGTCCCTGCCGACGCTAAGCATCTCCAGAGGCCATGTCGATGAAGGTCAAGAAGCCGTGCGCACCAGGTCAAGGAATACACTAGCGGCATCCCGGACTGGTGCGCGGGTTCACTCGTCAGCGCGTCCTGGACGCACCTCCTTCGGGGAGACGCCGTAGAAGTCGCGGAACGTCCGACTGAACACCGCGGCGCCGGAGAACCCCCACTTCTTCGCGATCAGGTAGACGGGGACATGCGCCAAGGCCTCGTCGCCGAGGTCGTGGCGGGCATGCGCCAGTCGGCGCTTGCGTATCCATGTGGAAGCGGTGTCGCCCTCTTCCTGGAAGATCCGTTGCAGGTACCGGACCGAGATGTGGTGGGCGGTGGCCACCATGGAGGGGTCCAGGTCAGGATCGCCCAGCCGGTCGTCGATGAAGCGCTTGACCCTGATCAGGAGCGTCTGTCTGCGCGTCTCCGGTGGCAGCAGGCCCTCGGTCTCCAGCGCTTGGGCGAACATGCCGGACAGCAGGTCGCACAGGACCGTGGAGAGGCGGTCGGCGTCACCGGGGCCGCGGCCGGTCGGGTCGTTCACCAGGGTGCGCAGGAAGTTCTTGGTCAGCGATCCGTATCCGGAGGCGGCTGAGAACTTCGCTCCAGCGATCCGGCCCATGAACTTCTCGGGGAGCGTCAGCCGGGACCTGGGGATCTCCAGTCCGATTCCGTGCTGTTCCACGTGTCCGCGGCTCGCACGGATGGAGAACGGTGTGGAGGAGTCGATGACGCTGATCTCGTTCGTCCCGGCATCGACCGACGTGCGACCGAAGTCGCCTTCCAGGCGCCCGCGGAAGATGAGGGTCAGGTGGAGGTTCTCCGGGTCCGAGCCCCGGATGAGGGGCCGGGTTCTGGTGAAGACCACGGGCCGGAAGATGCTGGGCCAGAGCAGGACCCCGTCCAGGTCGAGAAGCTTCTGGTAGGCCTGGAAGGTGTGGGGCTCGTCGCTGCTGAGCACCAGCGGGGCGTGGGTCCTGGCCACGCACTCCTGCCAGTACCCAAGCCGCTCGGCCGGGGGGATGTCCCGTGTGTGGAACACGGCCTCGGTCACCGGGACCTCCTTCTAGGGGTTGTTGCTCGCCAGCGGTCATTTCGGAAATTCGTATCCATCTGATGGGGGTTCGTGCGGTTCTGTTCTGTGGCGGTCAGGGGGTTGAGGAACATCGGAACAGGATCGTGCGCTAAGCGTAGGGTTTCGTTTCCGATGTGCCTCGACCCCCAGTCAGCGGCCTTGGAGAGACGATGCGTCTCGCCAAGTGGGCACAAGAAAGCCCCCGCAACCATCGGTTGCGGGGGCGGGCAGGTCACAGCGCTACCGCCAGATCCCGTAGAAATCCTCCTCGTCCCCGCTCAGCGGTGGCGGACGACGACGTCGAAGCGGGACCGGGGCCAGTCGTCCAGGGTGAAGACCGGGCACCGGAGAGAGCCTGACAGCAGGCCGTAGAGGTAGTCGGTGGCGGTCACGGTGTGGCGGGCCCAGACGGAGCTCCGACAGCCGTCGGCGACCAGCGCCCAACCATCGGGGTCGCCGACAGCCTCCAGATAAAGGTCGTTGCCGTTGTCGTCCGACCCCAGGAGCAGCAGGTCATCGATGACGACGTCCCAGTCCCCCTCGGCCTTGCCGACACCGGGCCGGCTCTGTTCGTGGCCGCCCCGGATCGCGATGACGTCAGTCTTGTACACCTGCCTGAGGTTCTCGCGGCGTCCCGCGGAGTACTCCGGGAGCCCCTGGTTGATACTGAAGCCGAACCGGTTATCCACCTCCACGGCGTCGTGACCGATCCGGGTGAAGAACTCGCGCAGGTCCGAGGGCATCGGCAGGGCGGGCGGCGGTCCGGCCGGCTCCGGAGGACCGTCGGGGAACAGCAGGTCGATGAGTTCGTCAACGGCGGGCACGGGCCGTCCTCTCGTCCGGGGGATGAGGGCTGAGTGTCTCATCCGGCAGGGACGGTCTGGGCATCCAGGCGTAGGTGGGATCGGACCAGATAAGCCGGCAGGGGGCAACGGCCAGGGCGTCAGGTAGCTGAGCTACTGCGCTTCGGGGGTTGAGGAACATCGGAACGAAAACCCACGCTTAGCGCACGATCCTGTTCCGTTGTTCCTCACGCCCCGACCACCAACGGCAGGCAACCGCGCCAAGGGAAAATCCCTATATGCCCCCCGATCCCCCGCCACCATCTGTCAGGACATGGACGCTCGCGCGCGCTGGCCGGTCCCTTCTCCACGCTGCGGCGCTGCTCGCGAGCCTTGCGGTGGTGGTCAGGACGCTCGGTGCGGTCTCGCTCATCGCAACCGGGGCCGCAGCGGCCGCCCTACTGGCCCTGATCGCCTGCCAAGTGCCCCGCCGCGACGGCTCATCCCTCATCCGTGTGCCAGGACCCCTGCTGGTCATCGGAGAGATCGTGCTTTTCGCCGCCGCGGCCTGGGCCGTCTGGCCCGCCCCGCCCGCCTTCGGCGTCATCGCGCTCATCGCGGCCGACATCCTCGCACGGGTGCCGACTTGGAGCAGGTTGGTGAACGAGAGTCCAGATCGCGTGGGAAGAATTACCGCCCGCGTCGCGGCCGCCGCGACGGCCACGGCGGTCTTCGCCGGAGTACTGTCGCCCTGGTACTGGTCCCCGGCAGCCGGAGCCACTCTGTGCCCGCGACCCACCGTGCAGCAGGGCGCCGACGACACCTGGCCGGACGCACGCCCGCTGGACCAGCGGGATGCCGGGCACGAGGACTCGCCGATGCTGGACGCGGCCGAGGAGTTCGAGGGCAACGCGGCCTTCGGAAAGGCCGCCTGGTGGGTGCCGCACTGGGGCGAAGTCGCCACCGGCAACTCCACCTCGGTGGTGATGGTGGATGTGGACGGTCTCGGTGTCTATGACGCCGCCGGCGGCCAGGTGCAGTGGACGCTGGAGGCAGGGATCGACGAGGCGTTCGGCAGGACGGGCGACGATGGTGAGCGAAGGATCCATGGCGACCGCGTGCACGCCCTCGGCGAGACACTGCTCGTCCGCCTCAACCATGATCAGGGCCGAGGCCGACTCGGTCTTTCGCGCGATGCCCTGCTCGCCGTCGACATGCAGACCGGAGATCGGCTCTGGTGCGCCACGGGCTTGACGAACATCGATGTCGACCTCTCCACCCCCGACCGCGTCGCGGTCTTCGACACCGCCTGGAGCCTTCTGGACATCGCTGACGGTCGCACCGCGGGTACCTTCGACGTCGACTCGACCCCTCTGGCAGACGTGACGCTGGTGGAACCCAGGGGTGTGCTGTCTCTTTCTGCTGACACTCCCACCGAGCAGGCCGTGCTGGGAGCCGGTCGGCTCGTCCTGACCAGGGGGCCGGCCATTGCCGTCTACGATTCGGTGGACGCACGCCTCATCCATGAGGCGACGCTGCCCGCCCCACGCGCGAACGCCGACGGTGATGCGCACGCGGTGTACAACGTCATCGTCGATGAAACAGCCACCGTGGTGGAGATCGACACCTACAGCTCTCCCTACGCCCGGAAGTGGGGGGCTACCACGCTGGTCGATTTCGACCCGGCCGGGGAACAACTCTGGCGCCGTGAGGCCCCTGACGCCGACAGTGGCCTGTCGATCGTGATCGGCGACACCCAGCACTCCGGCGTCCCCCAGGTGTTCGGCGGGGTCTTCGTCCTGCGTGACAGAAATGCGATCCACATCAGCGACGGATCCGATGCGTGGCAGCCGGGGGAGAGTGTCGCCCTGGCTTCCAACAACCGGCAGGCCGTGCGCGAGGGGTTCCTCTATGGTGGCACCAAGACTGACGGGGAGTGGGTCGTGTCCGCGATTGACGCCCGAGACGGCAGCATCATTCTCGGCCCTTTGGGCGCGAACCAGTTGGAGCAGGGAGCGGCCGCCTTCCTCAGCCACACATCGCTGCCCACCGGGGACGTCTTCGCTCAGACACCTTCGATCCGCCCCGCGGAGACAGTGATGTTCGGACTTCCCACTACCGTGGAATGAACCGTCGATCCGGCGCCGCTGAATGAGCCCACCCGCCGCACCCACGCCTCTTGTGTGTCGCTTCCTGGCCTGGCCGGCCGACGCCGCCCCGGCCGGGGGCGATCCGCTCGCCGAGGCGCACGTGCGCCTTTGCTGCCCGTGACCACCGCCCCACCTCAAGACCGTACCCGGACGGACCCCGGCCACCGCCAACGCGCACTTGGTCGCCCTGCACATATCGGGGGTTGAGGAACATCCGGCCCATGATCGAGCCGCGCTATTCCTTCTCTCGGGGTCGGGACGTGAGGAGCAACGGAACAGGATCGTGCGCCGGATCGTTGATGGGAAATGTGTGCCCTGGTCAGTGGTCCTTACCTTGGTGATCGGTTCGGTTCAGCTGTTCGTAGGGTTGGACCGTCCGAGGGGTGGGAGGTGTGGCCTTCAGTGGTCTGCCGCCCATGGCTTCTTACGACTGGCCGCCTCGCATCCTGCGACGACTCGGCCGCGGATTGGGATTTGCGAACAGATCGCTGTGTAAGGACCTGCCGGCGAGGTGGTCTGCGGGCACGACGGAAACGAGCGCCGGAGGAGCGATGGATCGCATGTGGGCCGGGGTGGACATCGGCAAGACGCATCTCCATTGCGTGGTGATCGACGCGCAGGGCAGACACCTGATGTCTCGCCGGGTGGCCAATGACGAGCCCGACCTTTTCACCCTGATCGCCGATGTCCTGGGCCTTTGCCACGAGACGACCTGGGCTGTGGACCTCACACACGGCGGAGCGGTCGTGCCTACCGAAAGCATCACACCTCCTCATGCTCATGTGTCTGACTCCGGCGCCCCACGGACGCTGGAGGGCACGCCACCAGAACACGCTGGCACCACGAACACCACGACAGAGCAGTCCACAATCGGTTTGAAAAGAATGTAGGACGATCCCCCTGAAACCTCCCCGAGGTGTCCGAAGACCGGGGTAATGTTCTTTGCCCGACCATTTGCCGGCCGCCAGCCCCCGCTCCTTGCCCGGCCCCCAGTAAGGAGAACCCAGTGAACAAGACCGGATGGATCGCCAGCGTAGTCAGCGCTGTCGCGGCGCTCGTCGTCGGCTTCGGTCTCGGATGGGTAGGCAATCAGGCTTACATCTCTGCCAGCATCCAGGCCGCTTTCGAGGACACCGCGGACGAGTTCGATACTGCTGACGTTTCCGGGGACATGGAGGCAATGGAGGACTACGAGGACAACCCCCACGAGGTCTCTGCGGAGGAGCTTCCCGAGGCCGTGCCGATGTCGGAGTCGGCCACCGACGGCATCTGGGACATCACCATCACCGGTATTGAGCGCGCCGCGTCGGTGTCCGGCTCCTACTCCAACGCCGTCGCTTCGGACGGGTGGGAGTTCGTCATCCTCGACGTGGAGCTCGTCAACGCCTCCAGCGCTCCGCAGACGCCGGAGATCGACAACTCTGAGATCACTGACACGGACGGCAGTCGGTTCGCCTACCACAGCGATGCCGCGATGGCCTTGGACGATGACGACGTCCTCTACACCGACGTTAACCCCGGTGGCACCGCGCAGGTGCGCATCCCCTTCGAGATGGAGACCGGCGCCGGACTCGGCATCGGCTTGCTGACCGCCACGTGGAGCGACACGGGACAGACCGCGGCCATCGAGATCACCGAGTAGGCCCACACGCGGACGCTCCGACCCGTCTCAGAGGGGGTCGGAGCGTGTCATTCTCCGTGTTGCCCGAGGTGAAGGTCGAGGCACTGTTTTTTGATCGGGTGAGATCGCTAAGCCAGCTCCTGATCGAGGCCACCTGCACGGCCCCGTCGAAGACCGCGGCCCGCTTGTCATAACGGGTCGCGACCGCCCGGTTCTGCTTGAGCAGGTCGATCGCCCGCTCCTGTCTTGTACCGGGTGTGGGGGAGACTGCGAGGCGTGTGCGGGATCGCCTCCCGTCATTCGTGAGGAACAGGTGTCGCTGGATGTGGGGTGAGTTCCGGGTCTATGCGGTGCCGCCGTTCCTAGTAGGTGAGACCCACGGGTCGAACTTCTCGGCCGACTTTGCGCGGTTCGGAGCGAGCCCGTCAGGGCGGGCATGGCTGCGCTGCGAGTGGAGGGCATGGTCCCGCTTCGGCCTCACCTTGGTCCCATCGGTTCTTGGAATCTTTTGAGCTGAGGCCAAGTGGCTCTATGACGAGGGATTATTTTGGTGTATTCAGCAGGATGAGAACCTGCGGTAACCCGATGAAACCGACACTTCGCGCCTCTATGTTCCGCATAATGCGCATCCTCCCGACGCACTGATCCACGCCGTGCCACGAGCCGACGTCCAGGGTCGGAACCGCCGAGCACGAGTGGAGCACACAGCTGGTTACCGCACCTGTTCGTCCGGTGGCCAGGTCGACCCTGAGTAGGCCCGGCTGTGCGCATCTGGTGAGCGGGGGTGATCACCTGAGGGGGCCTGGTTCTCCGGCTCCGATAATCAGAATGAAAGCGGCCGTCCTGCCTTTCGACCGAACCTGGCCAAACAGCTTCGGTCGTTCGCGAACACTGCTACGGTTCTGCTCTCCCAGTGGGAATCAGTCTCCGCTTATCGCAGTGTGGAGGAAATGCTACGTGGTCGCGAACACCCAGCAGGACAAAGCGAAATCTCTGAGGCAACTACACGGCAACGGCGTCCTCGTCCTGCCCAACGCGTGGGACGCCGCCAGCGCCGCCGCGATCGCGGCGGCCGGTGCCAAGGCGATCGCCACGACGAGTGGCGGGGTCGCCTGGTCGCTCGGCCGCCCCGACGGTCAGATCCTGACCAGAGGAGAAATGGTCGAGCAGGTCCGGCGGATCGCAGGCGCGGTGGACGTTCCGGTCACCGCGGACGTCGAGGGGGGTTACGGCCATGCTCCTGGGGACGTGGCCACGACCATCGAGGCCGTCGTAGCGGCCGGAGCCGTGGGTGTGAACATCGAGGACTCACACGCACCCGGTGGCCCCTTGTTCACTGCGCAGGAGCAGGCGGAGCGACTGCGTGCGGCGCGTACCGCGGCCGAGCGGGCCGGGCTCGCCGATCTCGTGATCAACGTGCGCACTGACGTCTTCCTGTTCGGTATCGGCGAGGCTCACGGGCGGCTCGACGATGTGGTCGCTCGCGCCTCAGCGTACGCCGAGGCCGGCGCCGACAGTCTGTTCGTTCCCGGATTGGTCGACCTGGACGTCCTGACATCGCTGGTCGCGTCCACCCCCTTGCCCGTCAACGTCATGGCGGGCCCCGGCGCGCCGACCGTCGCCGAGTTCGAGGCCGCCGGGGTGCGCCGGGTGAGCTTGGGTACCGCAGTGGCTCAGTCGGCCTACGCTCTCGCCGAGCGCGCCGCTGTCGAGGTGCTGTCCAAGGGGACCTACGGCGAACTCGACCAGGCACTCGATTTCGGTACCTTGAACGGTTATTTCTCCTCCTGATCCGGAGTTCGAGCGGTCACGCCGAGTGCGGTCGGCGTGACCATTCGTATCGTTAATCGCGATTGATTGTCCGTCTCGGTCATTCCTTTCGTTCAATCGCCTCATTGAGTTGAATCGGACACATCAGCTCAGCCGAGGAGATACAAGCGAATGACGACCATACGAGTCCAGCCGAACCCGGCCGGAAAGAGTGCTCTGGAGGGGGTTCCCGCCTCTACCGCCGCGGAGATCCTGGCCCGCGCCAAGGCCGTCGCGCCGATGCTCCGTGAGCGAGCGGTCGAGATCGAGCACGAACGACGGTTGCCCGCCGATGTCGTGGAGGCACTGCGGAGCACCGGGGTGTTCCGCATGGGGTTCAGCCGCGCCTGGGGCGGCCCCGAACTCGATTCCATGGAACAGACCGAGGTCATCGAGGCGCTCTCCTATGGAGACGCCGGGGCCGGTTGGTGCGCCATGATCGGCTCGGACTCCGGATTGTACGCTCAGTTCCTGGCGGAGTCGGTCGCCAAGGACATGTTCGCCAGTCTGGACATGAGCACCGCAGGCCTGCTGTTCCCGACCGGGCGCGCGGAACTGGTTCCCGGCGGGTACCGATTGACGGGTCGCTGGCAGTTCGGCAGCGGCATCACGCACGCCGACTGGGTGATCTCCGGGGCGTTCGTCTACCGTGACGGAAAGCCCGAGCCCGGCCCCGACGGTGACCCGCACGACTCCAAGCTGTTCTTCGTCCCGCGCTCAGACGTCGAGGTGATCGACACCTGGCACACCACCGGCCTCGCGGGCAGTGGTAGTTGCGACTACGCGATCACCGACGTGTTCGTCCCCACGGGCCGAATCGTCACCTTCGACACCGTGCGCAACGGAGAAGGCCCGCTCGCGCAGCCCGAGGTGCATATGCGCAATATGCCCGGAGTGGCGCTCGGCGTCGCCCGCGCCGCGCTGGACCATGTCCGGGGCATCGCCTCGACCCGCGTGAGCCCTGTCTCCGGCGCCATGGCCGACGATTACCGAACCCAGGTCACCATCGCCGATTGCGAAGCGGACTTCGCCGCCACCCGACACGGGGTCTACGCCGCCCTGCGCAGACAACACGAAGTGCTCAGCGCGGGAAAGGCCCTTGAGGCCCTCACTCCGAACGAGCGGGCGGCCCTCCCGCTTTCCCGTCGGCACGCCTTCCAGACCGCGCGGTCGATCGTATCGAGGCTGTACGACCTGCTGCAGACCGGTTCGATCTACCAGCGTTCCCCCATGGACCGATGGTTGCGGGACGTCAACACGATGTGCCAACACGTCGTCGCCCAAGACCGCATCCTCCAGTCCGCCGGTGCCTATCTGCTGGGCGGTAAGCCCTCGTTCGCGCTCTCGCTCGGCATAACCGGTCCCGCCAAGAAGGATTGACCCCGCCAGGTCCGCCGCAGCGCTTGCTCCGATGCTCCGGACCCACACTCAGCCCTGCCCTCTTTCCTCCCCCGGTCCTGTTCTTCACGGCCCCGTGCACACCGGGACCGAGTCCGCGGCCGTTATCGGCCGCTGGGGCCGAACGGCCCCAGCATCTCTGCCAACGCACCCTCCCAAGAGTCAGGTGACACTGTGACCGAACAGCACGTTGAGGTTCTGATGATCGGCGCCGGGCCATCGAACCTGGCGCTCGCGGTAGCGATCGAGGAATCCGGTTTCGACCAACTGGCCGAGAGCACCCTGCTCCTGGAGCAGCACCCGGACATCAAATGGCAGCGCAACCTGCTGCTTCCCTGGGCGCGCAGTCAGGTGTCCTTCCTCAAGGACCTCGTCACCATGCGCAATCCCCGGAGTCGGTTCTCCTTCCTGAACTTCCTGCACGAACAGGGGAAGCTGGACGACTTCGTCAACCTGTCCACCTTCAACCCCTACCGGTGGGAGGTGTCCGCTTACCAGCAGTGGGTCGCCGATAGCCTCGACCACGTCCGGATCCGCTACAACGCCCGCGCCGAGCGCATCGCCCCGCGCCATGGTGAGGACGGTTCCATCATCGGGTGGACCGTCACCTTGTTCGGCGGTGACACCATCGAGTGCCGCGACCTGGTCGTCGGCGCGGGCCGCGACGCGCACGTTCCCGAGGCCTTCCGTGGTCTGCCCGCGGAGCGGGTCGTGCACAGCACCCAGTACTCCGATCGGATCGCCGCGTTGCCGGAGACCGAGCGACCCAAGCGGCCAGTGGTCGTCGGCGGAGCGCAGAGCGCCGCCGAGATGTTCATGGCGCTGCACAAGGATGCTCCGGACTCCGCGCCGACGCTGATCATGCGCTCCATCGGCCTGCAGGACTACCAGACGAGCAAGTTCGGCAACGAACTCTTCTACTCCTCCTTCATCGACGAGTTCTACACGATGTTGCCCGAAGCGCGGACCCAGGTCCTGGAGGAGATGCACCAGACCAACTACGCGGGGTTGGCGCCGCCTTTCCTCGACGAGCTCTACTCCATGATCTACCAGCAGAAGATGCTGGGGCAGAAGCGATCCACGGTGACGCCTCTGGTGGATGTCGTCAGCGCCCGCATGGACGGCGACGAGGTCGTACTCGATCTGCGCGACCGCAAGAGCGACAAGGTCGCCCCGCTCCGCTGCGACATGGTGTTCCTCGGCACCGGCTTCGACTCACGGATGCCCGCACTGGTGCGCGATCTTGCCGACCGCGTGGGGCTCGACGCCCTCAACGTCAGTCGGCGTTACCGCGTCGACCTCGGCGACTCCGCCTGGGGTGCGGTCTATCTGCAGGGTGTCAACGAGCAGACACACGGCATCGCGGACTCTTTGATCAGTGTGCTGGCCCATCGGTCCGAGGACATCACCGCCGACCTGCTGCACCGCCGCGAGACCGTCGACGTCGGAACGGAGGTGTGAGACGCATGGTGGAGATCCGCAACCTGCGGCGTGACGACCTCACCCGGGTGTACGGCCTGGACTCCCAACGCCTGAAGCCGTGGCCCGCTCTCAACGCCCCCTTCGAGGGCGCCTGGTGCATCCTGCGCTCCGGCGACGAGTCCACTCCGCACTCCCACCACGAGTACGAGATCTTCATCGCCGTGGCAGGCAGCGCCGAACTGGACGTGGACGGCGTACGCCACGATTTCGCCGCCGGCGACATCGCGCATCTCCCCCCGGGCTGTATGCACAAGGTCGTCAACCAGGGCCCGGAGGACTTCGAGTACTACGGCATCTGGTGGGACACCGAGATGACCACGGAGTTCGTCACCAAGCACCAGGGACGGTCCGCATGAGCAGGACGACGCTCATCATCTCTCCGGCGCCCACCGCCAACGGCGACCTGCACCTCGGGCACATCGCCGGGCCGTTTCTCGCCTCCGACGTCCACGCCCGCTACCTGCGGTCCACCGGCCGCGACGCCCTCCTGGCCACGGGTTTCCAGGACACCTCGACCTACGTGGTGACCACCGCGCATCGGCTCGGGATCCCGCCCGAGCGGCTCGTCGCGCAGTCGGGGGAACAGATCAGCTCGACCTTGACCAGCGTCGGCGTGGACGTCGACGGCTACACCGGCGACGAGGACCGGTTCGTCACCACGGTCCTGGAATTCATGGGGCGGCTCCACGCAGCAGGCAAGTTCGAGTTACGAACGATGACCTTCCCGTACTCCCCGGCGACCGGCGAGTACCTCGTGGACGGGTTCGCCAAAGGCGGTTGTCCGCTCTGTCTCACCGAGGGGTGCGCCGGGCTCTGCGAGAGCTGCGGCCACCCGATCTCGGCGGGGGACCTGATCGACCCGAAATCGACGCTGGATCCCGAGGAACCCGTGGAGCTGCGCGAGGCGAGCGTGCTCGTGCTGCCGTTGGAGCGCTACCGCGAGCGCATTCGTGAGCACTTCGCGGAATTCGGCTCGGCGATGCGCCCGCATATGGCTCAGACGATCGGGCAGATGCTGTCCCGGCCGCTCCCGGACTACCCGGTCACCTACCCGACTTCATGGGGCATCCCGGCACCGTTCCCGGAAGTCCCTGGCCAGAGGATCAACCCGAACGCCGAACCCGCGGCATGGAGCCTTTACTGCGGTCTGCTCGCGTCCGAGCGAGGTGGGACACAGGCCGCCGACGACGGGCTGTTACTCACCGGGGCGGACACGAAGGTGGTGTACTTCCTCGGCTTCGACAACACCTACCCCTTCGCCATCGCGGCGCTGGCGATGCTGCTGGCCACGGACGGGCGATATCTGCTCCCCGAGGAGTTCGTCACCAACGAGTTCTACGAGCTGGACAACGCCAAGTTCTCCACCAGCCGCGGACACGTGGTGTGGGGGCACGACCTGGTCGCCGAGGTTCCTCGCGATCTGGTCCGTTTCCACCTGGCCGCGACCAGCCCGGAGAACCAGCGAACCGACTTCAGCCGGAGTGCGCTGGCGCGGGTGACATCCTCGCGTCTGGTCGCCCCCTGGAACCGGATCGCCGACAAGGTGGACCGGCTCATCGGCAGCGGGCCCTTGCCCGTGTCCGAGCGGTCGCGCGCCGCCGCCGCACGGATCGCCGAGCGGTTCGCCGCGTGCTACGAGCTGGAATACTTCAGCCTCACCCGGGCGGCGGACACCCTCACCGACCAACTGAGCCGACTCGCGCTGTGGCCCGTGAAACCGGGGCAGGAGGGCGACTACTGCCATGAGGTGGACACGGTACTCCGGTGCGCCGCGCCCCTTCTCATCGATCTGGCCGAGAAGGCGCTGCCGGACACGCGCATCGGAGCGGGTGGAGAGACCATGTCGGTCGTCCCGAGGGTCCTGCCTCGCCTGACCGGATGGGCGGGATGAGGTGAACGTCGGCACGCTCTCCCGACCTCCGCTCCAGGGTCAGGACCAGGGCCAAAAGGTGGTCATCGTCGGTGCCGGCGTCACCGGACTGGTCTCCGCCGTCCGATGCGCGCTCGCCGGACACCAGGTGACCGTGCTGGAACGGGGCGCCGTCCCTGACCCGGGATCGACCTCCTTCGACCAGCACCGGGCTCTGCGAACAGTGAACCCCACCGACCCGGAGGCCACCCGGCGGCTGGCGGAGACCCACCACCGCTGGCTGGAATTGGAGCACCTCCTGTGCGGGTCTGCGCCGCGCGCCGGGTTCTACCGCCGGGTCGGCGTGCTGACCGGATGGCCGGCGGCAAAGGCCGCGGCGGCCGTCGCCGTCGGGGCCGACGCCGGACTACCTGTCGAGGTGGTCGCACCGGACGCGTACCCCCATCTTCGTTTTCCTGAAGGCGGTGCCGTCCTGCGGGAACCCCACGCAGGAGTGCTGCTGGCCGACCGGGTGCTGTGGGCGGCGGCCGGGTGGCTGCGCCGTCACCCCGCCGTGCGGCTACGACCTTGGTGCCCGGTGTCCTCGGTCGACGCCGACTCGGGCCGGGTCACCCTGGCCGACGACACCGTCGAAGAGGGAGACCTGGTCCTCGTCGCCTGCGGGCCGTGGTCCAGTGCTCTCGTGGACACGCCGACCGTGACGTACCGGCAGACCATGGTCTATCTCCGCGCCCCCGATGAGGTGGCGCGCTGGTGGGACACCGCTCCCAGTGCCGGCCGGATCGGTACCCGAGGCGACGCCTGGATGCTGCCCTCCGGAGACGGCACCCTCGTGAAAGTCAGCAGCAGCACGGCCTGCCGGCAGGTGTCCGGTGTGGATGACGAGGACGACGAAGACGAGCACGTGTGGAGCGCGCGGATCCTGGCGGCACAGCCCTTGACGGACATGGACCGGTACACGGTCGTCGCGGTGAAGCGCTGTCACTACGCAGTCGACACCCACACTGCGGGCGCACATCTCGCGCAGGTGGGCCCCGCCGTCTGGGCGCGCGCCGCCAGCGGCGGCGACGGATTCCGCACCGCGCCCTTCGTCGCAGACCACATCGTCGGTGCGCTGAGCAGGTCGCAGCCACCCCTCACAACGACAGGAAGGAACCCGAGATGAACGATTCCCAGAGTGTGCTTCTGGTGATCGGCAGCGGACTCAAGCTCTACCGCGAGTACCTCGTCCGGTCCGCCGCGGCGCGAGCCCACGCTGCGGGGCACCGGCTGGTGCTGATCAACAACCTTCAGCCGACCTGGCAGCACGAGTACTTCGACGAGATCACCGTGGTCAACGTGTTCGACCACGACCTCCTGGGCCGGACCGCCCGGGGGATCGCCTCACGGTACACCGTCGTCGGAATCCTCTGCTGGGACGAGCCTTTGGTGATGCCCGCCGCTGAACTCGCAGCGGAGTTCGGAGTGCCCGGATTGAGTATCCCCGGGGTGCGGGGCTGCCGCGACAAGTACAGTGCGCGCACCCGGCTGACCGCGGGAGGGCTGTTGCAACCCGGCTTCGCCATGGCGGCCGACCTGAGCGAGGCCCGGAGCGCCGCCGAGCGCATCGGCTACCCGGTCGTCGTCAAGCCCCGGGCGCTCGGCGCGAGCATGGGCGTCGTCCTGGCCCGCGACGAACGCGAACTGGTGGAGGCCTTTCAGGTCGCCTCCGACGCCAGCCTGGTGGGCGACGAGCCTTTCCGCGGCGGCGCCATCGTCGAGGAGTACGCGGTCGGCCCCGAGATCAGCATCGACAGCGCGCTGCACAAGGGGGAGTGCCTGCCGATGTTCATCGCTCGCAAGCGCACCGGCAGCCACCCCTACTTCGAGGAGACCGGGCACGTGGTCCACGCCCACGATCCCCTACTGAAGGACCGAGAGCTGCTCGACACCTTGGCCGAGGCACACCGAGTACTCGGTATCGAGGACGGCATCACCCACGCGGAGGTCCGGCTCACCGAACGCGGCCCGTTGATCATTGAGATCAACGGCCGGGTCGGGGGCGACCTGATTCCGTTCCTCGGAATGATCGCCACGGGTATCGACCCCGGCGAGGTCATGGTGGACGTTGCCCTGGGACAGCGGCCCGACACCGCCCGGCTCAGAGCGGGCGTGGTCGGTATCCGCTTCGGCTACCCCGACCACGACTGCCTGGTCCGCGCCGTGCACGTACCCGAGGATGCGCCCGGACTGGTCACGGTGTCCGCCATGGTCGCCCCCGGGACCACACTGCGGCTGCCTCCGGGCGGCTACATCGCCCGCCACTCCTTCGTGGTGTGCCAGGCCGACGACGTCACCACCTGCGAGGAGCGCCTGACCACGGCGAGCGCCATGATCGTCGTGGACGCCGACGAGATCGCCCGGAAATCTCCGGGCTCCGTTCTGGAGATGCCGACCGGGTTGCTGGACGTGGACGCATCATGAACTACGAGGGCAGGCTGTTCCAGAAGGTGGGCGCGAACGACGGCGTCCTCTCACGCTACCGCCAGGACGGCGACCTGGTCTGGGCGGACTTCACCGGTGGCAAAGTACGGCGCGGCACGGTCAACGGGACGTGCGCGGCCGACGGCACGCTGCGACTCGCCTACACCATGGTGCTGGACTCCGGGGAGGTGATCTCCGGGTACACCGTGAACGTGCCCCAGCCTCGGCCCGACGGACTCCTCGTGCTCCGGGAACAGTGGGAGCGCTATGGCGAGAACGCCGACAGTGGGGTCTCCTACCTGGAAGAGGTCGCGACGCCTTCGTTCTCCTCAACGCAGACGGGAGCTCGGACATGACGCGGTGGAACCGACTGCGCGGTCTCGTCGACGGTCGGCTGCGACTTCCCGGCGACACCGGTTTCCGCGCGCGCAGCACACCCTTCAATGAGCGCTACCGAGACGTGACCCCTGCCGCAGTGCTCTCCGTGACAGGGCCCGCCGACGTGGGCAGAGCGATAGCGTGGTCCAGAGACTGCGGTGTACCGGTCGTGGCCAGGGGCGGAGGTCATGGCTACGCCGGCGGCTCCGTCAACAGCGGCCTGGTGCTCGATCTGAGTGGCATCGACGGCGTGCACGTGGACCCGTCGACGGCCCTGGTCACGGTCGGCGGTGGTACCCGGATGCGCAAGCTCTACAGCGCGCTGCGAGCGCACGAAATGACCCTTCCCCTGGGCAACTCGCATGACGTCGGCATCGGTGGGCTCGTGCTCGGCGGCGGCGTCTCCGTCGTGTCCCGAGCGGCGGGGCTCACCTGCGACGCCCTCGTGTCCACCGACGTCGTACTCGCCGACGGTAGGACCCTGACGTGCAGTGAGACCGAGAACTCCGATCTTTTCTGGGCGTGCAGGGGTGGAGGGGGCGGCAACTTCGGGGTGAACACATCCTTCACCTTCCAGGCGCGGCCGGTGCCGGCCACCTCCACCTGCCTGGTGTTGTGGGAGCGGCCGCACGCGATCGAGGTGCTGGCCGTCATGCAGGAGGTCATGCACCGCGCGCCCAACGAGTTCTCCGCGCGCATCGGGATCAGCCGGTCAAGGGACGGAGACGACGTGGTCTCGGTCATCGGGCAGCACCTGGGACCGGCGCACGAGCTGCGGGAAATGCTGGCCCCAGCGCTGTCCGTGGCCCCGGCGACTCGGGCGGACATCGAAGACCGTACCTACTGGGAGGCCGCAGACTACCTCCACCATACGACCGCAGGCGGCGCGTTCGCCGTGCGGACCCGGTGCACCCCAGGCCCCCTGCCCGAGGAAGGGTTGCGCACCATCGTGTCCGCTCTCGACAAGTGGCCGGGCAGCGCCAACCCGGACGGTGCCGGGGTGGCCCTGTTCACCTGGGGTGGGGTGATCAACGACGTCCCTGTCGAGGAGACGGCCTTCCCCCACCGGGAGGCGCTGTTCCTCATCTCGATGGACACGTCGTGGCGGCCGGACGAGTCGCCGAGTGTCGAACGGGACAACCTGGAGTGGTTGGACGCCCTGTACCGGAACATGGGGGAGTTCGCCACCGACGCCTCCTACCTCAACTTCAGCGACCCGGATCTGGACGACTGGCGTACCGCCTATCACGGACCCAACGCGCAGCGGCTCGCCCAGGTCAAACGCCGCTACGACCCTGACCGGATCTTCTCCTTCGCCCAGGCGATCTGACCTGTGGCCGCGCTCCCAGGGTCACCCCTCCACATTCCTGCGGGACGCTCTGCCCCGGAAGCGGCGCCGTTGGGCCCGAAGGTGCCGATATCGAAAGGAGCGACCGGCATGTCACCCGACCTACGTGGGGTCATGCGCAACTTCGCCACCGGCGTGTGCGTAGCGACGACCTACAGCGACCAGGCCGACGGTCGACACCACGACGCGGTCACGGTCAACTCCCTGACCTCGGTCTCGCTCGACCCACCGCTGGTGTCGCTGTGTCTGCGGCTGGACTCGGCGTTCCTGGCCGACCTGTTGGCCACCAAGAAGTGGGCCGTCTCGATCCTGGACAGCCGAGCCCGGGATGTCGCCGGGGCGTTGGCACGGGACCGGGCATCGCGTTCCCGAGCGATGGACACTCTGGCCGCCTCGCCGGGGGCGAACACCGGTGCTCTGGTGCTGGACTCGGCGAGCTGGCTGGAGTGCGTCCTATGGGACAGCTTCGACGCGGGCGACCACACCATCGCCATCGGTGAGGTCGTCGCGGTGGACGAACGCCGATACGGCCCGGCCCTGGTCTTCCTGCACGGCCGCTACCGTTCGCTGGACGGTGCCGGCGTGGTACCGCGCTAACCGCACTCGACCACGGCACCAGTGACAAGCCCGGCAAGGTGCAGATGCCGAAGAGAACCTCCGGTGCGGTGGAGACGGCCCTCCACACCACCCGGAGGTCCTCGTGGCCCACGCCGGTGGCGCTCGGCCGTCCACGACCGCGCTCCCATCATCGAACACGTCCGTGTTCCGGGCCTTCCCGCAGCACGTGCGGGCAGCGGCCTGGGCATCCACCATCAGTGCGCCTGGTCATGACTGCACCGCCGCGCCGGCGAGGGCCAGAATGTGCGGCCGGCAGGACCAGTGGACCACACCGCGTCTCCACCCGTTCCTCGCCGCCGAACCCGCGCCCCGCACCACCACCTCCCTCGCCCGGTCGAGCGCGACTCACTCGCCGGCATCGCGCCTGTCGTCATCGTGATCGCCGACGCCACGTGCGTCAGGCCACCTTTCCGTGTGCCGTTCGGGTCCGACCTTCGAACGAGGGCCGGGGCACCCTCTTGGTCGGTGTTCGCCTTGGAGTCGGCCGTCCCTTCCGCCCGGGTAGGCGCACGAGACGCGTCCTGAACATCCCGGTGGCCGGCGCCCGACGGTGAACCGTTGTGGACCTCCTGGTCGCTGCCTGATGCAGTGCACGACACCACGACGGGTCGTAGCGGCGGCGCGCGCACCACAGATCGTTCCCCCAGAGGAGCGGACACCTGTGTCGTCCGTGGACTCGTCCGGAGCTCCGGTCGCAGTCCGCCCGGACCACCTTCGGGTGAGACCTATTCGGCCTGGCCGTAGCAGTTCTTTCGGGCCTCGAGACTGGGCGGCCATTCTTGGAACAGTCCGCTCTTTCGTGGCTGTCGGAAAGCGGTGCGTCACGTTGAGTGTGATTCGAATAGGTCACGCATCGACGACTCTGAGAAATCGCCCCTGGTTGTTCCGTGCCGGTGCTCCGGATTCGGGAGTCGGAACGACAAAGACATTCTGTCGTCGTTTCGTGTCCCTTCGTGAACGTGAGGGAACGGAGTCGAACGTCGCGATCCGAAATTCCGGAAAAAGCTCGATGCGGGATCGATTGGAGGTCGGGCGATCCCACCACGGATTCGGGTCGGGGTGGACGTCGCGCGCCTCCGAAGAGGCGCGGCGAGCTGCGGTGGTCCTGCGGCCCGCCCGCATGCTCGACTCCGCCGCCCCGTCCTCGTCCCCTGCGCTTTGGCCGACGCTGTCCGCAGGCGGCCGGACTCGGCCGCCTCCGCGGCGGTCGCCTACGTGATCTGGCAGGGGCCCGCGCCGGTGCGCCTGCGCCGCGTGTCGACGCAGTTCAGCGCGGAAAGAATAATGAAGATCCGAGAAGTCAGACGCACATGGAAGGAAGGCCGTGTTGTGAACAACGAGTAGAGGGTGCGTTGAGAGGCGCGTGTGAGAGTTGGCCGGTTGTGGCCATGGAAGCTGGTCGCGCAGCAACTCTTGTCGAAGGGTTGATTCTTTGGTTCGATCAGCCCTGTCGATCAACTCTCGCGTCGACTTCAATAAACTGTTGTGCGGCGAGTCCCTTTGGCTGAGGTGACTGGAGGCAGGCATCCGTTCCATCCGAAATGTTAAGAGAGCATTAAGCTTGATTGTCGCGGAAGGGATCGCAGTGTGGCCAGACCAGAGAAGCCTATCGATGTCAGCGGGGGCAGGGTGGCTGTCTTCGCGAAAGAGCTGCGGCAACTCCGCGCGCAGGCGGGAAACCCGACCTACCGAGAGATGGCCCGATTAGCACTCTTCTCTTCGTCTGTGCTGTCGAGCGCGGCCAGTGGCATACGTATGCCGACCCTGCAGGTCACCCTCGGGTTCGTCGCTGCGTGCGGCGGGGACCGAGAGGTGTGGCGGCGGCGCTGGATGCAGGCCGCGGACGTCGGCGATTCCGGCACCGCCACGAGGCCCCGGCCCAAGCCCACGTCCTCCGCTCCCGAGATGCCCGCACCGGCCCAACTACTGTTGCGCCCTTGCGGTTTCATCGACCGGCGAGCCGAACTGGACCGTCTCTGTCGTGAACCCGCGGGGACCCCCGTGGTGATCACCGGGTCGTTCGGCACCTGCAAGAGCGACTTCGCCATGCGCTACGCGCACCGCATCGCCTCTGAGATGGTCGATGGTCAGTTGTACGCGGACCTCGGGCCGCTGACCGGTACCGCCGCGGATGTCGGAGACGTGCTGGACGGATTCCTGCGGGCCCTCCGGGTGTCCTGCGACCTTCTGCCCGACAACGTGGATCAACGCGCCGGCCTGTATCGCTCCATCCTCGCTGAGAGGAGGCTGCTGGTGGTGCTGGACAACGTGCGCGAGGAACAGCAGGTGCGGCCGCTACTGGCCGAGACGCGGTACAGCGTGACAGTACTGGTCAGCCGGACGCCGCTGCTCTGCCTGGGCGATGTTCGTCGCGTTCGGCTCAAGGCGCTTTCCCGCGCCGACTCGCTGGCGGCGGTCCGCGCGGCCGTGCCCGAGCGGGCCGAGAACGAGCCGCGCGAGCACGCTCGGCTCGCCGAGCTGTGCTGCGACATCCCGCTGGCCCTGGACATCACGCTGCGCAAGCTGGTCTCGAGACCGGATCTACCCTTGCACAGGGTGAACTCCTGGCTGCTGGATCCCTGCCGAGCCTTGGACTGGCTGTGCGTAGGGGACATGTCGCTGCGGGCTTCCCTGAACACGGCATATCGCGAGGTCAGCGAGGCGTCCGCGACCCTACTCGGACGCATCGCGAGACTTCGGGTCCACTACGCCCCGGGCCCCTCCGCGCACGATGAGGTCGAACTCGCCGAGGAGTTGGTGGAGGCGGGTCTACTGCACCGTGGTGACCAACCGTTCGTTTACGAGGTCGACCGGTTGGTGAGGGCGTTCGCCTTCGAGGCCTCCGCGCGACCACGCGTCCCCGCCGCGCTCCCGCTGTAAGTCGACCACTCCGCGTCGATCCACGTCGCCGACCGCCCTGTCACCGTGGCGGCGGCGCGGCCGGAGCCCTCGGCCAAACGATCGGTCGAGCGCCGGCGGCCGGCATGGAACGAGAACTCCTCAACCGTCGGACCGGAACGTGGCGCGATAGGTGCTCGGCGCCACGCCCAGCGTCGCGCTCATCTGCTGGCGCAACGCTGCCCCGGTGCCGAAGCCCGAATGGCGGGCCACCTGGTCGATGCCCAGGTCAGTGGTCTCCAGCAGATGCCGGGCTCGGTCAACCCGCTGCTGCGTGATCCATTTGCGCGGGCTCAAGCCCGTCTCCTCGCGGAACCTGCGTGTGAACGTGCGGGTACTCATCTTGGCCTCGGCGGACAGGGTGCGCAGGTCCAGTGCATTGGACAGGTTCTCTAGCGCCCAGTTCCGTGCCCTGGCTATTGAGGTGTCGGACACTTCGGGTATCGGGCGCACGATGAACTGGGACTGCCCGCCAGGGCGCCAGGGCGGGACGACGCACCGGCGCGCAGCCATGTTCGCCACCCCGCTGCCGTGGTCGTCCCGCACCACCTGGAGGCAGAGGTCCACCCCGGCGCCGACGCCCGCTGACGTGAGAATCGGGCCCTCGTCGACGAACAGCACATCGGGGTCGAGCTCGACATGTGGGTAGAGCCTGCGGAAACCGTCCGCGTGCGCCCAGTGTGTGGTGGCGCGGTACCCGTCCAGCAGCCCAGCCGAGGCGAGGATGAACGCGCCCGTGCAGATCGACATGATCCGCGCTCGGCCTTGGGCCGCGGTCACCAAGGCGTCGCGCACCGCCTGGTCCAAGGTCCCGTCGGTCATCACCGGTGAGCTGTAGTGCACACCGGCCACCAAGACGATGTCCGCCTCTGCGAGCAGATCCAGGCCGCGCTCGGGTGTGACGGTGAACCCCGCGTTGCTGCGCACCGGCCGGCCACCGGGTGTGCAGATCCGGACCCGGTAGAGGCGTTGCTCCCGCTCGTCCATGGCCGCGTGGAAGATCTGCGCGGGCATCCCGAGGTCGAACGCGACGACGTCGTCCAAGGCGAGCACGGCGATCAGGCGGGGGCGACTCATGGCCCGATTCTTCCACAAGATGGCCCTTCAGCTACTCGCGAGGCTCAGAAGCATCGAGCATTCTTGCCGAGTGGTGAGAAACAAGCATTTACTACCGTGGATGATCGCCGGGATCGGCTTTGTCGCGCTCGTCGGCGCAGCCGGGTTCCGGTCAACTCCGGGCGCCCTCGTGGGCCCGCTCCAGGACGAATTCGGGTGGTCGACTGGAACTATCGGCTTCGCTATATCGGTCAACCTCGCGTTGTACGGCGTGACCGCGCCGTTCGCCGCCGCGCTGATGGAGCGCTTCGGCGTGCGCAAGGTGACGGCCGGCGCGATGGCGCTGATCGCGCTGGGCAGCGGACTCACCGTGTTCATGACCGCGGCGTGGCAGCTGATCATGCTCTGGGGTGTCCTGGTGGGTCTGGGCGCCGGCTCGATTTCGCTGGGCTTCGTGGCGGTCATCAGCACCCGCTGGTTCCACAAGCGCCAGGGGCTGGTCAGCGGCATCCTCTCAGCGGGAGGCGCCACCGGTTCTCTGGTGTTCCTGCCGGTTGTGGCGACCCTGACCGAGTCGGACGGAGGGTGGCGGGCCGCCGCCATCGTGGTGTCCCTCGTCGCGTTCCTCACGGTGCCCATGGTGCTGCTGTTCTTCCGTGAGTACCCAGCGGATTCCGGGATCCCACCCTTCGGGGGAAGCGAGATCGTACCCCCGACGCCTCCGTCAGGGAACGCGGCCCGGATCGCCATCGACGGGTTGATCAACGCCACCCGGACGAGGGCGTTCTGGCTCCTCGCGGCCGGATTCGCCATCTGCGGAGCCACCACCAACGGCCTTGTGGCCACCCACTTCATTCCGGCCGCCCACGACCACGGTATGCCTGTTGTGGCCGCCGCCGGCTTGCTCGCGCTCATCGGTGTCTTCGACCTCATCGGTACGATCTTCTCCGGTTGGCTCACCGACCGGGTGGACCCGCGCATCCTGCTCGCTTTCTTCTACACCCTGCGCGGTATCTCGCTGTTGCTCCTCCCACAGCTGTTCGGCGAGGAGATCACCGGGTTCATGATCGTGTTCGTCATCATCTACGGCCTCGACTTCATCGCCACGGTGCCACCGACCATCGCTCTGTGCCGGGAGCATTTCGGAGCCTCGGCCGCCATCGTCTTCGGATGGGTCTTCGCCGCGCACCAGGTCGGGGCCGCCATCTCCGCTACCGCGGCCGGCATGATCCGCGACAACTTCCACGACTACGCGCCCGCGTGGTACGCGGCCGGCATCCTGAGCGTCGTCGCCGCCTTCCTGTCCATGCGGATCAAGCGTGTTCCGGCCAAGGAGGAAGCCGTGGAGAGGAAGGATCGGGTGTCGGACGAAGCCGCCGACTGATCGCTCTTCGCCCTCACACGCCCGCCCGTATAGTGGCGCCTCCATTGTTCGCCACAATGGGGGCGCCATTGTCGTGACCGCCTTCGTGAAACCGTGTCGAGTCATTTGTCCTGATTGATTGTCTCGACCCCCGAGAGTGGCGTCCAACCCGGGCCTCTGCTGGACTCTTTCCAGTGCGGGCGCCCGTCGTCCGCGCGCGTGGCATCCGATTTCACCAGACACGGAACCAGCGGAGGAAATGTGCGAACGACCGGTACGACACAGACCGTCGCCAAGCCCGAACCGGGCGATTCGGCCACGATCATCAGCTATCACGGAACCGAGCCGGAGAACGCGCTCATTCCCGGTCACACGACCGAGTCCGGCGGTGTCAAAGTGATCGCCGCCCTCTTCCGCGGCCTCGTCTCCTACGACCCGGTGGACGCCACGCCCACGAACGCGGTCGCCGCATCCATCACGACCGACGACTCCCGGGTCTTCACCATTACGCTCAAGAACGGCTGGACGTTCCACGACGGCTCACCTGTCACGGCGAGCAGCTTCGTCGACGCCTGGAACCACACCGCGTACGGGCCCAACGGCATGCAGGCCTCCGGCTTCCTGTCGCACATCGACGGCTTCGACGAGGTGAACGCCTCGGACTCCGCGGTCTCGGAGCTGTCCGGCCTCGTCGTGATCGACGAGCACACCTTCGTGGTGACCCTGAAGGAGCCTTTCGCGGAATTCCCCGTCACCCTCGGGTGCAGCGCGTTCTTCCCGTTGCCACGAGTGTTCTTCGAAGACCGGGCGGCGTTCGAGGCCCACCCGGTCGGCAACGGAGCCTTCCGATTCGTCTCCCGGGAGCCCGAGCGCAACATCGTGCTCCACCGCTACGAGGACTACGCCGGGGACGACAGGCCTCGTATCGGCGGCATCGAATTCCGTGTCTACGCCAGCTTGGAGGACGCCTACCACGATGTGGTCGCAGACCGTCTCGACTATCTGGACGTGACCCCCTTCTGGGCGTTGGAAGGGGACCGGTACCTACGGGATCTGCCCAACCGCACGCATGACCGGACCTATCTCGGAATCCAGACCATCTCGTTTCCGCTCGGCGATTCGCGCTACGCCGACCCCCGCGTGCGACAGGCGATCTCCATGGCGATCGACCGCGTCACCCTGATCGACCGGATTTTCCAGGGCCACCAGGTGCCCGCCGACGGCCTGGTCCCGCCCGCTGTCTCCGGGCGCCTCGCCGGCCAGGGTGGTGAGTTGTGCTCCTACTCGCCCGAGCGTGCCAGGGAGCTGTTCGAGGCCTCGGGGTTCGAGGGCGACATCGAGCTGACCTCCAACGTCGACTCACCCAACCAACCCTGGATGGAGGAGGTCTGCGCCTCGATCTCGGCGGTCCTGAACGTCTCCTGCCGCTTCGTGGCGATCCGCACGTTGGGGGAATTCAGGCGCAGGCTCAACGCCGGTGAGATCACGGCCGTGTTCCGCTCCGGCTGGATCGCGGACTACCCGTCGATCGAGAATTTCCTCAGCCCGATGTACCGGACCGGAGCTTCGGACAATGTGGGCGGCTACAGCAACCCCGAGGTCGATTCCCTGCTCTCGTCGGCGGATGCCGCGCCGACCAGACAGGAGGCCTGGGAGGGCTACCAGGAGGCGGAGCGCGTGATCCTGCGCGACATGCCGACCGTGCCGATCTGGTACCAGAGCACGCTGTCGGCCTGGTCCACCCGACTGCGGCACGTTCAGCCCAACCCCTTCCGCGAACTCGACGTGTACAGCGTCACGGTGGCGGATTCGGAACAAGTCCCGGTCTAAGCCTCGCGCCGCCGAATCATCGGAGCGCCGGCGAGGGATCCGTGAGCCGTTCCGGGCTCTCTCTCGGCCACTTCTCTCACGCTCAGGCTGGTCCCACCTTTCTCGAAGGAACGCACGTGAACAGTGAACTGCTCGTGTCCGACGCGGCCCATTTCCGGGTCGACTACGAGATCAACCCCTACATGCACACCAGCGTTCAGCCCGATCCTGCGGCGGCTGTCAGGGAGCATGACGCGATCGTGTCGGCGCACCTGGCGGCCGGACGCAAGGTGGAGTATGTCCCGTCGGCGCCTGAGTGTCCGGACATGGTCTTCACCGCCAACGCCGCAGTGGTTCGCGGAGACCGGGCCGTCCTGGGGAGTCCGCCGCCCGAACGCGAGGCCGAGATGCCGTACTTCCAGGAATGGCTGGAGGAGCGCGGCTACCGTGTCGTGCAGGCGCCCTACGCTTTCAGTGGACAGGGTGACGCACTGGCGGTGGGCGATCTCTTGCTGGCCGGGTACGGTCAGCGCACCGATCCCCGGATGCATGAAGTCTTGGCTCGAGAACTCGAATACGAGGTGATGCCACTGCGCACCGTGGGAGCGCGTTGGTACGACCTGGACCTGGCTGTGGCGGTCGTCAGAACCGGCGTCGGCGATGCGGGCGTCCTCGCCTACTGCCCTCGGGCACTGGACGCTCCGAGTTTGGGACGCCTTCGCGCGCTCGGGCTCGATCTGATCGAGGTGACGGAAGAGGAGGCGGAACGCTTCGCCCTGAACCTGGTCAGCGACGGCAGCGTGGTGACGATGACGCGTGGTGTGCCGCGCTTGGCCGACGCATTGCGCGAGCGCGGCCTGCGCGTGGTCGAGTTGGACACGACGGAGCTGTCCAAGGGCGGTGGCGGGGTCCGCTGCACGGCCCTGACTCTTGACAACCCGCCCGTGAAGCCGCTCTGACGGCGTCGGTTCCGTCAGGGACCGCCCTCCGGGCTTGCCGCCGTCGGCTCCGGATTCCACACATGAGGATCCCCGCGAGGCGAGGACGAGATGGTCGTGAACCCCACTCCACGGTGACCGCGCTCCATGAGGCCCTGGACATCGCCCAGACCACACGACCCGGCGGGGCCGCCTCCCTGATCGCCACCGCGCTCGAAGAACTCGACCCCCGGCGCACCACACCCCCCGTCGCGGACGTCCAAGGCCGCCTCGTCGACCGGCTCAGCCGATAGAACCTCGTGCCCGCACCCGACCACCACACCCAAGCCGAGAACCACCTCCGCGAGAAGACGTGGGCCCGCCTGGGCAACGAGAACATCGGCCGCACCGGACCGGTACACGGAAAGATCCCGAACTTCCACGGCGCCGACCGCGCCGCCCGGCTCCTGGGCCCACACCCCGGCCGGGCCGGTGCCCAGGTCATCAATGCCGACCCGGACCGAGCACAACCAGAAGTACGCCGGGCCGCCGTAGACCAAGGAAAACTCCTCTACACGGCGGTGCCCACGATCGCCACCCCGAACCCCTTCTCCCTGATCGACCCCCACCGACCACACCCACCGCGCCCGAGGCCGTCGCCTCCGGCACCGCAGCCGCCCAACACGCCCCCCGAACACACCCAGGACGCATGCGAGCGGTGGACGTCATCGTCTGCGGCAGCGTCGCGGTCGACCTCAACGGCGTCCGCATCTGAAAAGGAGCCGGATACAGCGACATCGAAAGGGGCCTGCTCGCGCACTCCGGCCTGGTCCCCGACGCCACGCTCATCGTCACCACCGTGCACGCCCCGGAAGTCACCGAGGAACCGATCCCGGACACCGAACACGACGTGAGCGCGGGCTTCATCGTCACTCCACCAGAGATCATTCACTGCCCGTCGCGGCGACGCCCCTCCCGGATCCACTGGATGTACCTCGACGAGGACGGGCTCACAGCGATTCCCGTACTCCAGGCACTGCGAGCCGTCAGGCGGAGCCACGGAGACCGAGGCCAGGTGCCGCCGCAGGAGGAAGACCCTCGGACGAACGGCTCTGGGACGGCACTGATCGAAGAGGGGCGATCAGGGCTCCTGGCCGAGTGCACAAGTCGTCGGTGAGTCACACTTTCCGGGAGCCGGCTGCGGGGGCGGGACACGTCATCTCGTGGCGCGGACAGGTGAAAGTCCCCGCGACATCCCTGAGTTCTCGTGGTCGTTGCGGCACCCCACCGGTGAAGGGGCGCTGTGGACGTCTTCGAGATCAGGGACCGTTCGGTCCGCGGCAAGAAGCTCGTGCGGGGGCGAGGGCCAGCGGCTGTCGTGGATGGACTTCCGAGCCAGGGCACCCAGGCTGACCGCCGCGGCCACGGACAGCACCAGGGCCCATCCCAGCCGGGAGACGGCCAGAGGGACACAGAGTTCTTGGCTCATGGACGGTGACCCCCCAGAAGCTCCCCCCGATGACCGGATAGCACCCGGGGGGCCTCAGCTCGCTGTGGGCGAGCACGAAGAGCAGCGCCGGGTCCGTCACCAGCAGTGCCATGGCCAGGCCGTACCCCACCCAGACGACCAGCCGCAGCAGGAGATTCCCCTTGCGCTTCCCGCCCTGCGCAGAACCAGGTGGCCTCGCCTCGGACGTGCTCCGCTAGGCCGCGTACCCCATGGCTCCGAAGATCAGGACCACGAAGACGAACAGGAAGAGGGAGGCGGCGAGGTCCACGGCGGGCCTTCGGGATGCGGGGGTGGGGGGCGACTCCTGGGAAATGCGTGGAGCCGAACGCGAGCGTACTCCAGGGGACGCCGGCACGGGACGCGGCCCCGGGGACGATTCCGGCTGACAGCGGACCTCGGACGGATGATGCGGAGGCGGCCAGGACGTGTTCACCATGCCGGAAGGCGTGAGCGGCGGGTGCGCCGACCCGACCGCAGGCTGCGCGCTCGGCGCCTGCGGTGTCACGGCAGCACGAGCGACCAGTCCCCGTTGTGGGTGACGTGCACCAGGGACGGGCCGGGCGCGAGGCTCCCGCCCCCCTCCAGCTCCTCGAACTGTAGGAAGGCGGCCCGGGACGGGACCGTCGCCTGCCCGCCGACCTCCTGGACCGCCAACCCGCCCTCGGCCCCGGTGCCCCGGACGCCCACGTCGCCGCCGGGCCCGGAGTAGAGGAAGACCCCGTGCCCGCTCCCGGCGCCGGGCAGCTCCGGTGCGGAGGAGGCCGGCCGGAGCGTGACGCTCCACGCGCCGTCGGCCTCCACCGCGAGCAGGGCCGCTTCGCCCACGCTCAGGGCCTGCCCCGAGAACGAGCCCTCGTCGTCGCCGGTGATGGGGAGGAAGGTGTCCAGGAGCACCTCGGAAAATCGTTCGTCGGCGTCCAGGGTGAAGAGCATGAGTTCCTCCCCGCCGTCCTCGTAGACGACGTCGAGGACCATCGCCCCGGCGTCCCGCACCTGGTCGGGCAGCTCCAGGCGCTCCGAGGAGGTCCCCTCGAAGACGACCTCCTCGAACGCGCCGAACCGCTCGTCGGCCCACGCGGCCGGATCCGCCGGAGGCGGAGGGGTCTGCTCCGGGGACGAGGACGTGGCGGACTCGGTGATGACCGGCCCGCTCCCGTCGGCGCAGCCGGTGAGGAGGAGTACCACCGCGGCCGTGCAGGGCAGGAGACCGGGGACCCTCGTGTCCGGACGTGTCATCATGCTCCTTGGGCCGTGCTGGTGTTCCGTGCGGCGTGGGTGTACGGCGCTCGGCACGGGAATCCTGCCAGGGCGACCCGCGGGCGCGGTAGAGGCCGGTCCGCAATCGTGACCTGCGCGGGGCGGACGGGACCGCCGCAGGGCCACACCGGTGGGCGCGGCCGAGTTGAACAGCCGCCCACGCAAAACGCTCGGCCAGGACACCCCGGCCGAGCGCCTCGCTGAGTTCCTGGCGACAGCCGGTCGATCACTGTGTTGCCACGATCCCCGGAATTCGCCATGAGTTGCGGGGGGGTCAGGTCACGGCGCTACCGCCCGATCCCGCAGCCATCCTTCTCGACCCCTGATCCTCCACACCCCCCAACAACGATGACTCGATCACCAGCCCCGCCAGGATCGCCTCTCCCTTTCCGTCATGACCGCCGGCCCGTCCGACGAGCCCCGATTCATCCAGTCCGAGATGTCGTTGTTGCAGACGAACAGGTTGGCCGCCATACTCCGCACCTCGCTCGGTGGCAGGCGGAAGGACCACCCGACGTTGTCCTCCAGGGGCACGACCAGGACGGTGCGGTCCGACCCGCCCATGGAGGCTTGGTCGGCGATCACCACCACTTCCTCGCCCGTCTCCTCGTCTTCGTCATCGTTCGGGCGGACGATCGCCATCACCTGCTCCGGTGTGGCCCCCGCGAAGGCCGGGTCGTCCACGATCTGCACGTAGGGCTGGTATTCCTCGAGGGTCTCGATCCGGGGGTCGTGGCGGTCCGCGTCCGCCGCGAGTGCCGCCCAGGCACGGTCGTCGCTGAAATCGGTGCGCACGAGCAGCCCCCAGTTGTTCTGGGTGATCACGGGCAGGGGAGCGGCGGGCGGCTGGTACAGGGGCGGGCGGGCCGCCGTCTCCAGGACAGCGCCCATCAGGTCCAGGGAGCCTTCCGACCAGTCCTCGTAGGACTCACCGGGTTCGAGTTCCACCTCGGCGGCGCCGCAATCCTTGTGGTGGTCCAGGGTGTCTTCGATGCTGGGGCGGTGCAGGACCAGGTAGGTCATGGCCGCCTGGCGAGGCGTGACGCGGAAACGGTAGAGGTCGTCGTCGCTGGGGAGAAAGGCCATGAGCGGTCGCAGGTCGGCCTCACTGGTGGTACCACGGTCGGCGATCAGGACCAGGTCGGGAACCCAGGCCCTCTCACCGCTCAGGGCCCGCGCCACTTCCATGGGGGTGACGCCCCGCCTGGCGGGGTCCTGGGCCACGAGCAGGCGCCGGGGAATGGGGCCCTGGGCCGGGGGCAGGGCTTGCCCGGGGGTGTGGGTGACCGTGCCGGGCAGTTCTCCCATACGAGAGAGCACGTCGTTCCAGGTGCTGTCGTCACAGTCGCCGCGGACCAGCAACGCGCCGGGCACGCGCTCGGTCTCGCCGTCGGGGAGTGGGGGCAGGTCGGGGTACATCAGGGGGCCTCTTCGGGGTCGCGGCGTGCGGTCCGTCCCGTTGTACCGGGCGGGCCCGACAAACCGGCGCCCCGCGATGGTGCGCGAACACCTGGCCCGTCCGACCTCGCCCCGGGCGTTGGAGCAGCGGACCCTGTTGCGGTTCCTACGGGCCGTGGCCCGCGGCGCTGCGCCCCGCGACCGAGCCGTCTGTCGCTTGGCCTCCTACGCGGGCCTGCGCGTCACGGAGATCGTGGTCCCGGAGGTGTGCCGACGACCGTCTGTCAGCGAGGGAGGGCAGCGTGCGGGTGCGGGGCAAGGATTGCGCCGTGCCCCTGCACGCACAGGTGCGCGCCACGCTGGAGAAGCCGCCGGACGAGCTCGGTCGGCCCGCCGGGGCCGCTCATCCGCAACCGCGACGGCGCAGGTCTGTCCACCCGGACCGCCAACTCGGTGGTGTGCGCCCTGGGTGCCGCGGCGGGGATCGGGTCGGCCGACGGCGGCGAGGCCTTCGGTCCGCACGTTGTGCGCCACACCTTCGGCACCGACCTCGTGCGCGGTCGCTTCCGCGCCGGCGGACGTGGTCCTGGTCGCCGAGCTGATGCGGCACGCCGACACCGACACCACCCGCCGCTACACCCTGCCCAACGCGGTGGCACTGACGGCGTCCACGGTGACCCCGGCGGTCGTGCTGCTGCTGGTGCTGTACCCCGCGTTCGACCTCCTGTGCGCGGTGATCGACTTCCGGTCCTCAGGGTCGGCTCGCCCGGGGGTGGCGCTCGCCGTCAACATGGGCCTGAGCACGCTCGCCGTGATCGCCCTCGCGGTCTTCGCGGCGACCGGATCGGCCGCGGTGCTGAGCATCTGGGGCCTGTGGGCGATCACCGCCGGCGCGGTGCGACTCATCGTCGCGCTCGGGCGCCGCGGCCTGGGCGGCCAGTGGCCCATGATCCTCAGCGGTGGGCTCTCGATCCTGGTCGGTGCGGGGTTCCTCCTCCAGGCCACCAGTCAGGCCCCGGGGCCGTTTCCAGGCCGGGGCGGAATGCCACCCCGGGCACGGTCAAGGGCCTGCTCCACCCGGGGGGACCAGGCCGCGCCCGCCAGAGCGTGGTCCGCACCTGCCCGACATCGTCTGCCCCAGGTCCTGCGCGGGCGGCGTTGGTGTGCTGGTCGCCTCTGCCGCCACGGTGCCTCTTCCCCGTCGAGTACGTCGGAGCCGGCAGTCTCGCCTCGACGGCTCCGGGCACCTGCGCGCACACGGATGATCTCGTCGGTCGATTCATGCGCCGTGGTCGAATCGCCTGCTGTGGACAGCGCGGACGCGGACCGATGGCGGCACAACCCCGCCCGGACCAGTCGTTCGCGGCCGGTGACACGTTCGTTGACGGCACCCCAGGGTGGAGGAACGATCAACACCGGTGCGCGAATCGCGATGTGCGGGATGATCGCCGACTACAGCGCCGACCCCGCCCAGCGTCATGGCATCCGCAACCTGGTCGAGCTGGTCGAGCAGCGCGCCACCGCACACGGATTCCTGGTCACCGACCACGCCGACCGCTTCGACGAGATCACCGGGGAGCTGGCCGTCCGGCTCGGCGACGGCCGGCTGCGCCACGAGCGGGTCGTCCTGGAGGGGCTGGAGCACGCGCCGGAGGCGCTCGAACGCCTCTTCCGGGGCGACGGCCGTGGGAAGATCCTCGTTCGGGTCGCGCCCGACGATGCCACGGGCGGCGCCGACTGAGGGGCGCGGTGCCGGTCACGCCGGCGCCTGCGCGGGCAACTGAGGAATGTCGCCCCCATGGCACTGCTCAGCGATGCGCTCCTGGGCTCCTGCGCGGACGTCGACGACACCGGCCCGCGCACCTACGAGCCGGCGGTGGCCCGGGCGGAGCCGTACCTGCCCCGAGGCCTCCGTCGGGGTACGCGCCGACCGGCCGACGGACACCTGGGGCCACACCGTCCAGGGCACCGAGCCGACCGTGCGCGAGCCGCTCACCGACACCCTTGGGCAGCGGCGGATGAGGCGGATGCCGGAACCACCGGCGGATTCAACCCGCGGGTGTGCCGGGCGCACCGCGCCTGTCGTTCGCCAGGGGCTCGGCGCCGGCGCATGTCCACCGCACGGTCGGGCTACGCGGCCCGCTGGCGGGCCTTCCACTCCCGGTGGAGTGCGCGCCGACGCTCGTACTCCCGCTTCGCGCGGATCCGCGGATCGGTTTCGGGGGTCAGCGCCGCAGGACCCATGACGTGCAGGAGTGCGTAGTTGATGCGGAACCCCGTCCTGTACAGCAACGAGAACGAGTCGCCGCCACGCGGCTTGTCCATGGCCGTCCACCTCACCGTTCGCCGGGATCGCGGACGCACGCCGCGAGAGTGTGATCGCTCGGGGAATCCCTCGCCGTGAGACCCGCGGTCTTCCCCGCCCTGCAGCGTATCGGCCCGGTTCTCGGGTGCGGGGTCGGCCCGCCTCACACGAGTACGGCCACCGGCACGGCCGCACGGCTTCCCGGGTCGGCGGGTCGCCCTGTCGGCGGAACTCGCGGAAGGCCTTGGAAAGGTCAACTGGTCGCACTACGGAAAGCCCGATCGTTCCTTTCGCCATGGTGCGCCCGGCGTCCTCCCGGCGAAGGATCTGGCTATTTCCCTCGGTCCTGGTGTTCTCCTCGACGGTATTCTCCGAACAACACCGGAATCCTTTCCTGCCGGCGCGGAACGAGGCGGCGCAGCCGGCCCGCCCGGGATTCTCGACCTCGCGTGAGGGACGCATCGCCGACCCGACCACCGCGTCTTCCGTGGCGCGAGCCGGCCCTCCCGACCTGGGTGGACATGACCTCTGCGGGATCGTGGCGGCGGTGCTCCCGCCCTGGCGAGAGCCCCGGATCCCCGGTCGCGCCCGGGGAGAGCGGGGGCGTGGGCACGCGGTGAACGTCGACAGCAGAGCCGGTCGACGTTCGCCTCGACGCACACGAGAACGCTCTCCCCGTCATCGTCGCTCGCTTCCGTGAGGGGCCACGGAGCGGAATGCGCGGATGCCTGGTGAGGTGTCCGCCCGTTCTTTCTTCCATCGGGGTCGGAACGCGGCGGATTTCCGCGCCTCGAACGGCTCTCGACGCGTTTCGCGTGCAGGGGCAAAGCGCGTGGGCGGGGGTGCCCGCGACGGAATCTCCGGGTCGGCGGAGGGAGAGCGCCCGTCGCTGTCCGCGGGCGCCACCGCGGCGGTGCCCCGCACCGTGCGCACGCGCACGGTGGCGTCCCGAGACGCGGTGGTGCCCGTGCGGTCTCCGTCGGGTGCTCGGCGATCGCGGTGTGGGGGGCGATTTCGGGCGGCAGACGTCGCCTCGGCCGTGACGAGGTCTCCACGCTGCACGGACGTGCCGCTGGCCTGCGGCGGCGTGAGCTGCGGGGCCGTGCCGTAGGAGATCAACAACGAGGCTTGACAGTCGCAATCCGAACATAGATGATTCAATACGAACATGTGATCCTGATCTCAGAGGTGTGCTCTATGGCTGTTACGTCCCTCCCGCCCATCGCGGAGGCACTCGACGGAGCCGTCGATCTGCATTGCCACTCCGGACCGAACCCCTTCGCACGGGAGTTCGATCACGTCGAGGCGGCCCGCGACGGTGAGCGCCTGAACATGCGCGGCATCCTGGTCAAGTCGCACCACCACAACACCGTCATGGACCTGCTCGCGATGCATCGCGAACTGCGCGACGTCGCGACGCCGATCTTCGGTGGCATCGCCCTCAACGCCCAGGTAGGCGGGCTCAACCCCTACGCCGTCGCGATGTCGCTGCAGATGGGCGGACGCGCGGTGTGGTTCCCCACCTTCTCCAGCCGCTGCCACTGCGAGAACGACCATCACGGCTTCCCCGAGTCCGACTACGACATCCCCAACCGGATCGTCGACGTGGTCGACGCCGAAGGTCGCCTGCTCGACGCCGCCCACGAGGTCATCGACCTGGTGGCGGAGTCGGACGTACTCCTCTCGGCGGGCCACCTGGAGCCGGCCCAGTCGGCCCTGCTCTTCGCCGCCGCCGCCGAGCGCGGGGTCCGGCGCATGATCCTCAGCCACCCGAACTTCATCGTCGACGCCGACGTCGAGCGCTGCCGCCGGCTGGCCGCCCTCGGTGGCTACATCGAGCACGAGGTCGGCATGTACGACCCGCAGGGCTTTCGCAAGTGGGACCCGGCGCTGTTGGTCGAGTGGATCCGGGCCATTGGCCCCGATCACACGGTCCTGTCCTCGGATCTGGGGCAGCGAGGCCGCCCCATGCCCGTCGACGCCTTCATGCGGGTCGGCCGGGCTCTGCTCGACCACGGCCTGTCCGTCGAGGAGCTGCGTCAGGTCACCTCGCGCAACGCCGCCTTCCTGCTCGGCCTGGACGACGAACGTCCCGCTTCCGTCGAGGGGCGCTGAAGAATGGCCTACCTCGCGAGCGATCCGCGCAGCCAACTGGCCGCCTCGACCGCGCCCGACGCCGACGCGGCGCTGGAGCCGCAGTACTTCGACTTCGGCGAACTCGCCCCCACCGGGACCACCGCACGGGGCGGGCGCACGTGGACGGTGCGCGCCGCCAACACCGCCGTCGTCTACGCCGAACACACCGACGGGGACACCGTCGACCGCGAGGACGCGGACGAGACGATGCTGGTCGTCCTGCCGTCCGCGGGCCGTCTCACGGTGAGCACGGCGGGGGAGCGGGTCGCCGTGGAACCGACCAGCATCGTCACGGTCCGGCCGGGCCCCTGGCGCTACGAGGTCGAGGGCGCGCTGCGGCTCCTGCGCCTGCACACGGTACGCACACCGGACGTGCTCGACCGGGCGCTCAACGCCGAGGCCTACGCCGAGGGGCTCGGACTCAGTGCCCCCGCCACCCCGTGGCCCGCCCCTTCCGACGCCGCCGCGATCCGCGTCTACGACGCCATCGAGGACATCGCCCCACAGGAGGGGCGCCTGGGGCGTATCCTCCGCGGCCGCCACGCCATGGTGAACGTGCTGTACCCGCGCGTCGGACCGCGGGACCCGCACACGCTGTCCCCCCACACCCACGACGACTTCGAGCAGTTGAGCTTCGTCGACGCCGGTCGGTACGTACACCACATCCGGCGCACGTGGGGAAACGATCGCACCGCCTGGCGCCCCGATGAGCATCGCGAGATCGGTGGGCCGTCGCTGACCATCATCCCCCCGCCGCTGATCCACACGAGTGAGGCGGTCGGGGCCGGCGAGAACCGCATGATCGACGTCTTCGCCGGCCCTCGCGAGGACTTCTCACGCAGGCCGGGCTGGGTGCTCAACGCCGAGGACTACCCGGCGCCGGAGGCCCTCCGATGAGCCGGCTGAGCAGGTCCGAGGGCACGTGGTGGGCGGCCTGGGTCAAGCTCGACTCCTGGGAGTCCACCACCATCCTCGCCCACGCCGGCGTCGAGGTGATCGTCATCGACGCCGAACACACGATGCTGGACCCGTCGGCGATCGCCCGGCACATCGCCGTCGGTCAGGCGCACGGCATGCGTGCGCTCGTCCGGGTTCCCGATCAGGGGGCCTCCTTCGTGCAGCGCGTCCTCGACGCGGGTGCCGACGGCATCGTCGTGCCCCACGTCGACGGCCCCTCCGACGCCGCCGCCGTGGTGTCCGCGACGCGATTCGCCCCCGGGGGGAGGCGCGGTTCGGGTGCGACCTCGCGTGCCGGATCATGGGGGCAGGGGGCGCGATCCGACTACCTGGCCCGTCAGGTCGAGGTCATCGCACAGATCGAGTCCCGCGCCGCGCTGGAGTCCGTGGAGGAGATCGCCGCGGTCGACGGCATCACCGGTCTCCTGCTCGGTGCCGCCGACCTCACGCTCGACGCCCGGGGCGCGGTCCCGGACGCGGACGTCACGGTCGCGGCGGCCGCCCGGGCGCACGGCATCGCCGCGGGAGCGGCGGGAGGCCCCGCCGGCGCCGCGCGCGCCCGCGAGCTGGGGCTGGACTTCTACGTCGGCGCCGCGGACACGACACTGCTCGCCGACGCGGCCGCGCGAGCCGTACAACGCATGCGGGCCCTTGAGGACCACACAGGAAAGGCGTCGTCCCATGCATGAGCCGGTCATGAACTTCGTCCATGTCAGCAAGCACTATCGCGGGGGAACGGTGGCGGTCGAGGACTTCCACCTCGACATCGCCGACGGAGAGTTCGTTTCCATCGTGGGGCCGAGCGGGTGCGGCAAGAGCACCATGCTCAAGCTCATCATGGGCCTGGAGCCGCTGACCGCGGGCAGCATCGAGTACCGGGCCGAGGCGCGCGACGCGTCGGCGATGACCGGAATGGTGTTCCAACAGCCGCTCCTGCTGCCCTGGAACACGGTCCTGGACAACGTGCTCGTGCCTTCGACCCTGCAGGGCCGTGCCCAGCGGCGGCGTGATGAGGGACGGGCGCGTGATCTCCTCGCGATGCTCGGGCTGTCGGAATTCGCCGGCAGCCACCCCTACGAATTGTCCGGCGGGATGCAGCAGCGCGTCGGGATCGCCCGGGCCCTCCTGCACGATCCGCGGATCCTGCTCATGGACGAACCGTTCGGCGCCCTGGACGCGATGACCCGTGACCAGCTGACGATGGACCTCCTGGAGATCTGGGAGCGGGACCGCAAGACGGTCGTGTTCATCACCCACAGCATCTCCGAAGCGGTGCTCCTCTCCGACCGCGTCGTCGTGATGACCCCACGGCCGGGTCGCGTCGGGGACGTCATCGACATCGACCTACCGCGCCCGCGCACCCTCGACATCGTGAGCACCGCCGAGTTCGGCGACTACACGCGTCGCATCAGAACCGTTCTCGACAAGGCCGAAGTGGTGACCGCCCCATGACCGCGCCCTCGCACGACACCTCCGCGGCCAAGCGGCACCTGACGGTGCGGCGTGAGGCAGGAGGCACCGAGACACGTCGCAGGCTCTCCGACCTCCCCGGCTGGCTGCTGTCGAGCACCACGGTGCTCATCCTGCTGATCGTCTGGGAGGTGACGGTCCGGACCCTTGATGTCTCCGAGATCCTGTTCCCCGCGCCCACCCGGATCGTCCAGGCGCTCATCGAGGGATTCGGCCAGGGGCCGTTCCTACGCCACACCTGGGTGACGCTGCAGGAGATCATCTACGGCTTCGGCATCGCGGTCGTCTCCGGACTGCTCGTCGCGGTGTGGGTGAGCTCCTCGCGCCTGGCCGAGAAGATCGTTCTGCCGATCGTGGTCGTGCTGCAGACCGTACCGAAGGTGGCCCTCGCGCCGTTGTTCCTCGTCTGGTTCGGCTTCGGCATGGAGTCGAAGATCCTCACGACGGCGCTGATCGCGTTCTTCCCGATCCTGGTCAACGCCACGCTCGGCTTCAACTCCACCAGCAGCGATCAGGTGAACATGATGCGTTCCTTCGGGGCGACGCGTCTGCAGGTGCTCACCCGACTGCGTCTGCCCACGGCCGTCCCCAGCATCATCGCCGGGCTGGACGTGGCGGTCGTGCTCTCGGTCATCGGCGCGATCGTCGCGGAGTTCGTGGGTTCCCAGGCCGGGCTCGGCTACCTGATCATCGCCAGCAACACCTCACTGGACGTGGCCACCATGTTCGCGGCCCTCGTCGTGCTCTCGACCATCGGTCTCGTGCTGCACTACGCCGTCGTCCTCGGTGGGCGACGACTCGCGTTCTGGTCCGAAGAGAACCGGGCCCGCTCCCTCGCACACTGAATTCCTCTCATCGAAGGACAACTCATGCCCATGACACGTGTGTCTCGAAAGGTGCTGCAGGGCGGCGCGTTTCTGGTGCTCACCTCTTTGCTCGCGGCCTGCGGCGGGTCGAGCGGCGACGGTGGCGACCAACAGGTCTCCATGACGCTCGCGACCCCGACCTGGAACGCGGGGATCGCCTCGATCGCCGTCTCACAAGAGATGGGCTACTTCGAGGACGAGGGGCTGGACGTCGAGGTCATCCTGGCCGACTCCGCGACGACCCAGGCCCAACAGATCGCGACCGGGCAGGTCGCGACCGGGGCGGTCAGCCCCGAACCGGTGATCCTCGGACGTCAGTCCGGCAAGGACCTCGACCTGACCTACTTCATGTCCTACTACAAGGACAACATCTACGGTCTGCAGGTCCCCGCCGACAGCGACATCACCTCGATCGAGGATCTCGAGGGTAAGACGGTCGGCGCGATCAGCCTCGCGAGCGCTTCGGTCACCCAGGCCCAGGCCGGTCTGCGTGAGGCGGGGGTGCCGGAGGACTCGGTCACGTTCGTCGCGATCGGGACGGGCGGCCAGCAGGCCGCCGCCGTGGAGAACGGCCAGGTCGACGCGCTCGCCCTGCTGGACACCTCCTTCCAGGTCCTCGAGAACCAGGGGATCGAACTGCGCGACATCGAGGTCCCGGGTACCGACGAGCTCACCAGCGGTGGTCTCGCCGCCCGGACCGGCGACCTGGAACAGGACCGGGATCTGTACGTCAAGCTCGGCCGTGCGATCGCCAAGGGCGTGGTCTTCAGCGAGGCGAACCCCGAGGCCGCCATCACGCTGCTCTTCGACGCCCACCCCGAGGCGCGTCCCTCCGGGCTGGAGGACGACGCCGCCCTGGCGTCGTCGGTCTCCGTCCTGGAAGCGCGACTGGCCAACCTCGGTGCCGACGACGATCCTTACGGGGCGATGGATCCGCAGGCCCTGCAGGCCAACGTGGACTTCCTGCTCGAGGCGGGCGAACTCACCGAGTCGGTGGACTCCGCCGGCCTGTACGACGACTCGTTGATCCAGGACATCAACGACTTCGACCGTGACGCCGTCCGCCAGGAGGCCACCGACCATGCCTGACGCGACGACGACGATCGACCCTTCGGGGTTGAGCGCGCAGGAGAACTACCGGCTGCTCACGGGGTGCGTCGTCCCTCGCCCCATCGCCTGGGTGAGCTCGGTGGGTCGCGACGGTGCGGCCAACCTGGCGCCGTTCAGCGCGTTCACCATGGTGTCCAACGATCCGCCCATGGTCGGCATCAACATCGGTCGGCGCGAGGGTGGGTTCAAGGACACGGCCCGCAACATCGCCGAGCGGGGCGAGTACGTCGTGAACATCCCCGGTTGGGAGCAGTGGCGGGAGGTCCATGAGTCGGGGGAGGTGCATCCCCCGGACGTCGACGAAGCCGAGGTCCTCGGACTCGCCATGACACCGAGCGAGGTGGTGGACGTCCCCCGCCTGGCCTCGGCACGGGTGAGCCTGGAGTGTCGATTGGCGCGCGTGGTGGAGTTCGGCCGGGCCGGCGCACAATTCACGGTGGGTGAGGTGGTGCGGTTCCACGTGCTCGCCTCGGCGCTGGACGGTCTCAAGATCGACACCACGATGATCGACCCGGCGTCGCGCCTGGCCGGACCGACCTACGGACGGATCGGGCGGGTCGAACGCCTCGGGGGCGGGTCCGCGGTGGGTTCCACCCCGTCGGCGTCGCGGGTCGAACGCGCCTGACCCCGGCTCACTCGTGGGCGCCGAGTGACTGGGAGATCGTGGTCGCGGCGCTCCGGAGCGCCGCGAGCTCGGCGCCCTCGGCCTGGACGTCCAGTACGTCCCGGGTGCTCAGGAGCGCCAGTGAGGCGGCGAGGCCGTGCTCGTCCCACACGGGTGTGGCGAGCACGGCGATACCCCGGGCGCTGACCTGCGCGGCGTAGCCGCGCTCGGACGTCTCGCGCACCAGGCACTCGATCCGTTCACGCTCCTCCGCGGGGAGTTGCCGCGCGGCCCGCGCCACGCTGGGGGCGTCGCTCATGAAGGTGTGGAAGATGCCGGTCTGGGCGGCGGCGGTCGACAGCTGCATGCCCACGCGTACGGACACGACGATCTGGCGGCGTGGGGGTTCCTCGACGTGTGCCACGACCGGTGACGACGAGCCCCAGAGCGACAGCACCGCGGTGATCTCGGTGTCCCGGGCCAGCGTCTGCATGGGGTCCACGGCGAGGCGCAGGATGTCACGGCGGCCGAGGGCGAAGGCGCCGAGTTGGACGAGCGTCGGGCCCGGTGCGTACGTGCGGTCATCGCGCAGGGTGAGCACGTTGGCGTTGACCAGGGAGGTGAGGTAGCGATAGGTCGTCGTGCGATTGAGCCCGATGAGGTCGGCGGCCTCCGAGGAGTTCACCGATTCACGATGCGGACCGAAAAGTGCGAGGATCATCCCCACCCGGTCGACTGCTTGGATGTCCACTCTGTCGCCCCTTGACGTGATGTGTTCGGGTTGTTCACATGGCGACCTCATCGTACCTCGCACGAGTGGTTTCAAACACGGGAGCCGGTGCCCTCACCCTCGTGGTCCGGGCCCGGAATTCCCCGGGTGCGGTCGGGATCCGGGCCGGGAGAGTTCCGGGGCCCGTCACGCTCGGGCGACGGAGGCCGAGGTCCACGAGGAACCCCACGAAGGCCCCGGCCGTGAGGTCCGGCCGACCACGACGCCGTGCGGGGGCCGCCCCGGCCACGGGAGAACCCGCCGTGGTCGGCGCCGCCGGCGACCCGCTCCATGAGCACACCGCCACCCCGCGCCCCGTACCGCGGGTTCGCCCGCCGACGCGTGTACCGGGTCGGCCTCTGCCGTGAGCCGCCCCCTCCGGGAGCGCGTGGGACGTGCCGGGTCGCTCAGGAGAAGTCGAGGCCGAGCAGGGCGTTCTCCGTGACCTCGGGCAGGGCAGGGTGGATCCAGTACTGCCTGGTCGCGACCTCACGCACGTCGAGGTCGAAGGCGAGGACGGTGATCATCTGCTGGATCAGGGTGGCCGCGTCCGGGCCCATGTAGTGGGCACCGAGCAGCTTGCCGGTGTCGCGGTCGGCGATCAGTTTGCAGAGGCCGGTGACGTCCTCCATGGCCCAGCCGTAGGCGACGTCCCCGTACTTCTGTACCTTGGCCGTCACGTTGTGGCCCCGCGCGTGGGCCTGCTCCTCGGTCATACCGACGGTGGCGATCTGCGGGTGCGTGAAGGTGGCGGCGGGAACGTGGTCGTGCGGCATCACGTGGAGGTCGCTCGGGTGGAGCAGGTTGTGGCGCACGGCGCGCATCTCCGCGTTGGCGACGTGCTTGAGCATGTGGGGAGAGGAGACGTCGCCGAGAGCCCAGACACCCTCGGCGGTGGTCGAACGACCGTACGCGTCGACCAGGACGCGCCCGTCCTCGCCCATCGCGATCCCACCCGAGGCCAGGTCCAACCGGTCCCCGTTGGGCACACGTCCGGTGGCCACCAGCAGCGCGTCCGCGCTCACGGACGAGCCGTCGTCGAGCCGTACGGTCACCGCGTCCTCCGTGTGCTCGGCGTCGACGATGGTGCGGCCGCCGAGGAGGCGGTAACGCTCGGCGGCCAGATCGTTGAACCGCTTGCCCAGGTCGGCGTCCATTCCGCGCAGCAACGCCGAGCGGGCGATGATGGTGACGTCGGTGCCCAACGCGTCGAAGACGTGGGCGAACTCCATGGCGATGTAACCCCCACCGACGATCACCAACGAGGTCGGCGGCTCGGGCAGCCGCATGATGTCCTCGTTGGTGTGGTACGGCACACCCGAGTCGGCGATGGCCTCGGGGATGAAGGGACGTGAGCCGGCGGCGATCACGACCTCGTCGCCCGAGATGACCTTCTCCTGGTCGCCCTGACCGGTGCGGAGCGTGCGTTCGCCCACGAAGACCGCGTGCCGGTCGTAGACGTCGATGTTCGGGGTCTGGGGGCCGCGACGGTAGCTCTCCCCGCCGGAGGCGATCGGGTCGATGCGGTTCTCGAAGATACGGGTGACGATGCCCGGCCAGTCCACCGAATCGAACCGGGCGTTCAGGTTCAGCCGCTGCGACCGGGACGTCGCCAGCGCGACGTCGGCGGCGTGGACGAACATCTTGGTGGGGATGCAGCCGACGTTGAGGCAGGTGCCGCCGAACGTTCCCTCCTCGATGATCGCGATCGACCGGTCCTCGAATTCGGGCCCGGGGATCGAGTTGCCCGAACCGCTGCCGATGATGACCAGGTCGTAGTGGTGGTCCACCGCGATGTCACTGGCGGGAGTGTGCATGGTGAGTCCTAACTACGGGCGCTCTC
>NZ_QOCZ01000250.1 GCF_018207095.1 Nocardiopsis sp. MG754419 | reverse complement strand
CGGTCCCGCCGTCCCCGCGCCCCCGCAGAACGACCCGTCCGCCTCCCGACGCCGCCGAGCGACGGTGATCGGCGCCGTGGTGCTGGTCTCGGTCACCCTGGTGGCCGGAGCCGGCCTGTACGCCTACGACCGGATCGGGCTCGGCCCGGCGGGCGACCCCTGCTCCCCCGCCGAGGGCTACGCGGAGGCGTTCACACCGTCCACCGAACCGCCCGTGACGGGGCGCACGGCGCCGACGCTCACCTACGCCCCCGACGGCGAGGCCCTGGCCACCGGCACGGAGGACGGCGTCGGCCTGTGGGACACCGAGGCGGCCGCACACGTCGCCCACGTCCCCGTCGAGGGCGCCCGTTCCTCATCACCGACCGCCTTCGCCCCGAACGGCTGTCTGTTGGCCGTCGGCACCGAGGAGGGCGTCACCCTCATCGACCTGGCCGACGGCGAGCGCCGCACCGTGGGCGAGGGTGTTCCGGCGCGGGCCGTACGGTTCGCCCCGGACGGCTCCACCCTGGCGGTCGGGGTGGACTCCGACCCCGAGGACCGTCACCTGCACCTGTACTCCGTGGCCGACGGGGAGCGCACCGACGCCCTGGAGGGTTCGGGAGGGATCGGCGCCATCGCCTTCTCGGAGGACGGGGCACTGGTCGCCGGAGGTGAGATCGACGCCGGAGTCACGCTCTGGGAGACCGCCTCCGGCTCGGTCCGTTCCCGGATCGACACCCGGGACGGGGCGGACGCCGGCTCCTTCGCCCTGACCCCCGACGGCAAGAGGGTCCTGGTCGTGCGCGGTGACGCGGTGGCGGTGCACGACACCGGCAGCGGGAACGTCGACCGCACCCTGCGGCCTCGGATCACCGACAGTGCCCTGCTGGACGTGGCCTACAGCGCCGAGCACGAGCTCGTCCTGGCCTCCCGGGGAGAACGGGACGGAGGGACCGACCGCCTGACCGCCTGGGATCTGCGGTCCGGAGAGGAGTTCGTGCCCTCCGCTCCGTCCACCGCGGGACCCGACGTGCATCCGTTCACGGTCACCGACGACGGTGCCTCCCTGGCGGGGGTGCGCGGTGAGGACGGGGTCGTCATGGACTACGAGTTCCGACCGGACCTCGGCTTCATGGTCCGCAACCGCCTGAGCGGGCACGACTAGAACCGGCGTGTCGGAGCACCGGGGTGCGGGTGCGGGCACCGGTGGACGGGAGGCGCCGGAACGCGGGAGGGTGCCGGAGGGTGGATGCGCGAGGAACGACGCCTCCCACCAAGGGCGCCGAGGGTTCCCACCGCGCCGCGCGGCTTCCGCACACCGGCGGAAGCGCGGCGGAGGCCCTGAAAGGCCACGACCCCGGTCGCACCGCGGGACGCCACGGGAACCTCGGGCCGGAACGCGACATCGTACCGGTGGCCCGTGCTCCGCCACCCGCTACATTGTCCACGTACGTACCCCCTCGTTCCTCTCCCGGACCAGCCGGAACATCGCCGCTTCGCGTGCAGTAAGGATCCCTGCCGCCATGCATCCCCTCACCGCAGACGACCCGTCCGCGATCGGACCCCACCGGCTCCTCGCCCGGTTGGGCGCCGGTGGCATGGGCGAGGTGTTCCTCGCGCGGACCCCCGACGGGCAGCTGTGCGCACTGAAGGTGGTCAAGGAGGAGCTCGCCCACGACGGCCAGTTCCGTGCGCGGTTCGCCCGCGAGGTGCGCACCGCCCAACGCGTGCGCGGCCCGTTCACCCCGGCGGTCGTGGACGCCGATCCCGAGGCGCCCGCGCCGTGGATGGCCACCGAGTACGTGCCCGGACCGACCCTCAAGGAGGCCGTGCGGGACGAAGCCCTCCAACATCCTGCTGTCCCCCCGCGGCCCCCAGGTCATCGACTTCGGCATCGCCCGCGCCGTCGAGGGCACCGTCCTCACCAGAACCGGCCAGAACTTCGGCACCCCCGCGTACACGTCTCCGGAGCAGATCATCGGCGGGAACGTGACCCCGCGCGCCGACGTGTTCTCGCTGGGCGGTGCGGTGGTGTTCGCCGCCAGTGGGATGCCGCCCTTCGGTGCGGGCGTTGCGGTCAACAGCCTCGCCCGGGTGCTGAAGGCGGAGCCGAACCTCGACGCGTTGCCGGAGGGCCCCCTGCGGGACCTGATCGCCCGGTGCATGGCCAAGGACCCCGAGGAACGGCCCGACACCGACGCCATCCTGAGCGCGTTGTCCGGGCTGCCGTTGCCGTCGGCCGAGCACGGGTGGCTGCCCACCCAGGTGCACCGGCAGATCGACGCCAGGGCCGGGGCGACCGCGCGGGCCGGGGCCGCCGAACCCGCCACCGCGCCGCCCGGAGGCGCGCACACCGCGGAGGGCTCCGCCGAGCCGCCCCGCCCACGCCCCGCACCCGCGTGGTGGCGCCGCAGGTCCGCGCTGGTCGCGACGGCGGCGGTCGCGGCCCTGGTGCTGCTGGGCGGCGGTGCGCTCGCGTGGAGCGCGCTGCCCGCGGACTCCGAGGACGCGCCGGACCCGACGGCCGACGGTGCCGCCGAGGGGGAGAGCGCCGAGGGCGGTGGGGACGAGGACGACGCCGGGGCGGAGGAGGAGTTCGGCCCCTTCGACGGGTTCGTGTACGACCTCACGTTCTCCGAGGACGGCGATCTGCTGCACGCCTTCGGGTCGGGGACCCTGAGCACGTGGGACTGGCGGTCCGGGGAGCGGGTCGACGAGTATCCGCTCGCCACGGGGGCCCACTTCACCGGCACGGGTCACCTGGCGTCCACGGTCCACGACTACGTCCGGGTCTGGGAGGGCGACAGCGAGAACCGGATCGCGGTCCTGGGGCGCGACGAGGAGTTCGGCGTGTTCGACATGCCCGCCCTCACCGCCGACGGCTCCACGCTGGCCGTCCAGGCCTCCGACGACGGGACCCTGGAGGGGGACCCGATCCTGGTGACCTGGGACCTGGAGAGCGGCGAGGTCGTGTCCGACTTCCCCATCGACGGTTTCCTGCACGAACTCGCGTACACCCCGGACGAGTCGACCCTGGTCGGGGCGACCTACGCCGCGGACGCACAGACGACCGTCGCGGCCCTGGTGTGGGACGCGCGGACCGGCGAGGAACTCCACCGGTTCGAGAGCGAGGGGAGCGTCGACGTCGCGCTCTCCGCGGACGGCGACACCATGGTGGTCCTGTCCGACTCCACCGAGGTCTTCGTGGTCGACCTGGCCGACGGTTCCACTCGGGACATGGACGTGCCCGACCTCGGCTACTCCCGTCTGAACGAGGTCGCCCTCTCCCCGGACGGTTCGATCGCCTACTCCGGACGGAACATGCCCGACGAGGACTCCCTCGTGTGGGACACGGACAGCGGTGAGCTCCTGCCCGCGGAGGGCCTGCGTCTGTCGGACGTCATCGGGATCGCTCCGGACGGAGAGCACTTCGCCACCACCCACAGCGAGGGCGGCACCACCTTCGTCCGCGTCCTCGACGCGACCGACCACAGCGTCGTCGCCGAGTTCTCCTGAACACCCCTGGAAGGGCACCATGCGGCAACCAGCTCCCCACGACCCGCGCGAGGTCGGTCCCTACCGCGTCCTCGCCCTGCTCGGCTCCGGCGGTATGGGCCGTGTGTATCTCGGAACGGGGCCGGACGGAACCCCGGCCGCGATCAAGGTGGTGCGCGCCGAGTACGCCTACGACCCCGGTTTCCGGGAGGGGTTCGCCCGGGAACTGGAACTGGCCCGGCGGGTCCACGGTGACTACACGCCCCGGGTCCTGGACGCCGACACCTCGGGACAGACCCCCTGGCTGGCCACCGAGTACGTGATGGGCCCCTCGCTCCAGGACCTGGTGTCGGGGGCCGGGCCGCTCCCCGAGGAGTCCGTGCGCTTCATGGCCCGCGGTATCGCCCAGGCGCTCGAACGGGTCCACGCGACCGGGCTGGTGCACCGCGACCTCAAGCCCGGCAACGTGATGGTGGCGGCCGAGGGGCCCCAGGTCATCGACTTCGGTATCGCCCACGCGCTGGGCGACTCCCAGGAGACCGACGACGACGACGCACGGTTCGTCGGCACCCCCGCGTTCATGTCGCCGGAGGCCGTCGAGGGTGAGACGAACCCGGGATCGGCCGCCGATGTCTTCGCCCTCGGCGGGACCCTGGTGTACGCGCTCACCGGGCGGGCCCCGTTCGGCGACGGCCACCCCTCCACCGTCCTGTACCGCATCGGCCACCTGGAACCCGATCTCGATGAGGTCCCCGCGTCACTGCGCGGCATCATCGAGGCCTGTCTGGACAAGGACCCCGCCGCGCGCCCCGACGCCACCCGGGTGCTGCACGCCCTCGGCGGACCGGTGGCCCCCGCGCCGGCGGCCGCCGCCTGGCTGCCGCCCGCGGCCGCGGCGCGGCTGGACGGGGTCGCGCACGAGTACCACGGCGTGATCACCTCCGCCCCCGTGTCCGGGGGCAAGGGGATCCGGGGCGGTCGCGCGCTCATCGGCACGGCCGCCACCGTCGCCCTGGCCCTGGTCGCCGGGCTCGGTGTGTGGACCGCGGGTGAGGCCGCGCGGGTCCTCGGCCCCGGCGAGGGCTCCGATGACGGTTCCACCGTGGCCCGGCGCGAGACCTGCGACCCCGGCGAGCACCTCGCTCCGGAGTTCACCGAGGCCGCCAAGGACGAGCCCACCGCCCCCAACAACGTGGAGGGCGCCATCCAGATGGAGTTCTCCCACGACGGGAACGTCCTCGTCGTGGCCGGCAACGGCGGTCTGGCGCTGTGGGACTGGCGGGAGCAGACCGAACTCGCGTTGATCGAGACGGACATCCCCATGCCGTACGGGTACCCGCACTTCGGGCCGGACGACTGCCGGGTGGCCTACGCCTCCGACGACGGGGCGCACGTCTACCACCTGGAGTCCGGCGAGCACACGGTCTTCGCCGAGGGGTACGACATCGGCTCGGTCGCCTTCACCGACGACGGCACCCGGCTGGTCGTCGGTTCGATCGGGAACATGGACGCCCCCGTCCTGATCTACGACCTGGAGACCGGTGATCTGGACACGACCCTCACCGGCGGGCCCGTCAGCGTGCACGCGCTCGACGTCTCCCCCGACGGCGCCCACGTCATCGCCCAGGACTACACGTCCGGGGTCCACGTGTGGAACGTCGAGAGCGGGGAGATCGTCGCGGAGGGCACCGACAGCCCCCAACTGAACCCCAAGGGGGTCTCCATGGTCGACGACACCGAGATCCTGCGCCCCCTCACCGACGGGGCCCGGCGTGTGGACTTCACCGCGAGCTCCGACGCCACCGACTTCGTCGACGAGGACATGGACGCCGAGGAGTTCAGGGTGCACGACGTGCGGTACAGCCGGGAGGCGGACCGCGTCTACATCACCTACGTGCCGGTGGACTTCAGCTTCGAGGAGGCGTACATGAAGGTCTGGGAGTTCTCCACCGGGGAGGACCTGACCGCCGACGGGAACGAGGGCTTCATGCACGAGATCGCCGTGCACCCGGAGGGCGAGGTCCTCGTGGGCGTACCCGCGCACGGCAACGCCATCTGGTTCGTGGACCCGATCGAGCTGCGTCTCGTCGACCAGATCTGAGCGGCGGCCCGTTCGCTCCCCGACCCCCGGTGAGGCCCATGCACTCCCTCCACCCGCACGACCCGCCCGCCATCGGCCCCTACCGTCTGCGCGCCCGCCTCGGCGAGGACGCCTACGCCCGCGTCTACCTGGGCGCCTCCGACGACGGCGCACCGGTGGCGGTGAAGGTCGTGCGCCCGGAGTACGCCACCGATCCCACCTTCCGCGGGGCGTTCGCCCGCCAGGTGGAGGCGGCGCGCGGGATGTCGGGGGTCCACGTCTGCGCGGCCCGCGACGCCGACCTGCGCGGGGCCGTGCCCTGGGTCGCCGTCTCCCGCCCCCTGGGGCCCACGCTGGCCGCACTCGTCCGTGCGCACGGCCCGCTGCCGGTGGACGCCGTGCACCCCCTGGCCCTCGCCCTGGCACAGGGGCTGGCCGACCTGCACGCCGCGCACCTGGCCCACGGATCCCTGTGGCCGGACGGTGTCGTCCTGGCCGCGCACGGGGCGGTCCTGGCCGACGCGGGCCTGGAGTGGGCGGTCTCGGACACCGAACAGCGGGCGCCGCACCCGGCGTTCGCCGCGCCGGAGGGTGGGGCGAGCCCGGCCACGGACGTGTTCTCGTGGGCGGCGACCCTCTGCTTCGCCGCGAGCGGGGTCGAGGGCCCCGACGGGTCGGCCGCGGTGCCGCTGCAACTGCGCGGTCTGGTGGACGCGTGTCTCAAGCGCGACCCCCGGCTGCGCCCCAGCGCCATCGACCTGGTCCGCATGGCTCGGGGCCGCGGGCGCGGTGATCGCCCACGACCGGCTCTCGGGCGATCCGGGAGCGACGGAGGACGACGCGGTCTCGCTGATCAGCGAGGGCGACTGCGGGGACGCCACCGGATATCCGGCCCCGGAAGAGCCCCCGGCCCAGGACACCACCGTCTCCGAGCTGACCTTCTCCGCGGACGGGAACGTGCTCGCGGTCTCGTCCCAGGTGGGCCTCATGGTCTGGGACTGGCGAGAGAAGGAGGAGATCGCCCGCCCGGCCGAGGCGCTCTCCGCCCTCCGGCCCGAGACGGTGTTCTCGCCGTTCGGCTGCACCCTGATCGCCTCGTCACCGGTCGCCTACGAGACCCGCGAGAACCCGGTCCAGATGGCCCACACACACGACCTGCTCACCGGCACGACCGTCCGACACCTGGGCGCCCAGGAGGGACCGGACGAGCAGGACCGCTGGTTGGGCTCCCCCAAGGACATCCAGAACTTCGACTTCTCCCCCGACGGCACCCGCATGGTCCTCGCCCTGGACACGGGGTTCACGGACGGCGCCGGGACCCAGGTCATCGACACGGCCACCGGTGAGGCCGGAGAAGCCCTCACCGACCAACGCCAGTACCGGACCCGGTTCCTCGACGAGGACCACATCGCCACCAACGACCACGGCTCGGTCCACGTGTGGGACGTGGACAGCGGCGAGCGGGTCCGGACGGTGGAGGGGACCGCGAGCTCCTGGTTCACGGTGCGGCCCGGGGGCACCGAGGTCGCCTTCGAGGACACCACCGGCCTCTCCCTCGTCGACCACGGCACCGGAGAGGAGGTCGCCTCCTTCGCCCGGGACGAGTTCGAGACCGACGACGACCCGGCCCTCACCCAACTGCGGTTCGACCCCGCCGGGGAACTCCTGTACGCCGCGTGGATGGTGGACACCGACCAGGGGGGCTGGCGGTACCACTCCTACCTCTGGGACGTCGCCTCCGGCGAGAACCTGTGGGAGGACGCCGAGCACGACACCCGATACCGGACGCTCGCCTTCCACCCCGACGGTGAGGTCGTCGCGGCCATCACGACCGACCCGTCCCCGCCGGTGCTGCTGGACCCGGACACCTACGAGCAGGTCGGCACGCTCTACTGAGGTTCCGAACCCGGCCGGACGTGGTCACTCACCGCACTCCGGCCGGCACGGGACACGCAGTAAACTTCGCCCGAAACCCCACAGCCGCACCCACGAGAGCCCCCATGCGCCCGCTCACCAGCACCGACCCCGCCCGCATCGGCCCCCACCGGCTCCTCTCCCGCCTGGGCGCCGGTGGCATGGGCGAGGTGTACCTGGCCCGCACCCCCTCCGGACGGCTGGCCGCCCTCAAGGTGGCCAAGGCGGAGTTGGCCGCGGATCCGGAGTTCCGCGCCCGGTTCGCCCGCGAGGTGCGCACGGCGCAGATGGTGACGGGGCCCTTCACCCCCGACGTCGTGGACGCCGATCCCGAGGCGCCCGCGCCGTGGATGGCCACCGAGTACGTACCCGGACCCACCCTCAAGGACGCCGTCCGTGGCAACGGCCCCTTCCCCGAACCGACGCTCCGGGTCCTGGCGGTCGGTCTGGCCCGCGCGCTCCAGGCGATTCACTCCGCCGGGCTGATGCACCGCGACCTCAAGCCCTCCAACATCCTGCTGTCCCCCCGCGGCCCCCAGGTCATCGACTTCGGCATCGCCCGCGCCGTCGAGG
>NZ_QOCZ01000249.1 GCF_018207095.1 Nocardiopsis sp. MG754419 | reverse complement strand
GTCCCACCCCCCGCCGGGCGGGTCACCCCACCCGTGAGGAGGTACTCGCCGCTTGGGAGACCCAGCAGGCCCACAACGCCACCAGGCAGGGGGGTCACACTGTTGACGACCAGCACGAACACCACTCACCCGAGGCGAGTGAGCCCTCCAGTGTGAGCCGGGGGGTCAAGCAGGCTCAACAGGCGCGCAAGGCCACCGGCCGCGCCAACCTCACCCGGGTGGCTAGCCACGTCAAGGACCACCCCGGTCAGAGCGTCCCCGAGATCGCCGAGGCGCTCGATCTGAGCCCGGCCACGATCAAGCGACACCTGCGCTCCCTACGGGGTGGCGATGGGTGAGCGCCACCGGCCCGGGGTCACGCGCATCATCGCGGACCTGGGCGAAGGAGAGGGGTGGGTGTACCGGCTCCGTTGCACCTGCCCCTCACTCGCCTTGGACACCCACTCCAAAGACCAGGCACAGCAGGACCGCCGCCGGCACCTGGAACAGGTCGACATCGACCCCACCGAGCGGTGCCGCGACACCCGCCACAAAGTGCCCGCCTGGGACGTGTGCTCGCTGTGCGGCGACCAACTCCCCCTGTTCGACCTGTGAGTCACACCACGCCCGCCACAGGACTTGATCCATTCCCGGGGTGGTGTCCTCACCACCACCCCACCACACAGAAAGGCACCCGCCCCATGCTCGAACTGCTCACCCTCGCCCTGATCCTCGCCCTCGGTATCGGCCTGGTCATCTCCGGCCACATCGACGACAAGCACAACCCCTGACCACCCACCACGGGCGGCCCCACCCGCACCGGGCGGGGCCGCCCGACTGTGAAAGGAGCACCCGCCTATGGCAAGCGGGATCGTGGCCCTGATCGCGATGGGCCTGGGCATCGTGCTGCTGATCTTCGGTAAACGCGGCCGCATGCTCACCCTGTGCGCGCTCATCTCCGGCCTGTCCGTGGTGCCGTTCCTGGCTCCCTACGCCGTGGCCGGGGTTCGCGCTCTGAGCAGCGCCACCTTCGACGGCATCGCGGTGCTGGCCGCCGTGGTGGCTTCCGGATGGGTGGTCTTCGAGCTCAAGGACGGCGGCACCCGCCCCCTGACCCCGTGGGTGGCCCTGCTGGTGCCGTGCCTGTGGCTGGCCGCCTCGGGCCCCTTCATCGGCATCTACGAGTTCTTCCAGAACGGCCTGGACTCAGCGGAGACCTTCACCCGCGACTTCGACATCACCGACTACTGACCCCACCAGGCGGGCGGCGGCCTCACCACCACAGATCCGCCGCCGCCCGCACCCCACACACAGAAGGGCACCCACCAGCATGAGCGCCACCCACCCCGAACGCGAACCCGACCAGGAGCAGGAGGCCGAGGTGATCGACTTCCCCACCCGCACTGCTGCCCCCGAGGGTGGTGGTGAGGAGATCGTGGACGCCGAGATCGTGCACGAGGAACCGGACCTCGACGAGCACACCACCACCGAGGTGGCGGTGCCCGCCAAGGCCAAGACCAAGGTGGTGGTGCCCGCCTCGGTGCGCACCGCCGCCTCCCGCACCGCTCAGGTCGCCAAGCGCCCCGACCGGCTGGCCGTGGCGCTGCTCAAGCACGAACTGGTCCACGGCAGTGTGGGCACCGCTCGCGGGGCCGGGCACGTGTGGCGGTGGATGACCGCCGCCGAACTCGACACCCAACTGGCCGTCAAACCCGAACTGGTGCTGACCACCCGTAAGAAGCGGCGCAACATCGTGCTCACCGGGGCCGGCAGCACCGCCGCCGCCGGCACCCTGGCATGGTTCCTGCTCACCCCCCTGGTGCCGATCATCGCGCTGATGGCCGTGCTCGCGGTCGCCGGCGGCCTGGAGCGGCGCCGCACCGCCCTGGGCGACGCCGAGGCCGGCCACAAGGCGCTGGGCCCCAGCCCCTCGGGCAAGGAGGTCAAGAAGGTGTTCGTGGCTGCCAAGCTCGCCAAGAAGCACGACGAGATCCGCATCGTGGGTCCGGTCGCCCGCACCGACGGGGCCTGGGAGTCCACCCTGGAGCTGCCCCAGGGCACCACCTACAAGTCCGCGACCAAGAAGCGCGGCGAGATCGCCGCGGCGATCGGGGTCGACGAGGTCCAGGTCGCCCTGGACCCGGTCAAGGGCCACAACGGGCGCGTCAAGGTCTGGGTGGCCGACGAGGACCCCATGCAAGGCGACTCGGTGGACTCGCCCCTGATCACCCGCAAGGTCCCGGTCGACTTCTGGTCCGACAAGGTCTTCGCCGGCCGCGACGCCCGCGGCCGACAGGTGTCCTTCTCCCTGGTGGAACGCTCCTATCTGGTCGGAGGCGAACCCGGTGGCGGTAAGTCGGTGGCCTGCAACAACATCCTGGCGTTCGCCGCGTTGGACCCCAACGTGCGGCTGTGGTTGGCCGACGGCAAGGGCGGCTTCGACCTGGCCGACTTCGAGCCGGTCGCCGAGGAGGTTCTGGCCGCTCCCGAGCACGACGAGATGATGCAGATGATCGGCGCGCTCCAGGACGAGATGGCCCGCCGCTACACCAAGCTGCGCAAGACCGGGCACCGCAAGGTCACCCGCGAGGTGGCCCGCAAGCTCGACATGCACCCGATCCTGTTCCACATCGACGAGATCCAGAAGTTCGCCCTGGGCGACGGTGACACCAAGAAGGGCAAGGCCTTCATCACCGGGGTCGCCGACATCGTCGGGCGGGGCCGGGCCGCCGGGATCGTGACCGGCGCGGTCACCCAACGCCCCGCCGCCGACGTGGTCCCCACCCGGCTGCGCGACATCCTGTCCATCCGCTGGGCGCTGCGCTGCACCACCGCGGAGGCCTCCGACACCATCCTGGGATCGGGTCGGGCCTCCCTGGGGTACAGCGCGGCGATGTTCACCGCCGAGCAGCGCGGGGCCGGTTTCCTGCTCTCCGAGGGCGCCGCCCCGATCCAGGAACGCACCGCGTTCATGAGCGATGACGAGGTCGCCGCGATCGCCCGCCGCGCCTACGAGATCCGCAAGGACGCCGGCACCCTGCCCGAAGGCGATGACCGGGCCGAGATCCGGTTGCTCACCACGATCCTGGAGGTGATGGACCACCCCAAGGGCATCCACACCGCCGACCTGCTGCCCAAGCTGGCCGCCGCGGGTGATGAGTACACCGGGTGGGACGCCGCCGCGCTGAGCCGGGCGCTCAAGCCGGTGGGGCTCATCCCCGGCCAGATCGACATCGAGGGCCGTAACCGCAACGGCTACCGCCGCGACCGGGCCCAGGCGGCCCTGGATCGGGCCTGAGAACCGGCTCTGCGCACACCTCTTCCCCGGGTCTAGAACTAGGGCCTCCACCCCTAGTTTCTAGGCCTTTCCTCTACCCCCTAGAACCCTGCCTGAGCTGCTGATTAGCGCACCTAGGCCGGATAGGGACACCACCCGAACACGCCCGCCGGCACCACCCCGGTCGCCGGCCCCACACCCATGCGAGAAAGGCACCCCGTGAGCGACCTGTACACCCGCACCGAGACCGTCGAAGCCCACCAATGGATGCCCGCTGACCCGATCAGTGCGGGCCGCACCCTGGGCTGGCTCCTGGCCCACGGGGTGGAGTTCACCCACACCCGCGGCCCAGAGGCCACACTGACCCTCACACCTGACTCGGTGGCGTTGGTCGCCCACCCCGGGGACTGGGTCGTGCACCACCCCCGGCGCGGTTTGAGCGTGCTCACCAACGCCGACTTCGAGGCCGACTACGCCCCGGCCGGAGCGCCGCGAGGCCGCCGCGGCGTCACCAACGTGATCAACGGGGTGACCGCCGGCGGCTCCATCATCCAGTCCGGCGGCGACATCCGCTTCTGAACCCGCACGGCGCCTCTGATCCGCCCCGACCGTTCTACGGCGCGGGTCGGAGGGACCATCCGGTCCACCACATGACGACGGCCCCCGCAGCTACCAGGCACCGGGGGCCGTCTTCTCTCACCAGGAGAGGACCACACCTTATGCGCACTCACGCCCCCCGAGTGTCCGCGACCGTGCCGGCCGCCAACCGTAAGTGCCCCACCTGCGGCGACTACTACGACATCAGCGACCCCGCCGACAGCTACCCGCACAACAACAACCTCTGTGGCTGAGGAATCTCGTGAACAGCCACCAGCACTGAGCACAGCGGGCCCCGGGTGGAACCAGCACCCAGGGCCCGCACCTTTCCCAGCCGAAGCTGCGAACAGGAAGGCCCGACCAGTATGACCACCCCAACGACCAACCAGGAACTCCAGCACACCGCCGCACGGGTGCTCACCGACCTACTCTCCGCCGACCTGCCCGAAGTGTCATGGAATCTGTTCGCGCCGGCTGCCCTCACTCATCTCTTCGTACCGGCGTCGCTGAGCGTCGACCTGCTGACTGGTCAGGCCACCTCCCACCAGGCGGTGCGGGATTGGGCCGCGCACCTGGACACCCACGTGGACCTGCGCTTCGGCACCACCCCCGACGCCCGCGCGATCGTGGACGGCATCGTCGTGCGGGTCTGGTGCGCCCCCGAGTACCGGGACGACGTGAACCCCCGGAGGTGTGACCCATGACCGACTTCGCACCCGTCGACTACGCCCTGGCCGCCGCCCGCCGCGGCTGGCCCGTCTTCCCCCTCACCCCCCGCTCCAAGAAACCACCGCTGGTCCGGAACTGGGAGAAGACCGCCACCACCGACCCCGACCAGATC
>NZ_QOCZ01000248.1 GCF_018207095.1 Nocardiopsis sp. MG754419 | reverse complement strand
CGGACGGTCCACCGCGAGGTCGAACGGCGTACGCGCGAACTCCCCCACCAGCGCGTCCACCTCACCGGGAGAACACTCCACCACCTCGAACCCCGGCAACCCCTCCCCCAGCCCCAGCACACGCTGGAAGGGTTCGCCCCCGCTCTCCCCGTAGACCGTCCGCAACACCTCGTGCCGCTCGACCACGTCACCCAACGCCGCCTCCAGGGCGACCGCGTCCACACCGGTGCCGAACCGCACCACCAACGGCACGTTGTAGGTGGAACCGGCCCCTTCGAGACGGTTCACGAACCACAGCCGCCGCTGCGCGAAGGAAAGGGGGATCACGGTTACTCCTTAGGGGGAACGGGGTCGTGTCTTCGTCCGCCGGAAACCTGGTGTGCGGCGGTTCTCACCCGGGGGTCGGGCGGTCCGGCGGTGGTCCGGGAGGGTCCGCTCACGCGGTGGCCCCTCCCGGGCCGATCGAGCTGCGGCGCCCTCCGTCGAGAGCATCCGCTCAGTCCGCTGACTCGATGACGGACGCGAGGTCGCGCAGTTTCGGGTTCTCGTACACGGCCTTGAGGGGGATCTTCACCCCCAGCTGTGCCTTCACCTGGGAGACGAGCTTGATGGCCAAGAGCGAGTGACCGCCCAGACGGAAGAAGTCGTCCTCCGCTCCGATCACGGGGACACCGAGGACCGTGGCCCACACCCGCGCGATGAGCTGCTCCACGGAGCCGAGCCCCTCGTCACCGGAGCCCTCCCGGCCGACGGGTTCGGGGTCCGGCAGGGCCGCGCGGTCGAGCTTGCCGCTGGGGGTCCTGGGGAACTCGGTGAGCCGCACGTAGGCCACCGGTTCCATGTAGCCGGGCAGCCTGGCCGCGGCGAGGTCGCGCAGCTCCCGGTCCACGCCGGACCCGTGTGCCCGGTAGTAGGCCACCAGCGCGGGCCCTCCGGTCAGGGGTCGCAGGTCGACGACGACCTCGACGACGGCGGGGTGCGTGCCCAGGACGCCCTCGATCTCGCCGGGCTCGATGCGGAAGCCGCGCAGTTTGACCTGGCGGTCGCCGCGCCCCAGGTACTCCAGGCGACCGTCATCGAGCCGACGGGCCAGGTCACCGGTGCGGTACATGCGCGAGCCGTCGGTCGCGGCGATGTCCGGGACGAAGCGCTGCGCGGTCAGGCTGGGCGCCCCTCGGTAGCCGCGGGCCACCCGGTACCCGGCGAGGTAGATCTCGCCGGTGGCTCCCTCGGCCACGGGTGACAGCCGCTCGTCGAGCAGGCGCAACTCCAGTCCCGGGAGCACACCGCCGATGTGCGGTTCACGGGAGGAGTCGATCCAGCCGGCGGTCGCGTCGACGGTGCACTCCGTGGGCCCGTAGACGTTCACGGCACGGATCGAGCCCCGCGCCGCCAGTGTGCTCAGCCGGTGCCACAGGGGCGGACTCACGGGTTCTCCGCCGACGAGCAGCGTGAGGGGACCCGGACGGTCCCCGCTCAGGTGCTCCTCCAGGTGGTCCAGGAGCAGGTCGGCGTGGGAGGGGGTGATGTCCAGGTCGGTCAGGCCCTGCTCACTGATGAGCCCGGCCATGGCCGCCGGGTCGGACCGAGTCTGGTCGTCGAGGGTGACGACGGTGTCACCCCTGCACAGGCGGGTCCACTGCTGGACGGACGCGTCGAAGGAAGCGGAGGCGTTCCAGCCCACACGGCCACCGGGAGGACCCGCGAGGTGCTCGCTCTCCAGGTCCGCGAGGAGGGCCGAGACCGATCCGCGGGAGACCTCCACACCCTTGGGACGTCCCGTGGATCCCGAGGTGTAGATGACGTAGGCGAGGTTGCCGGGGTTGACGGCCACGGGCAGGAAGGGTTCCTGGGCCGCCTCGGCCGAGGTCCCGTCGGGCGCGATCCGGCAGAGGGCGACGGTCTCGGTGGACCCGTCGTCCGAGCGCCCGCAGTCTTCGTGGCCGCCCGTGCCGGCGCTGCAGGACACGACCACCAGGTCGGCGGCGGCGTCCTCCAGGAGGTGTCTGCGGCGCTCGGCCGGCAGGGCCGGGTCGACGGGCAGGTAGGCCGCACCGGCCGTCAGGGTGCCGATCAGGCCGAGGATGAGATCGGCGCCGCGGGGCAGGCACAACGCGACGACGCGTTCGTGGCCGATCCCCCGTCCGACCAGTGCGCGGGCGACACGGACGGCGCCCGCCCTGAGCTGGTCGAAGGTGAGGACGCGGTCTCCGTCGACGACGGCGTCGCGGGTCCCGGGAACTGCGGCGAGGCGGTCCAGGAGGTCCCGGGCCGCGCCGTCGCGCCCGGTGACCGTGTCGAGGGATTCGATCGGGGTCGTCACTGGCCCGCCTCGCCCCGGCTCGCGTGGGTCGCCGGCCGAGCGGTCGGAGCGCAGTCGGCGAGGGGCACCGGATCGCCCATGGCGACGAGGATCTTCCGGTCGCCCTCGAAGGCCTCACGGCCGTGCGCGTTGAGGATGTTGTCGACCATCAGCAGGTCGCCTACCTGGTAGGTCTCCCTGCGGGTGGCCCTGGTGTAGGCGTCGTTGAGCGCTTCGGCCTCCTCACGGGTGAGCGGGGTACCGTCTCCGACGAAGGTCTCGAAGGGCAGGCCCTCCTCGCCGTAGGTCTCCAGCAGCACGTCGCGGACGTCCTCGTCCAGGGACCAGCGGCTCCAGAACGCGGCGTGGTTGAACCAGACCCTCTCCCCCGTGCCGGGGTGGGTGACGATCGCCGACCGGCGCTGGCGGGTGCGCAGCGTCTCCTCGTCGAGCCACTCGCACCCGATGACGTTCTCCGCGCAGTAGGCCTCGACCTCGGCGGGGGACTCCGTGGCGAAACTGGTCTGCCAGGGCAGACCGGCCAGGGCCGAGTAGTTGCGGACCAGCAACCAGCCGTGTTCCTCGAACCTGCGACGCAGGTCCTCGGGGACCATCGCCAGCACCTCGCGCATGTCGCCCACGGTCGTCGCGCCGCCCTTGTCGGGGGCGACGACGCAGCAGAAGAGGAGCGTGCCCGGGAAGTCGAGGGTGTAGCTGTTCTCGTTGTGCAGGCGGATCGGCTGGATCGCGGGCAGGTCGGTGGACGAGAACACGCCGCCGCCGAAGTCGGTGCGCGGGGTGGCCTTCTCCTTGTAGGCGGCGGGCTGGGGCAGCAGGACGTCGCGGACCCGGCCGAAGGCGGCGGCGTCCTGGACCGGGAGACCCCTCACCAGGACACTGCCCGCGGAGGCCAGTTCCGCCGTGATGGCCGCGCGTTCGCGCTCCAGGACCCGGACGGCCTCGTCCATGTCCCGCACGCCGGGTAGCTCGATGATCGAGGGTTTGCCCGCCTCACGGCGCAGCACGGCCTTCTCTGTTGTCAGCGACATTCTTCCTCCGTTTTTCCTCGCGGGCTTCCACCCGCTCTTCTCGCTTTTCTTTACGCGTCCGGAATTCTTCTCAGGAAGCGTGCGCGGTGGTCACCGGCGCGGTCACAGAAACGACGATCTCCATGAACCGGGCCAGGTTCTCTCCGCTCTCGTCGAAGTAGAAGTGGCCCCCGGGAAGGGTCTCGACGCGGGTCTCTCCCTTGGTGACCTCGCGCCATTCCACGAGATCGCCGACCGGGACGATGGGGTCGGACTCACCGCCGACGATCGTCAACGGGAGATTGAGGCTGCGCACCGCGTCGTCACGCCGGTAGGCGTCGTCGATGGCGAAGTCCGCGCGGATCGAGGGAAGGATGATCTCCCGCAGCTCGGGCTCGTCGAGGATCGCGTGCTCGGTGCCACCCCGGGCCTTGATCGCCTCCACCAGTTCCTCGTCCGAGAGCGTCTCGGGCAGGACCGGGCTGGGGTTGGGCAGGAACGGGGCCCGGCAGGCGGACCCGATGAGGGCCACGGGCGGGCGGCCCGCTTCACTGAGGCCCCGAGCGACCTCGTAGGCCACCAGGGTGCCCATGCTGTGCCCGAGCACCACCAGGTCGCGACGGTCCTCGGCGAGCAGGGACACGAGGGGGGCCACCAGGTCGTCGACGCTCTCGGGCAGGTCGTCGGTGAACCGCGAGCCGCGGCCGGGGTACTGCGCGACCAGCAGGCCCACACCCTGGGGGAGGTGTTCCTCCCACTGGGCGTAGTAGTGGGCGTTGCCTCCGGCATGGGGCAGGATCAGCAGGGAGAGACCACCGGGGGCGGAACCGCTCCGCAGTTCCCACAGCACCTCGCTCGCGGCCGGGTCGTTTCCGATTTCCATCATTCCATTCCGCTCCTGATCGCCGTTCCGAGCCGGTTCGCCATTCCGGCAGTCCTGGAACCGAATCGGTTCCTTTTTCTGCTATACCGGTCGAATAATGGAAAGGTACGCCCGTGCTCCGGGCTCACGGGGCAGGAAGTGACGGCAAGGAAGCGGCAGTTAGGGTCGGTCCCCTGCCTGCCGGTCACCACTGGGATCGGTCGGGAACGACGAAGCGGCCGGAGCCCCGGTCAGGGGCCCGGCCGCTTCGCGGGAGGGGTCAGCCGTCGAGTTCCACTCCGGCGCGGGTACGGCGCTTCAGCGTCGGCCGTGCCCGGGGGGCGGGCGCACGGTCGAGGCGCTGCGCCAACTGCGCCACCGTCGGGGCGCGGAACACGTCCTCCAGAGTGGTCCTGGCGTCCGTGGCCGAGCGCAGACGGGTGAGGAGCCGGGTGGCGAGCAGGGAGTGGCCGCCCAGGTCGAAGAAGGAGTCATCGATCCCGACCCGCTCCAGGCCCAGGACCTCGGCGAACAACCCGCACAGG
>NZ_QOCZ01000247.1 GCF_018207095.1 Nocardiopsis sp. MG754419 | reverse complement strand
CTGTGGGGGGCGGCGGGCGTGGTGGTCGGCGTCATCGGCGTCCCTCGTCGAGCACTCCGTGCCGACCGCGGTGACGCCCCGTGATCAGGGGCGGAGGGTGGACACCGAGCGATGTTTACGCAAACATTGCGATGTCGGGAGTGTTGCACCGGCGTTGCCCGGGGGTCAAGGGGTGATGCGTGGGAAAACCGCGGGCGTTCGGTTCCGGGGCGGCGCCGTGCTGGAGCGCACCACGAGTTCGGTGGGCACCAGCGTGCTCTCCGGCGCGTCGACCTCACCGCGCAGACGGCGCAGCGCCCCGGCCACGAGAAGCCGCCCCACTTCGTGGAAGTCCTGCCGGATCGTGGTGAGCGGGGGCAGGAACGATCCCGACTCCGCGATGTCGTCGAACCCCACCACGCTCACGTCCCCGGGCACGGAGCGACCGCTCTCGTGCAGGGCCCGCAGCAACCCGAGCGCCATCTGGTCGTTGGCGACGAACACCGCCGTGCACGCGGGGTCCTCGGCCAGCGCGCGGCCCGCCCGGTAGCCGCTCTCGGCCGACCAGTCACCGTAGACCACCGAGGGGACGGTCCTGCCCCGTTCCCGCAGCGTCTCGCGCCAGGCCCGGGCACGGCGCTCGGCGCACAGGGACACCTCGGGGCCAGCCAAGTGGTGCACCGTGCGATGCCCCAGGTCCAGCAGGTGGGACACGGCCTCACGCGCACCGCCGATCTGGTCGGTGTCGACCACGCCGTAGCGTTCGTCGGCGTCGGAGTCGGCGACGACCACCTGGAGTCCGGGCGGGAGCAGCACCGCGGCGGCGTCCAGGAGGTGGACCTCCATGATGACGATGACGGCGTCCACGGCCAGTTCGCCCAGCCGGGTGAAGGCGCCCAGCATCTCGTCCTGGGTGGGTACCGCCACCGGGATGAGCGTGATGGCGTACCCCTCCAGGGCGGCGGAGGTGGAGATCGCTTCCAGGGTGCGCAGGCTACCGGTGGTGGACAGGGTGAAGACGATGACCCCGAGCGTGCGGAACTCGCCGCGTTTCAGGGCGCGGGCGGCGCTGTTGGGCCGGTAACCGAGTTCACGCATGGCGGCCAGGACCCGCTCACGGGTGCGAGGGACCACGCTGGGGCTGCCGTTGGAGACCCGGGAGACGGTCTGCGAGGAGACCCCGGCCAACCGGGCCACGTCGGCCATGGAGACCCGGGCGCCGCGCCCACGTTCCCCCGCCACCACGGTCTCCGCGCCCTCGGCCATCCTCGCGTCCCTCCCCCCGCCCGTGCCCGCCACGGGCGTCCTCGCCCGTCTGCTGTGTACGACGGCGCTCAGTGTAGCCGGCACGGAAACGGATCACCCGCCCTCATCGTTCCCGACGGTGGGACGCACGGGGCGGGAAACGCGGTGCGTGTCGCGGCGCGAAGACGCGGGTCGGACGCCTCGTCGACGCCGACCCACCACGGTGTCACCGGGCCGCTCCGGGGGGTTCGGGGCGCGAGGGCATCGCGGTGGTCACCCCGGCGCCGGGGTCGGTCCTTCGGCACCCGCGCGGGTTGCGGCGGGCGGGGCGGCCGGGCCGGCGCGCGCACCCGCGCGGGGTGTCACCCGGAACGGCCACCACCGATCGGCGGGGGTCCCACACTGGCGCGTTCGACCAGGGTGGGGGTGATGACCCTTCGCCCGGACCCGGGTTCCTCCCCGGAGATACCGGCGAGCAGCACGGCCAACGCCTCGGTGGCCACGGTGTCGAAGTCCGGCCGCACCGTGGTCAGCGGCGGAATGAAGTAGGCGGCCTCGGGCACGTCGTCGAACCCGACCACGCTCACGTCCCCCGGCACCGAACGACCGCGTTCGGACATCGCCCGCAGGATGCCCAGCGCCAGGTGGTCGTTGGCGGCGAAGACCGCCGTGACCTCGGGCATACGGGCCAACATCAGGCCCGCGCGGTACCCCGAGGCCGCGCTCCAGTCCGCCTGTCCCACCGGGGGGACCTCGGCTCCCGCCTCCTCCAGGGTCTGCTGCCACCCCCGCAGGCGGCCGGCGGCGTCGAACCAGTCCGCCGGCCCCGACACGTGCCAGACGGTCGCGTGGCCGGCGTCCAACAGGTGGCGCGTGGCCAGTCGGGCACCGGCCTCCTGGTCCACGGTCACCAGGGGGGCGTCGCGCTCGGGGTCGCCGTCCACCGCCACCACGGGCACGTCGGTGGGCACCTCGGCCAGCGCCTCGTCCGCGGCTCCGGTCGGCGCGATCACCACGATCCCGGCCGCTCGTTGCTCGCGGTGGTGTTCGACGGCGGCGGCGATGGAGCTCCGGTCCAGGACCCGGACGCGGCGGACGCTGACCACGAAACCCCGGGCCGCGGCGGCCAGTTCGAAGGCGGCCAGGAGCGACGAGGGACCATAGAGCGTGGAGTTCTGCGCCACCACGCCGAGGAGCTGGGACTTTCCGGTGGCCAGGGTGCGCGCGGCCCGGTTGGGCCGATACCCGAGTTGTTCGATGGCGGCGCGCACGCGCAGTCGGGTCTGTTCACGCACGTTGGGGTGCTCGTTGAGCACCCGTGAGACCGTCTGGTGGGAGACGCCCGCGAGGCGCGCGACGTCGGTCATCGCGGGGTCGCGGTTGACCCGGGCGGACGGGGAGGTGTGATCCACCCAGAACTCCTAGCAGGCGGGATCGCCGTCGGGTACGGCCGATCCGGTGATCGGTTCGCGGCGACGGGGCGGGCCCTGTACTCCGCTCGGTGCGCGGGTCCGGGTGCGCCACCGCGCCCCCGTCCCGGCCCCGGTCTGGTGGGCGTTAACATACTCGACGTCGCGCTTCCCGGCAATGTCGGAGCGGGAGAACGAGGTCGTGAGCTCCCCTGGATGTTAGCGCTCACTCGTTCATGGATCCGGGCGGTACGCCAGGCCGGTGGCGGCTCCGGGGGTGGCGAAAGCGTGCGCTCCACGGTCCGACCGGTGACGGGCCGCGCGAGGAGCGGATCGCCCTGGGCACACGGTGCGGGAGGCGCGGGCAGGGTCGCCTCGGCGCGGGCGCACCGCGCTCACCGGCGGTGGAACGGTGCTCCGGCGGCACCGGTGGACATGCGTCGGCCGGTGCGCGGCGACACTCCGGACCCGGTCCGGGGGCCCGGTCGGGTCATCGCCCCGACATCGTGGCCGCCACGGGGTCCGCCCGGCGCGACGGGCACCGGGACCCACGGGCGGCCTCTCCCCCGCCGTGCCCGGAGCACGCGCGGCGCACGACGGCGCGGACGCGCGAACCCCGGCCGGACCGCCCTGTGCGTGAGCGGGCGTCCGACCGGGGTTGGCGCGGTGTCTAGGGCAGGTGGAAGAGTTCGGTCAGGGGGATCATGCCCTCGTCCGGGCGGCCGTCCAGCCCCTCGAAGAAGGGCGCCATCTCGGCCTGCCACCGGGCGTTGACCTCGGTCTTGTCCATGGCCGCCCGCGCGGCGTCGAAGTCCTCGGTCTCCAGGTAGCCGACCACCATGCCCCGCTCGTCACAGAACAGCGAGTAGTTGTGCCACCCGCTCTCCGACAGGGCCCGGCGCATCTCGGGCCAGACCTCGGCGTGGCGCCGGCGGTACTCCGCCAACCGTTCCTCGCGCACCTTGAGCACGAAGCACACACGTCGCATACCGGCCCCTCAGAAGTCGAAGTCGTCGACGTTGTCGGCGTCGAAGACCAGCGGCGGGCCCAGCACCACCTCGCGGTCGGTCTCGAAGGTGAACTCACCGAGCTCGCCCGCGGTGAAGGTCTCCCCCTGCGCGCCGGTGATCCGCCCGGCCTGGAGCGCGGCGCCCGTGTAGCCGGCCAGGTAGCCCAGCTCGTGCGGGTTCCACAGGGCGAACCGGTCGACGGTGTCGTCGTGCACGAACTCGCGCATCTGGTTGGGGGTGCCCAGACCCGTCACCACCAGCTCCCCCTGGTACTCGGAGTCGCTGACGTAGCGGGCGGCGGCGGCCAGGCCGACGGTGGTCGGCGAGACGACCGCGTCCAGGTCCGGGTGGGACTGCATCAGCCCCTGCATCTCCTGGAAGGACTCCAGGTCGTCGTCGTTGCCGTAGACGGTGTCCACCAGCTCCAGGTCGCCGTACCCGTCGCCCTCCAGGATCTGCTCCATCTGCTCGATCCACGCGTTCTGGTTGGTGGCGTTGGGCGTGGCCGAGAGGATCGCGAAGGTGCCCGCGCCGTCGAGCTGTTCGTCGACCATGTCCACCAGGGTCTGGCCGATGAGCTCGTTGGTGGACTGGTTGACGAACACGTCGGTGCAGTTGGCGTTGGAGTCGTAGCCGACGATGACCGCTCCGTTGTCGCGCGCCTCGTTCAGGGAGGGGCACACGGCGTCGGGGTCGTTGGCGGCGATGACGATGACGTCGCTGCCGGCCTGGCTGGCGGCGTTGATGTACTCCACCTGGGAGTCGGCGGTGGCCTCGGTCCCACCGCGTTCGGTGGCCACACCGGCCAGTTCCTCGACCGCCTCCTCTCCCCCGGCGTTGACCAGGTCGAAGAACGGGTTGTTGAGCTGCTTGGGCAGGAAGTCGATCGCCAGGCCCTCGGGGATCTCCGCGTCGGGGTCGGCGGTACCGGTGGGGCCCTGGGCGTCCTCGTCCTGGGCGTCGTCGATGGTGGTGCCGCCGCAGGCGGTGGCCAGCAGGACGGCCGCCGCGGTCGCGGCGAGGAACAGGTGTCGTCGCGGGTCGGTCATGATGTGTCTCCCTTGGAGGTACCGGGCGCGGGGAGGCCGGTGGTGGGGGTGG
>NZ_QOCZ01000246.1 GCF_018207095.1 Nocardiopsis sp. MG754419 | reverse complement strand
CGCGCCCCCGACCGCCCCCACGGCCCTTCCGCCGTGGGGGCGGTCGGGGGCGCGAAGCCCGGTCGTGGCCCGTGCGGCGGAGGTGCTGACGACGCGTGTTCGGGGGCGCCGACCGGGCCGGGGGCGGCTTCCCCGGGTGCCGGCGGTCCCTCCGCGGCGGATCCGGTGGGAGGCGCGAACCCTGGTCGTGGACCGTGCGGCGGCTCTGCGGACGACGCGTGTTCCGTGGGGTCGGTCATGGTGAGGGCCGGTTCCTTCGCGGTGTCAGGGGCGTCGGGAGATCGAGCGGCGGCGCACGGTGGTGACCACCGCGACCGCGATCGCCGCGATCAGCAGCAGGGGGGCGCCGATGACGACGAGCAGACGGCCGATCAGTTGCTGCGTGTCCACCGCGTGCACCACGTCGGCGCGGGCCAGCACGTAGTCGGAGCCCTCACGGGGCTCCATGCCGTGCGCACCGGAGCAGTGGATGGAGTACTCCCCGGCGACGGGGGTGGACACGAACCCGAGCGGAGACCAGGAGCCGTGCAGATCGTTGATGTGGCGATACGAGGAGGGGATCTCCTCCCCACCGATGGGCCCGGCGTACCGGCAGTCCAGGCTCTGCGACCCGTGGCTACCGAAGACCATCCAGCCCTCGTCACCCTCCTCGCCCGACGCCACCTCGAACCGCACGGACTCGCCGGTCGGGATCGGAACGGGGTCCCCGGGCTCCGCGCGCACCGGGTTGCCGGCCAGGAAGACCCCACCCGCGAAGAGCAGCGCGGCCAGGCCTGCCAGGCCGCCGGAGATCCAGTAACCGACCGTGCCGGGGGTCCGGCCCGCCGGCGGTGCGGACGTGCCCGGTGGCACCGGTACGGGGGGTACCGGGGAGGCAGGGGGGATGTGCGGTGACCGAGGGGAGTTGTGCATGCGCGCATTCTGGCAGAAGGGCGCGTGCGGCGAGGACGCCCGAGATGTGACGTTCCCCGGCCCGCGTCCCCTGGTGGGGCGGAGTGGCCCGGTCGGGTGTCCGGGGCGGGAACGGACGGGTACATACAGGTCGTGAGCGGGGCAACTCGCGAGTGATTCCGGTCGAAACGCTTGTCAGGACCCTCGCACGTGGATTCAATCGAGGTCCCGAGGCGTAGGACGCCGGGAGCAGCGCCACCGCGACGGAGGGACCCACCGATGTCCAGGGCAGGGAACGCGTGGTCGTGGGAGACCGACCGGGACGACGTGCGCCGCGACGCGGCCCTCGCACACGAACGCTTCACCGACTCGGGTCGGCTCGGCGCAGGGGTGCGCCCGGTGGTCGGTGAGTCCTGGCGCCGCAGCGCCCTGCACGGGGTGGACCCGGACCTGACCCTGCCCCGGCTGGAACTCACCGGCCCCGCCCTGCACGACCACCGTGACGCGCACCCGCTCGCCGTCACCATGCCGCTGTTGCGCCGGCTGCTGCTGGACGGAGCGCCGGGGCCACAGATCCTCGCGGTCGGCGACGTGTCCGGACGCCTCCTGTGGGTGGAGGGCGACCACGGTCTGCGCACCCGTGCCGAGGAGATGCGCTTCGTCGAGGGCGCCAACTGGCACGAGCGCTCCGCCGGCACCAACGCGCCCGGTGTGGCCCTCACCCTGGACCACGAGGTGCGGGTCTTCGCCAGCGAGCACTACAGCCGGGGCGCGCAACGCTGGAGCTGTTCGGCCGCGCCCCTGCACGACCCGGACACCGGTGCGCTCCTGGGGGTGCTCGACCTCACCGGCGGGGACCACCTGGCCTCGCCACAGGCGTTGGCACTGGTCCGGACGGCGGCGGCCGCCGCGGAGATGGAGATCCGGGCCCGTCGGCTCGGCGGACTGACCCCGACCCCATCGCGTCCGTCCGCGATCGCCCCGGGTGCGGCGGCCGCAGCGGTCGCCGGGGCCGGCCCGCACACCCCGGTCCGGTTACGTGTCCTCGGCCGTGACCAGGGCCTCCTGGAGGTGGACGGCCGCTCCCTCGAACTCAGCACCCGCCACTCCGAGATCCTCCTGCTGTTGGCGCACCACCCGCGGGGGCTGGCCGGCGACACCCTCGGCGCCCTCCTGCACGAACGCGACGCCTCCCCGGTGACCATCCGGGCGGAGATGTCGCGGATGCGTCGACTCCTGGGCATGGACCTCATCGCCTCGCGGCCCTACCGGCTGCTCCGTCACGTGGGGACCGACGTGGACGACGTGCGCCGCCACCTGGCGGAGGGCGACTACCGGCGGGCCGTCAACGTCTACGAGGGGCACGTCCTGCCGCGCTCGGAGGCCCCCGGGGTCGTGGAGGCGCGCCACGAGCTCCAGGCGGAGGTGTGCGAGGTGGTCGCCTCCCGTGCGGACGCCCCGACCCTGCTGGCCTGGTCCGAACAGCCGGAGTGGCGCGAGGACCCCCGTGTGCTCACGGCGGCGTTGCGCGCCACCGACCCCGCGTCGCCCCGCCACGACACCCTGCGGGTGCGCCTGCACCGACTGGGCCGCTGAGCGCACACCCTCGCAACGTGGTCGCAACCTTCGTGTAACTAGCGTCACATCCCGACCGTCCCTGGGAACGACGCGCCGGGGCCGCGGGTGACGGCGCGCCCACATCGAAGGAGGCACACCACCATGGCGATCTATGCTCCCCCCGGTGAGTCCGGCAGCGTCGTCGAGTACGCGACGCGTTACGACAACTGGATCGGAGGCGAGTGGGTCAAGCCGGTCAAGGGACGCTACTTCGAGAACCCCACCCCCGTCACCGGGCGCACCTTCACCGAGGTCGCCCGTAGTGGTCCCGAGGACGTCGAGCTCGCCCTGGACGCCGCCCACGGCGCCGCACCCGCCTGGGGTCGCACCTCCACCACCGAACGCGCGGTGATCCTCAACCGGATCGCCGACCGGATGGAGGAGAACCTGGAGAGGATCGCGGTCGCCGAGGCCTGGGAGAACGGGAAGCCGGTCCGCGAGTGTCTGGCGGCCGACATCCCCCTGGCCATCGACCACTTCCGTTACTTCGCCGGCGCCATTCGGGCGCAGGAGGGGCACAGCTCCGAGATCGACGGCGACACCGTCGCCTACCACTTCCAGGAACCGCTGGGCGTGGTCGGTCAGATCATCCCGTGGAACTTCCCGATCCTCATGGCCGTCTGGAAGCTGGCCCCGGCGCTGGCCGCGGGCAACACGGTGGTCCTCAAACCCGCCGAACAGACGCCCACCTCGATCCTGCTGCTGATGGACCTCATCGGCGACCTCCTGCCACCGGGCGTGATCAACGTCGTCAACGGCTTCGGTGTGGAGGCCGGCAAGCCCTTGGCGTCCAGCTCCCGGGTGCGCAAGGTCGCCTTCACCGGTGAGACCACCACCGGTCGCCTCATCATGCAGTACGCCTCCGAGAACCTCATCCCGGTCACGCTGGAGCTGGGGGGCAAGAGCCCGAACATCTTCTTCGAGGACGTGGCCGCCGAGCGCGACGCGTTCTACGACAAGGCGCAGGAGGGTTTCGCGCTCTTCGCCCTCAACCAGGGTGAGGTGTGCACCTGCCCCTCCCGTGCGCTGATCCAGGACTCCATCTACGACGGCTTCATGTCCGACGCCCTGACCCGGGTCGGGCGGATCAAGCAGGGCGACCCCCTGGACACCGAGACCATGCTCGGGGCCCAGGCCAGCAACGACCAGCTGGAGAAGATCCTGTCCTACATCGACATCGGTCGCCAGGAGGGCGCGAAGGTGCTCACCGGCGGCGGCCGGGCCGAGATGGACGGCGACCTCGCGGGCGGCTACTACGTCACCCCCACGGTCTTCGAGGGCCACAACAACATGCGGATCTTCCAGGAGGAGATCTTCGGCCCCGTGGTGTCCGTGGCGCGCTTCGACGACTACGCCGACGCCATCAAGATCGCCAACGACACCCTGTACGGGCTCGGCGCGGGCGTGTGGTCGCGCCTGGGCAACACCGCCTACCGGGCCGGTCGGGACATCCAGGCCGGGCGTGTGTGGGTGAACAACTACCACGCCTACCCGGCGCACGCGGCCTTCGGTGGCTACAAGCAGTCCGGGATCGGCCGCGAGAACCACAAGATGATGCTCGACCACTACCAGCAGACCAAGAACCTGCTGGTGAGCTACTCGGACCAGGCGATGGGGTTGTTCTGATGGACACCACCGGCGGCGAGACCACCGTGGAGCGGGTGGCGGTGACCGAGGCCGCGGCGGCCCTGCTCCGGGAGCTGACCGCCGACCACGGTCCCCTGATGTTCCACCAGTCCGGCGGCTGCTGTGACGGCAGCTCCCCGATGTGCTATCCGCTGGGGGAGTTCCGTACCGGGGACTCCGACGTGCGACTCGGGGACCTGGACGTGGGGCTGCCGGACCCGGTGCCGGTGTGGATGTCGCGCTCACAGTTCGCGCTGTGGAGCCATACCCACCTGACCATCGACGTGGTCCCCGGCCGCGGATCGGGGTTCTCCGTGGAGGCCCCGACCGGACAGCGGTTCCTCATCAGGTCACGCCTGATGACCGACGAGGAGGCCGAGCGCGTGGAGAGCGAGGACTGAGGAGCCTCAGAGAGACCATCTCCGAGAGGGAGATCCGGGGTCGGTCGGGCCGAGGGGACCCGACCGACCCCGACCACGTCCGGGGCCGACGCTCCGTCGGCGGGGCCCGGAGGGGAGACGACGCGGGGCCCGGAGGGATCGATGTCCCTCCGGGCCCCGAAGGTTCCCGCGTCGTCGTCAGGCCCTGAGAGCACACGCCCTAGATCGTTGATGGGGAAATGTGTGCCCTGGTCAGTGGTCGTAAGCGATCAACGACCGTTTGACCGGGGCACCGATCAGCCAGTTGTGCCAGATC
>NZ_QOCZ01000245.1 GCF_018207095.1 Nocardiopsis sp. MG754419 | reverse complement strand
GGTGTAGATCGACGTGGTGTCGCCGATCTCCACGATCTTGCCGAGGTACATGACCGCCACACGGTCGGCGATGTGCCGGACCACGGACAGGTCGTGCGCCACGAACAGGTAGGACAGGCCGAGTTCGGCCTGGAGCTCCTCCAGCAGGTTCACCACACCGGCCTGGATCGACACGTCCAGGGCGGACACCGGCTCGTCCAGGACCAGGAGCTTCGGCTCGAGGGCGAGGGCGCGGGCGATGCCCACGCGCTGGCGCTGGCCGCCGGAGAACTCGGCGGGGAAGCGGGTCGCGTGCTCGGGGTTGAGACCGACCAGACGGAGGAGTTCGTAGACCCGCGCGGTGGTCTCGGAGGCGGACACCCCGTGCGTGCGCAGGGGCTCGGCGACGATGTCGAAGACCGGCATGCGCGGGTCCAGGGAACTCATGGGGTCCTGGAACACGATCTGCATGTCCCGACGGAGGTCGAAGCGGTTCTGACGGGTCAGGGAGGCGCTGTCGCGGCCCATGACCTCGATCCTGCCGCGCTGGGGCTTCTCCAGCCCCATGATCTCCATGAGCGTGGAGGACTTGCCGCACCCGGACTCGCCGACGATGGCCAGGGTCTCGCCCTCGCGGATGTCGAAGCTGACCCCGTCGACCGCGTAGACGGTGCCGACCCGACGCTTGAAGACGGCGCCCTTGGAGAGCGGGTGGTGCTTGATGAGGTCGTCGACCACGAGCATCGCGGGGCGGTCCTCGCGGGGCACGGAGGAGGTCTCGACCTCGGGGATGTCCGGGACGGGGTAGATGTCCTGGGCGGTCCAGTCGTTGGCGTGGATCTCCCCGGAGCGGATGCAGGCGGTGCGCTGCACACCGGTGTCGTGCACCTCGACGTGGCCGTCCGCGTCGCCGTCCGCCGCGGAGCGGATCTGCTCGTCGTCGGGCTGGGCCCCGATCGGGAGCAGGTCGGGTTCGGCGAGCTCGCACTCGGGCCGGGCGATCGGGCAGCGCGGGGCGAACGGGCAGCCGGGCGGCAGGTTCGTCAGCGACGGCGGGTTGCCCTTGATGGGGACGAGGGCTCCCTGGCGTTCGAGGTCCATCCGCGGTACGGCGCCGAGCAGGCCCATGGTGTAGGGCATGCGGCTGCCGTAGTAGATCTCGTCGACGCCGCCGATCTCCACGGGGCGACCGGCGTACATGACCAGGAGCCGGTCGACGAAGCCGGCGACGACGCCGAGGTCGTGGGTGATCATGACGATCGCGGCGCCGGTCTCCTGCTGGGCGGTGCGCAGCAGGTCGAGGATCTGCGCCTGGATGGTGACGTCCAGGGCCGTGGTGGGTTCGTCGCAGATGATGACGTCGGGGTCGTTGGCCATGGCCATGGCGATCATGACGCGCTGGCGCATACCGCCGGAGAACTCGTGCGGGAAGGAACGGTAGCGCTCGGTCGGGTTGGGGATGCCCACGAGGTCGAGGAGCTCGACGGCGCGCCGGTGCGCGCGTGCCTTGTCCTTCTTGGGGTCGTGGACCAGGACCGCCTCGGCGAGCTGGTCGCCCACGGTGTAGACGGGGGTCAGGCCGGACAGCGGGTCCTGGAAGACCATCGAGATGACCTTGCCGCGCTTGCGGGCCATCTCCTTGTCCTTCTTGCCGAGGATCTCTTCACCGTGCAGGCGCACGGAGCCGGTGATGTCGGCGTGGTCGGGCAGCAGCCCCATGGCGGCCATGGAGGACACGGACTTCCCGGAGCCGGACTCGCCGACGATGCCCAGGACCTCGCCACGGTGGACGGAGTAGCTGACCCCGCGCACCGCGTTGACGTCGGGGTTGTCCCCGAAGCCCCGGAAGGTGACGGTGAGGTCGGTGACCTCCAGGACCGGCGCACCGCCGGTCGGCTCGGTACGGTCGGCCTCAGCGGCCTCGATGGTGTCGGTGCTCATGTGTGCTTCCCCCCTAGGACCGGCGCGACTTGGACGACGGGTCGAGGGCGTCGCGCAGGCCGTCCCCGATCATGTTGACGCCGAGTACCAACAGCACCAGCAGCATCGTGGGCGGCATGAACACCCACCAGGCGGTGGTGGCGAACGCCGAACCGTCGGCGATGACGACACCGAGGCTGATGTCCGGCGACTGGACGCCCAGTCCGAAGTAGCTCAGCGCGGTCTCGCCGATGATGGCGGCGCTGACCATGATCGTGGCGTCCGCGATGAGCAGCGACGACATGTTCGGCAGGATGTGGCGCAGGATGATCTTGTGCGGGGGGACGCCCATGAAGCGCGCGGCGTGGATGTACTCGCGTTCACGCAGCGAGATCGTGAGGCCGCGCACCATCTTGGAGGTGACCATCCAGCTGAACGCGGCGAGCAGGATGACCAGGATGAACCAGCCGCCCTGGCCGACGAAGTGCTTGGACAGGATCGCCAGGATCACGAAGCTGGGCAGGACCAGCGCCAGGTCGGCGATCCACATCAACGCCTTGTCGGGGAGCTTGCCGAAGTAGCCGGCGAAGGATCCGACGATGGCGGCGATACCGGTGGAGATGACCGCCACCAGCAGACCGATGAGCAGCGACTTCTGCAGACCCGCGGTGGACTGGGTGAAGATGTCCTGTCCGGTGCCGTTGGTGCCGAACCAGTGCTCGGGCGAGGGCGGGTCGAGGCGCGCGAGGTAGTCGCGTTCACCGATGTCCCAACCGCTGATCATCGGACCGACGAACGCCAGGATCGCCAGCAGGGCGATCATGCCGAACCCGACGACGACGCGTCGGGTGCCGATGAGTCGGCGCAGCACGTCCCGGACCTGGTTGGGCGTGGGGGGCACGGCGGGTGCCGCGTTGGACTCCGGCTCTGTGAGCTGTTCGGTCCGGCTCATGAGGTGCTCTCCAGCTGGGCTGCCGCGGTGGTCTGCGGGCGGGGTGTGCGGGGGCGGCGGTGGTCGCTGATCATCACACCCGCACCCTCGGGTCGAGCCAGGCGTAGAGGATGTCCGAGAGGAAGGACGCGGCCATGATGGTCACGGCCATGAACCAGGACACCGCGGCGACCACGTGGACGTCCTGACGGGCGATGGAGTCGATGAGCCAGGCCCCCACACCGTTCCACGCGTAGATCTTCTCCGTGAAGGTCGCACCGGAGACCAGGGCGCCGAAGGTGAACGTGAAGTAGGTGATGGTGGGGATCATCGCGGTGCGCAGGGCGTGCTTGAACAGGGCCCTGCGCCGGGTGAGCCCCTTGGCCATCGCCGTGCGCACGAAGTCGGCGCCCAGTACGTCCAGCATCATGTTGCGCTGGTAGCGGGCGAAGGCGGCGAACAGCGCCAGGGCCAGCACCAGTGTGGGCAGGAGAGCGTGGTAGACGCGGTTGAGCAGGAGTTCGTGCCAGGCACCGGTGAACCCCGCGGTGTACTCGCCCGAGTAGCGCAGCAGCTGGAAGCCGAGCCCCTCGTTGATGGCGACCGCGATGACCTGGATGACGATCGCGATGACGACGGTGGGGATCGACAGGACGAAGAAGGACGCGGCGGTGGCGGCCTTGTCGAAGGCGCGGTACTGACGGATGGCCGCGTAGGCGCCGATGACGATGCCCAGGAAGCTGCCGATGATGGTGGCGACCGTGATGAGGCGCAGGGTGACGCCGGCCTTCATCATCATCTGGGAGGTGACGTCACCGCCCTGGATGGTCTGACCGAAGTCCCCGACCAGCACGCCGCGGATCCAGGTGAGGTAGCGCTCGGCCAGCGGGGTCTGGTCGTTGAGGTTGAGCATGTCCAGCTGGGCGTTGACCAGCTCCGGGTCCGGCGGGGGCTGTTGCTGTTCGAAGTAGACCCGTGGCACCAGGTTGGTGGCGGCGAGCAGGTACGCGAAGCTCGTCGCCAGGAAAATCAGGACGACGTAGTTCAGCAGCCGCCTGGCCAGGAACTTGCCCAAAACTATCTCCGAACCTCACACCGAGCCCGGCGTTTGATCTGTGCTTGTGAGACGCCGACACGGGGAGTGACCCACGGCGGGCAGGGTTTCACGCGCACTCGAGCCGTGAGGCCGACCGAGCGCTCGTGGTCTCCCGACACCGTGAGGGTCACCCTCAGTGTTCAACGAAACACACTTACTTCCGATTCACGTTCAGTGACCGGAATGTCAAGAGTCTGCGGGGTCGCTAGACACTTGCCGGTAACCGACACATCAAGAAAGGACAACGGTGGCCATTCGGGACCCGAGTAGCTGTTCAGTTGTCAATCTTTGCACGCATCGCACACGACTGAACCCGTTGCGTCATAAAATACGCACTGAGCTGGGCAGACGCGACCCGGACCACGTGTCATCCGTAAACGCCGTTTACTCGAACCGGGCATTCCCATCCCGACGTCCACGGAAACGTCAACCCCCCGCAACCCATGAGAAACAAACCCCTTCGCCACCCCCGTCATCCTCTGATAGCCCCGCTTTCCCTCACGCCGAGTCACGAAATGACGGGCCGAGCGCCCGCGAAACCGGCCGACACATCCCCGACCTATTAACTCAAAGTGATGACTGTTAACGCTCGCTTATCTTCGACGGCGACACCGACCGGCGTAAAGGGACCACCACACCCCCTCTGATCTGCCGCGACACCACGGTCATGGCGGCCGCGGAAGAACAGGGACCGGGTACCAATGGGGCTGAAGAGCCAAAACGAAGAATGCCCCGCCAGAGACCGAACGCATACGCCGCGTCGCCGACCACCGAGAGCGCGGTCCATGCCACGGGCCCCACCAGGGCCGCGCCGTGGCGGTGCCTCCAGGAGAGCATGTGGGGAACGGTCAGCACGGCTCCGGCCAACAGCGCCCGACGACCGGCCCGAGCGGCCCCGGTCTCCCCCGCCCCCGGCC
>NZ_QOCZ01000244.1 GCF_018207095.1 Nocardiopsis sp. MG754419 | reverse complement strand
CCACCCGCTCCGCACCCGTCCACTCCCGCACCCGCCGCGACGCGTACGCGTGCGAGAGCCCATGGAAGCCGTACCGGCGCACCGCGTACCGCTCCCGCCACTCCCGGGGCACCGCGTAGGTGTGCGCGGCCTCAGGGATCGTCGTGTGAAAGGCGGTGTCGAAACACGCCACCGCCGGCACCCCCGGCAACACCCGCTCGATCACCTCGATGCCCGCCAACGACTTGGGCTGATGCAACGGAGCCAGCGACCCCAACTCCCGCAACCGCTCCACCACACGCCCCTCCAGACGCACCGGCGCGGTGAACTCCTCACCCCCGTGCACCACCCGATGGCCCACCGCGTCCACCCGGCCCACGGCATCCAGGACACGCTCCACCCGCCGCGCGTCCCACACATCGGCCTCCACCGGGACCGCATCGGACCACTCGACCACCTCGTCCCCGCCCACCACGCTCAACTTCAGGCTGCTGGACCCGGCGTTGACCACCAGAACACGCATCAGTACGGCCACACCCACTCACGAATCGACGCGGGATCCTCACCGAACTCCCGCGTATGGGCACGATGACGCAACCGCTCGTCCGTCATCCGCTGACGCACGTTCGCCGACCCCTGGGCCAACCCCGGAATCCGGTCGATCACATCGATCACCAGGTGGAACCGGTCCAGATCGTTCAGCATCACCATGTCGAACGGCGTGGTCGTGGTACCGCGCTCCTTGAACCCCCGCACGTGCAGGTTCTCGTGGCCGCGCCGCCGATACGTCAACCGGTGCACCAACCACGGATAGCCGTGGAAGGCGAAGATGACCGGCCGGTCGGTGGTGAACAGCGCCTCGTACTCGGCGTCGGGCAACCCGTGCGGATGCTCACTCGGCGGCTGCAACCGCATCAGGTCCACCACGTTCACCACCCGCACCCGCAACTGCGGGAAGTACCGACGCAGCAGATCCACCGCGGCCAGCGTCTCCAACGTGGGCACATCACCCGCACACGCCAACACCACGTCCGGGTCCTCCCCGGCACCGGTACTGGCCCACTCCCAGATCCCGATGCCCCGCGTGCAGTGCAGCACCGCCTCCTCCATCGGCAGGTAGTCCAACGCCGGCTGCTTGCCCGCCACCACCACGTTCACGTAGTCGCGCGAGCGCAGACAATGGTCGGCCACCGACAGCAACGTGTTGGCGTCCGGCGGCAGGTACACGCGCACCAACTCCGCGGGCTTGTTCATCACCACGTCCAGGAACCCCGGATCCTGGTGCGTGAAACCGTTGTGGTCTTGGCGCCACACGTGCGAGGACAACAGATAGTTCAACGACGCGATCGGCACCCGCCACTCCAACCCCCGCGTCACCTTCAACCACTTGGCGTGCTGGTTGAACATCGCATCCACGATGTGCACGAACGCCTCGTAGCAGTTGAACAACCCGTGCCGGCCGGTCAGCAGATACCCCTCCAACCAGCCCTGGCACAGATGCTCGCTGAGCACCTCCATGACACGGCCCCGACGCCCCAGGTGCTCATCGACCGGCTCCATCCGGCCCTGCCACACCTTGTCGGTCGCCTCGTACACCGCCGACAACCGGTTCGACTCCGTCTCGTCGGGGCCCATGATCCGAAAGTTCTCCGGATTGGCGCGCACCACGTCCCGCAGGAAGTGCCCCAACACCCGCGTGGCCTCACTGGTGTGCGACCCATGGCCGGCGAACTCCACCGCGTAGTCGCGAAAGTCCGGCAGCACCAACGGCGTGAGCAACGACCCCCCGTTGGCGTGCGGGTTCGCGCTCATACGCCGCGCACCCGTCGGCGCCAGACGCCGCAGCTCCGGCACCGGCGACCCCTCGGCGTCGAACAACCGCTCGGGCCCGTAGGAGCGCAACCACCCCTCCAACTGCCGCAGGTGCTCGGGGTTGGAACGCACCCCCGACAACGGCACCTGGTGGGACCGCCACGTCCCCTCGACCGGCGCCCCGTCGACCTCGACCGGGCCCGTCCACCCCTTGGGGGAGCGCAACACGATCATCGGCCACACCGGACGCTCGCTCACCCCACCCTCGCGCGCCTCCCGCTGGATCCGCCCGATCTCCTCCAGGACCTCGTCCAACACCGACGCCATCCGCCGATGCATCGACTCCGGATCCGACCCCGACACCACCCACGGCCGATACCCGAACCCCTCCAACTGCCGGGTCAGCTCATCCTCACCCAGGCGGTCCAGCACGGTCGGGTTGGCGATCTTGTACCCGTTCAGGTGCAGGATCGGCAGCACCGCACCATCACCCACCGGGTCTAGGAACTTGTTGGAGTGCCACGAGGCCGCCAGGGGACCCGTCTCGGCCTCCCCGTCACCCACCACACACGCCACCACCAGGTCCGGGTTGTCGAAGACCGCACCGAAGGCGTGCGCCAACGAGTACCCCAGCTCACCGCCCTCGTGGATCGACCCCGGCGTCTCCGGCGCCACATGCGAGGGGATCCCCCCGGGGAACGAGAACCGACGGAACAACCGCCGCATCCCCGCCTCGTCCAACGACACGTCCCGGTACACCTCGCTGTAGGTGCCCTCCAACCACGCGTTGGCCACCGCCGCCGGCCCACCATGGCCCGGACCCATCACATAGATCATGTCCAGGTCCCGCTGCCGGATCACCCGGTTCAGATGCGCGTAACAGAAGTTCAGCCCCGGGGTCGTTCCCCAGTGACCGAGCAACCGCGGTTTGATGTGCTCGGGCGCCAACGGCTCCCGCAACAACGGATTGTCCAACAGATAGATCTGCCCGACCGACAGATAGTTGGCCGCCCGCCAGTACGCGTCGAGCAACGCCAGGTCATCATGCTCCACAGCCATCCACTCTCCTCGACAGAGGTGTTCACGGTGGGGGAGAACCGCCTCGCACCCACCCCCTACCCGGTCAAGGACGGGCGGGCACGGCCGATCCAGGCCACCGTAACCGCCCGCTCCGCGGCCCTCCACGGCCATCGGTCCCGTGTCGTGGGCACTACGATGCCCCCATCATGACCACCGACGTCGCCACCACCTACGCCCGATGGGGCCACCACCACACCCGACCACTGGGCCAGGGCATGGAGGGCACCGTCCACCACCTGGGCCCCGGCCCCCTGGGAACGGACCTGGTCGCCAAGGCCTGGTACACCCGCACCTCCACCGACCTCGCACCCCTTCGGGCCTTCCTCGACGAACTGGCCGACCAACACCTGCCCTTCGCCACCCCCCGCATCCTCCACATCCGCCACCATCACGACACCACCATCACCGTCGAACCCCACCTGCACGGCACACCCCTGGGAACCCTCACCGAACAGGGCACCCTCACCCACGCCCGCGCCCAGGACGCCGTCACCCACGTCCTGACCGCCCTCCACCGCACCCGCGCCGGGCACGCCACCCACGCCCTCCCGGTCCTGGACGAGACCCGCCCCCTGTGGGAGGGCCACACCACCTGGGCCGGCGCACTGACCGGCCTGCTGCGACGCCGCACCGCGCGTTTCGCATCCTCCCTGCGCGCCGCACTACCCGACCTGGACACCCTGCTGGACGCACTGGTCGAACGTCTGCACCGCCTCCCCGAGGGTCCCGCCCGCATCGTCCACGGCGACCTGTGCCCACCCAACGTCCTGGCCACCCCCGAGGGAACACCCACGGCCGTCCTGGACTGGGGCTTCGCCACCACCGCCGGCGACCCGCTGTTCGACACCGCCACCACCGCGGGCTTCTACGACATGTACGGACCCGAGGCGCGCACGTGGGACGACGCTCTGCTCACCCGCTGGACGGGGGAGTCGGAAGCCGACCGCGTCCGCGCGCTGCTGTACCGGGCGGTCTACGGCCTGGCGGGGGCCAACGCCTACTCCGAGGACGGTGACGACGGCCATTTCACCTGGTGTGTACACACGTTCGAGCGCTCGGACGTGCGCGCCGCCCTGGGCATGTGACCAGGTACGGGCGCGCCGAGCAGGGGAGTGGAGCCGACCGCACGCCATCGGACCACCCCTCTGGACTGGCCTTAGGTGCGTTGGGGTCGATTCGGAGGTGAGGCGCGGGGCTCCACACGGGGGAGCGGCGGTGCCGGGGGAGAGGTCCGATGACGTCTCGAACCGGAGGCCGGGCGGCGACCCCGGCGCTTCGTCGCACGGGTGTTCGAGAGGCGAGGGCCCCGGGTCGAGCCATCACCTCGACGTCCACGCCGGGACACAGGGGAGCAGTGGCCGGGGCGTCCTGAGTGCCCCCTGAGTGCCTCGCGCACGCCAAAACGGTCATGTGTCGCCAAACAACCACAAAATGATGCATAACACCGTTTATGCATGAAACATGGAGATGCCTCAAGCCGATCGGCGACCGAGGACTCCACAGGTCCTGACCAGAGTGAACACCTCTTCGGTCAGGCCGGCGAGGGTGGCGGCCCAGGGGCGTTCCGGTGCGCGAGCGGGGAGACCCGGCACACCCAAGGACCCGCACAGGAGAGGGAGCCGGCCCAGGAAACCGAGCATCGAGGCACAGGAGACCACGAAAGCACAGGTCAGAGCCGAAGAATCACCGGCGTGGGCCGACCGCGCGCACCGACCACCGGCGCGTGGACGCGTTGCCGACGCGAACACCTCGCGTGTGCCCGCGCGATCACTCGACCGTTCGGCCTCGCCGCACCGGTGCGGCGCTCGCCTTCGCGGCACGGTCGACCGGACGGCCTGTGAGCCCGGTGGCCACCCACGCTGTGCCGCCGTGCAGAACACACCGACCCCGAAGTGCGCGAAAACCCCTTCCCCACAGGCATTCCAGCAACGCCGATAATGCACATTATGTCAAGTTGAGCTGTGATCGGGCCTCCCCACCCGCCCACGAC
>NZ_QOCZ01000243.1 GCF_018207095.1 Nocardiopsis sp. MG754419 | reverse complement strand
GGCGCCGGGAACGGACCCGGGCCACGAGGTTGGGGGTCACGACGGAGGCGATGAGGATGGCGCCGGTGACGATGAGCAGCACGTCGCTGCCGATGCCGAACAGCTGGAGCGCGTTGCGCAGGACGCCGAGCAGCAGCACCCCGCTCATCACGCCCAGGATCGAGCCGACCCCACCGAAGATGGACACGCCTCCGAGCAGGACGGCGGCCACGACCTGCAACTCCAGGCCGAAGGCGGTGTCGGCACGGGAGGTGCCGTACTGCAGGGTCCAGAAGACCCCGGCGGAGGAGGCCACCACCCCGCTGAGGGTGAACAGCCAGAACTTGGTCCACTTGACCGCGACCCCGGAGAACCGGGCGGCCTCGTCGTTGTTGCCGATGTCGAACAGGGCGCGGCCGGCCCCGGTGGCGTGCAGGAACACGGCGAAGAGCGCCGCCAGCACCATGAGGGCCACCGCGATCCAGGGCAGGCCCTCGATGCCGAGGAAGGGCGCGCGGGCTCCGCCCACCCAGCCCTGCGGGTAGCTGGCCACGGCCCGGTCGCCCAGGAGCACGTAGGCCAGCCCCCGGTAGAGGGCCATGGTGCCGATGGTGACGGCCAGGGAGGGCAACCCCATCACCGTGACGAGTACCCCGTTGAGGGCGCCCAGCAGGGCTCCGAACGCCAGGCAGATCGCCAGGGCGGTCTCCAGGGGGACCCCGGACTCCCAGAGCAGACCCAGAGTGGCGCTGGTCAGGGCCAGGGTGGAGGCCACCGACAGGTCGATCTCACCGGTGATGACGATGAGCGTCATCGGCAGGGCCATCAGCGCGATGGCGGCCACGCTGAGCAGCAGGAAGCTCATGTTGCGCCCGGTCGCGAACACGTCGACGAACATCGACGCGCACAGCAGGGCGACCACCAACGCGCCGACCACCGGGGCCTCGCGGGCCGACAGCACGGAGCGGACCCTGCCGATGCCGGTGCGTCGCGCGCCGGCCCGATCGGGGGCCGGGGCCGGGGTGAGGGTGTCAGGAGCCACGGGGACCTCCTCGAAGTCTGCGCGCCGAGCGCAGCGCCAGCAGGCGGTCCAGGCCGATCGCGGCCAGGATGAGCGCGCCGACGACGGCCTGGTGCCAGAACTGGTCGATCCGCCAGATGGGCAGGGCGGCGGTGATGGTGGTGAGCAGGATGGCGCCGAGGGCCGCGCCGTAGACGGTGCCCACGCCCCCGGCGATGGCCACGCCGCCCACGACCGCGGCGGCCACGACCTGCAACTCCATACCGAAACCGACGGTGGAGTCGACGGTGCCGTAGCGGGCGGCGAAGAGCACTCCGGCCAGCCCGGCCAGGGCGCCGTTGGCGACGAAGGCGGCCAGGACGCGGCGTCCCACGGGGATGCCGGACAGCCGGGCGGCCTCGACGTTGGAGCCGATGGCGTACAGTTCCCGGCCCGAACGGTAGTGGGACAGGTACAGGCCCACACCGACGACCACCACGATGGCGACGGCGGCGGGCAGCGGCACGCCCAGGACGCTGACACGGCCCAGGCTCAGGAACGCGGAGGGCATGTCGTGCGCGTTGACCTGTCCGCCGTCGGCCCACCAGTGGCCGAGACCGCGGTAGGCGTAGAGGGTGCCCAGGGTGACGACCAGTGCGGGCACCTGGGCGAAGGTCACGAGGACACCGTTGGCCAGACCGCACAGGGCGCCCAGCAGAATCCCGGCGAGGAGGACCACGGGGAGCGGGAGTCCGGGGAAGGTGACGAACAGGGTGCCGGTGGCGAAGGCCGCCAGGCCCATGACCGATCCCACCGACAGGTCGACGTTCTTGGTGATGAGCACCAGCGCCTGGCCCACGGCCAGCACCGAGAGCACGGTGGCGCCGAGGAATAGGTCGCGCACGCCCTGGGTGGACAGGAAACCGGGGTTGTGCAGCCACGTGGCGACGATGAGCAGCACCACGGCCAGGAGCACGCCCAGTTCACGGACCTGACGGGTGCGCCGGACGCGCCCGCCGCCCTCGGAGACGGCGGTCGTCCTGGTGGCGGTGGGCGGCGCGTCCGGGGGTGGATGTTCGGTGTCGGACACGGTCACGGTGCCCCCTTCCCGGGAGGTGTGCGGGTGGTGGACGGTGTGCGGTGCATCAGCTCACCCGGACCTGGCCGGTGGCCGCGTACATGACCGACTCCTCGTCGGCCTCGGAGCGGTCGAGTTCGGCGGTGAGGCGCCCCTCGTGCATGACCAGGACCCGGTCGGCCATGCCGAGGACCTCGGGCAGTTCGCTGGAGACCATCACCACGGCGAGGCCCTCACCGGCCAGCGTGGTGAGCAGCCGGTGGACCTCGGCCTTGGTGCCCACGTCGATGCCGCGGGTGGGCTCGTCGACGAACAGGACGAGCGGCTCGGTGGACAACCACTTGGCCAGCACGACCTTCTGCTGGTTGCCGCCGGACAGCGTGGAGACGGTGTCGGCGAGGTCGCCGAACTTGAGGTGCAGACGCTCACCCCAGTGCCCCGCCTCGGCGTTCTCGGCGCGGGAGGTCAGCAGGCCCGCGCGGCTGAGGGGACGTCGACGGGTGGAGGTGGCGTTACGGGCGATGGAGGACTCCATGACCAGCCCCTGCTGGCGGCGGTCCTCGGGCACCAGGGCCATACGGGCGGCCATCGCGGCCTTGGGGCGTCCCACGGGCAGGCGCCGGCCATGGACGCGGACGGTTCCGGCGTCGTAGCGGTCCACACCGAACACGGCGCGCACGACCTCGCTGCGGCCTGCGCCCACGAGCCCGGCCAGGGCCACGATCTCCCCGGCGCACACGGTGAAGGAGACGTCGGCGAAGACGCCATGACGGGTGAGCCCCTCGACCTCCAGGACGACGTCGCCGAGGGACGCCTCCTGTTTGGGGTAGAGGTCGTCGACGTCGCGGCCGACCATGCGCCGCACGACGGTGTCCACGTCCAGTTCGCCGGTGGGGTCGCAGGAGACGAAGGAGCCGTCGCGCACCACGGTGACGCGGTCGCTCAGGGAGAAGACCTCGTCGAACCGGTGGGAGATGAACAGCAGGGCGGCGCCCGCGTCCCGCAGTGACCGGGCGACCCGGAACAGACGTTCGGCCTCCACCCCGGACAGCGCGGCGGTGGGCTCGTCCATGACCAGCACCCGAGCGTCGCGGGTGATGGCCTTGGCGATCTCCACGAGCTGCTGGTCGGCGATGGAGAGTCCGCGCGCGGGACGGTCGGGGTCCACCTCCACGCCCAGACGGGTGAAGGCCTCCCTGGTCCTGCGGCGCATGAGGGCCTTGTCGATGGTGCCCCACCGGGTGCGCGGCTGGCGGCCGACGAAGATGTTCTCGGTGACCGACAGGTCGGGGAAGAGGGTGGGTTCCTGGTAGATGACCGCGACCCCCGCCCGCTGGGCGTCGACGGGGGCGGTGAACGCGACGGGCTCGCCGTCGACCAGGAGACGACCCTCGTCGGGGCGGTGCACCCCGGCCAGGGCCTTGACGAGGGTGGACTTCCCGGCCCCGTTCTCACCGACCAGGGCGTGGATCTCACCCGGCCACAGGTCCAGGGACATGTCCCGTAGCGCCCGGACGTTGCCGAAGGCCTTGCTCACGTCGGCGAGGGAGAGGACGGGCGGACCCGTGGGGCCCCGTGCCGCCATGTTGTCCTCCTTCCGTTGAGGACGATGTGCCGGGACGAACCGGAGCACAAAACGTTTTAAGGTGAGGCAGATGTTAATTAGAACACAGACACCCGTCAAGACATCTCGGAAACATCCTGATAAACCAAGCGACACAGGCGCAGCACCGTCGGATACCCCCGGACACCCCCACCGCCTCGCGCGCACTTGTAAGATCGCTATTGACACGTTTCAATCACGGTGTGACCATGAGCACACCCTCCGAACCTCATGCTGGGAGGACCGCACGTGCCCGACACCCCGAGCACCACCCCGATCCGACGTTCCGTCGGCATCACCGAGGTCGCACGGCACGCCGGAGTCTCGCCCGGGACGGTGTCCAACGTCCTCAACCGGCCCGAACGGGTGGCGCGGGAGACCAGGGAGCGGGTGGAGTCCGCCATCCGCGAGCTCGACTACGTGCGCAACTCCTCCGGCAGCAGCCTGAGGTCCGGACGCAGCGACTGCGTCGGACTCCTGGTCCTGGACGTGACCAACCCCTACTTCACCGAGGTGGCGCGCGGGATCGAGGACGAGGCGGTGGAGGCCGGCCTGGCGGTGCTGCTGCTCAACTCGGCCGAACAGCACAGCCGGCAGGAACGCAACCTGCGGCTGCTCGCCGGACAGCGGGCCGCGGGGGCCGTGGTCATGCCGATCGACGACGACCTCTCCGACCTGCGCTGGTTGAGCAAGCAGGGCATCCCCTGGGTGGCGCTGGACCGCGGCGACGTACCCGTGGAGGAGGGGTGCAGCGTCAGCGTCGACAACGAGGCCGGCGGCCTGGCCGCAGGGCGCCACCTCATCGGACTCGGCCACGAACGGATCGCCTTCCTCACCGGCCCGTTCTCCATCGACCAGGTCCACCGCCGCCACCAAGGTCTGCTCCAGGCGGTGACCGAGGCCGGACTGGACCCGGAGACGGCCCTGAACCTGGTGCACGTGCCCCAGCTCAACCCCGAGCAGGGCGAGAAGGCGGTGGACGCCGTCCTGGCCGGTGGTCCGCGCCAGCGCTCCACCGCGGTGTTCTGCGCCAATGACCAGCTCGCCCTGGGTTTCCTGAAGGGCCTGGGCCGGCGTGGTCTGCACGCCCCCGACGACATCTCGGTGATGGGCTACGACGACATCGACGTGGCCGCGCTCATCCACCCCGGGCTGACCACGGTCGCCCAGCCCAAGTACCGGTTGGGCCGCACGGCCATGGGCCTGCTCCGGGAACACCTCGACACCCCCGACCACCGACACGAGCGACGTCTCTTCACCCCGGAGATCGTCCTGCGTGGTTCCACCGCGGCCCATCGCCCCTGACCCCTGAGCGGCCCCGGGCCGCTTCGTCCCACCGATTAAAACGATTCACCCTTCGCCCGCACCCCCGGAGGACGCACCATGACCCCCCGTCTGCTCACC
>NZ_QOCZ01000242.1 GCF_018207095.1 Nocardiopsis sp. MG754419 | reverse complement strand
GGGTGGTGCGGTCTCAGCGGTCGTAGAGGTCGGCGCGACGATCGTCCAGGTAGGACGATTCGGCCCGCGCGGCCTCGGTGGTGATCGGGTCGACGTCGCCGACCAACAGCGCCTCGGTGGAGCCCGCGCGCAGCAGTTCGGTGCCGTCGGGACCGACCAGCGTGCTCAGCCCGACGTAGTCGAGGTCGCCCTCGCTGTCGCAACGGTTCACGTAGGCCAGGTGGATCTGGTTCTCCAGGGCCCGGGCGGGGGCCAGGAGGGTCGCGATGGAGGTCGTGGGGCCCATAAGGGCGGTGGGCACGATGAGGAAGGTCGTTCCCGCCATCGCGTGCGCGCGGACGACCTCGGGGAACTCCACGTCGTAGCAGATGAGGAATCCGAGCCGGTGGAGACCGACATCGGCCTGGACGATGAGCTCGTCACCGGGCGAGAAGAGGTTCCGGTCCAGGTCGCCGAACAGGTGGGTCTTGCGGTACAGGGCACGGGAGGTCCCGGTGGCGTCCACGAACCGGACCGCGTTGTACACCCGCTCCTCGGCGAGTTCGGGGAAGCCGTAGACCACGGACACCCCGGTGTCGGTGGCGATCCGGGCCACCGCCTCGAACAGGGGACCGTCGGCGGGTTCGGCCAGTTCCCGGACCCGATCGCCGATGTTGTAGCCGGTCAGGGACATCTCCGGGGTGACCAACAGCGTGGCCCCGTCGGCCGCGGCGGCACCGGCCAGCGTCCGCAGCCGGGTGAGGGCGGCGACGGTGTCGCCACTGCGACCGGTGCCCTGGTCGAGGGCCACACGCAGTGGTGCGGGCATCGCTGGTCCTCCCCTGTGCGCGTCGTCGATCGGCCGCGTCCACTCTAGGTGTCCGGAGGCGTCGGAACCGTGTGCCGATGCGGCGTTCTGTTGCGAGTTCGGACATCAGGGCGATCGATCTTTGCGTTGGCGGACCCTTCGGCGCGGGATCGTTCCGGGATCGGGTCGCACCACCGGCACCGGGAGAACACGAGGGCGGGTCCGGGGATTCCCCGGACCCGTCCTGGGCGAACGCGCGCGACCGGCCCGTCAGGCGCCCGTCTCGACCGGCGCGTCGGTCTCCAGAGCGGAGCGGCGCATGCCGTAGCCGAAGTAGACGACCAGACCCAGCAGCAGCCAGGCGCCGAAGGCGACCCACACGCTCAACGCCATGCTGAACATCAGGTAGGCGCAGGCCAGGACGCCCAGGACCGGGGTCACGGGGGCACCCGGCATACGGAAGGCGCGTGGGAGGTCGGGGCGGGTCCGCCGCAGCACCAGCACGGCCACGTTGACCAGGGCGAAGGCGAACAGCGTGCCGATGGCGGTGGCGTCGGCCAGCGGACCGAGCGGAACGAGCGCGGCGGGCACGGCGATGAGCACCGACGTGATGACGATGTTGGCGCGCGGGGTGCCCTTGGCGTCGACCCTGGAGAAGGCCCGGGGAACGAGACCGTCGCGCGACATCGCGAAGAGGATGCGGGTCTGGCTGTACAGGACCACCAGGACGACACTGGCCAGTGCCAGAACGGCTCCGGCGGCGAAGACGACCGCCCAGACCGGGGTACCGGTCACCACCGTGAGGATGCCCGCCAGGGAGGTCCGGCCCTCGGCGAACTCCGTCCAGTGGAGAGCGCCCACGGCGCTGAACGCCACCAGGCAGTAGAGCGCGGTGACCACGATCATCGAGAACATGATGGCGCGGGGCAGGTCACGTTGGGGGTTCCTGGCCTCCTCGCTGGCGGTGGAGGCGGAGTCGAAGCCGATGTAGGAGAAGAAGAGCGTGGCGCCGGCCGCGGAGACACCGGCCATGCCCATGGGCATGAAGGGGGCGAAGTTGCCGTCTTGAACGGCGGTGACGGCGATGGCCACGAACATGACCAGCACGGCCACCTTGACGGCGACCATGGCGGCGTTGGCGCGGGTGCTCTCGCGCACCCCGGCGAGCAGCGCGAACATCGACAACAGCACGACGACGGCGGCCGGCAGATTGACCACGCCCCCTTCGAGGGGACCGGCCAGGAACGCGTCGGGTAGGGAGAGCCCGGCGGTGGACCGCAGCAGTTCGTCGATGTACTGTCCCCAGCCGACACCGACCGCGGCGACGGAGACGCCGTAGGTGAGCATGAGGCACCAGCCGCACACCCAGGCCATGAACTCGCCCATGGTGGCGTAGGAGTACGAGTAGGCGGAGCCGGAGGCGGGGATCATCCCGGCCATCTCGGCGTAGGCCAGCGCGGAGAACAGCGCGGTGACGCCCGCGAGGACGAACGCCAGGATGACCGCGGGACCGGCGACGGGGACCGCCTCGCCCAGGACCACGAAGATTCCGGTACCGAGGGTCGCGCCGATGCCGATCATGGACAGCTGCCAGAAGCCCATGGTGCGGCGCAGTCCGTGCCCGCTCTCGGTCTCCGCCACCAGTTTCTCGACCGGCTTGCGCCGGGTCAGACGCCGACCCAGCGTGGGCGCACCCGCGCCCACCCGCGCGGGTGTCTTCTGGTCCACCACGAAACGACTCCTCGATGCTCTGCGGGTGGGGCGCGACGGGGGCGGTGCCCGGCCGGGCCGGCACGGCGCCCCGCATACGCCCCGGGCCACGTTAATGGGGTCGTCTGAGTAACATGACCCACATTCGTTGCGTTCGTCCGAATGAGGCACCGGAATCGTGCGCGGTGACGCAACAGAACACGGCGGGAAGTGACGCACACCATGGGGCCGGGCTCCGGGTGCGGGTGGTCACCCGGCCCGCGGGGACGGTCGCCGGTCTCACCCCACCGGCACACGAACAGGGGGAGCACGGTGCGACCGTGCTCCCCCTGTCGGAAACCCTGCGATGGAGCGGCGTCAGCCGGTGACGGAGACGCTGGGCTCGCCCTCGACGCCGGCCTCGCCCATCTCCTCGGCGATACGCATGGCCTCCTCGATGAGGGTCTCCACGATCTTGGACTCGGGCACGGTCTTGATGACCTCGCCCTTGACGAAGATCTGGCCCTTGCCGTTACCGGAGGCCACACCCAGGTCGGCGTCGCGCGCCTCACCCGGACCGTTGACGACACAGCCCATGACGGCCACGCGCAGCGGCACCTCCATGCCCTCCAGGCCGGCGGTGACCTCCTCGGCGAGCGTGTACACGTCCACCTGGGCACGGCCGCAGCTCGGGCAGGACACGATCTCCAGACCGCGCTCACGCAGGCCCAGCGACTCCAGGATCTGCGCACCGACCTTGACCTCCTCGGCCGGCGGCGCCGACAGGGAGACGCGGATGGTGTCGCCGATACCCTCCGACAGCAGCGCACCGAAGGCGACCGAGGACTTGATGGTGCCCTGGAAGGCCGGCCCGGCCTCGGTGACGCCCAGGTGCAGCGGGTAGTCGCAGGCCTGCGACAGCAGTCGGTAGGCGTTGACCATCACGACCGGGTCGTTGTGCTTGACCGAGATCTTGATGTCGCGGAAACCGTGCTCCTCGAACAGCGAGCACTCCCACAGCGCCGACTCCACCAGGGCCTCGGGGGTGGCCTTGCCGTACTTGGCCAGCAGGCGCTTGTCGAGGGAACCGGCGTTGACGCCGATACGGATCGGGGTGCCGGCCTCGCTCGCCGCCTTGGCGATCTCGGCGACCTTGTCGTCGAACTTCTTGATGTTGCCCGGGTTGACGCGCACCGCGGCACAGCCGGCCTCGATGGCCGCGAACACGTACTTGGGCTGGAAGTGGATGTCCGCGATCACCGGGATCTGCGACTTCTTGGCGATGATCGGCAGCGCGTCGGCGTCGTCGTTGGTGGGCACGGCCACACGGACGATCTGGCAGCCGCTGGCGGTGAGCTCGGCGATCTGCTGCAGGGTCGCGTTGATGTCGGAGGTGCGGGTGGTCGTCATCGACTGCACGGACACCGGGGCGTCCCCGCCCACGGGGACGTTCCCGACCATGATCTGCCGCGTCGTGCGCCGCGTGGCCAACGGGCGCGGAGGAGTGGCGGGGATACCGAGATCGACGGTCACGCTTGATTCACCTCGTCTGCCGCCGGAAGGGACGGCGGCACTTGATGTCGCGGTTCGTGAGGAAGGGCGCGGCGGCGCCCGGATCCGCGTTCGGGTGCTCTGACCGGTCAGCCGAGGCCGTCACCGTCGTTCCCGCAACGCGACCTCAAGGTTACCCGCCCTTGAGCGGATGCTCGGCCGCCCGTGGCGGCCATCACACCGGTTCAGCGCCTGTTCACACCGTCGAGGGCCGACGTTCGCCCCGAAGAACCCTGGTCAGGCAGGGTTCCGGCCCCGCTCCGCGCGCACTCGACGGGCGCGCGGAGCGGACGGTTCAGCCGAACAACAGCACCGGGTTGATGAGGTCGGCGACCAGCAGGATGACACTGAACACCAGGAAACACGCCACCACGACATAGGCCACCGGGGTGAGCAGGGCGATGTCCACCGGTCCCGGGTCCGGCCGTCGGAACAGCCGCGCCGTCCATCTCTTGATGGACTCCCAGAGCGCCCCGGCCATGTGGCCACCGTCCAGCGGCAGGATCGGCAGCATGTTGAAGGCGAACAGGAAGAAGTTGACACCGGCCAGGATGCTGATCATCAGCGCGGCGGTGTCCACCACGGGCAGGCCCTGCGACATGATCTCGCCGCCGATGCGGGAGATCCCGACGATGCCCACGGGCGAGTCCTCGGTGCGCTGCTGGCCCAGGAAGGCGGCGCCGAACACCTCGGGGACCTTGCCGGGCAGGGCCACGATGGCCTGACCGACGTTGACCAGCATCTCGCCCACCTCGACGGCGGACTCGGTGACGGTGAGGGTGCCGCGTTCCTTCGCGAAGTGGATACCCAGGAACCCGACGGTCTCCACGGCGGGGACCCGACGCCCGCTCTCGTCGTAGACGTTGTCACCGCGCTCGTCGGTCTGGTAGATGATCTCGCCCGAGTCGTCACGGGCGGGCAGTTCGCTCTGGACGATGTCGACGGAGGTGGTGAACCGTTCCCCGTCGCGTTCGACGCCGAACTCGGTGGGGCCGTCGGAGACCCGGATCTCCCGGCTGGCGGAGGCCCAGTCCGGGGTGGGGGTGCCGTCCACGGAGACGACGACGTCACCGGGGAGCAGCCCGGCCTCGTG
>NZ_QOCZ01000241.1 GCF_018207095.1 Nocardiopsis sp. MG754419 | reverse complement strand
CCCTCGCCCGCCCCCGGCGCCCCGCCCGTCGCCGACGGTGGCGCGGAGCTCGCCGCCGTGGGTGAGGACCCCGAGACTCCCGTGCCGCAGGGGTCCACCGTGGTGATGGAACAGGACACCGAAGCCCCGGCGCCCGATCGACGTCCGACCGGGCGGGCCTCGTGGATCGTGGTCGGCGCGGGGGTGCTCGTGCTGGCCCTGGGCGTGGCCGCGTGGCGGTTGTCCGACCCGGACCGGGCGGGGTTCGGCCCCGGCTTCGGGTTCGAGTACGGCACCGGCGCCCACGGCGCCCTGGAGGCACCGGCCGACGCGGACCGTGCGACCCCCTGGGAGATCGAGGAGGGGACGACCCCCCTCACCGTCGCGATCACGCTCTGAGCCGTCGCCGCCCACGGCACTCCGCATCACCTCGCACACCCGACTCTCGCGGGCTCCGCGCCGTGGAGCACACGCCGCCCCGCATCGGTGCCGGCGCCCGTGTCCATGCCGGTGCCCGGCCGCCAGAGCCGTCCCGCACCCATGCCCGCACCCACTCCTCCGGCCGCGCGTGCCCGCACCCGCGGAGAACCACCTGGTCGGGCGGCCTCACGTGGCCGAAATGAGCGGAACGTCTCACCAGGCACTCCAACGCGACCCTGACCGAGAAGTTAGGTTAGGCTCCCCTTTGTCAAGAATGCGTAAGGAGACCTCCATGAAGCCCGTCCGTCGTCCGCTCGCGGCGCTCTCACTGACCCTGGCGTCCACCCTGGCCCTGTCCGCCTGCTCCTCCGACCCGGCCGACAGCGAGGACACCGCGGCGGCGAGCGACACCGTCGAGGTCGAGGACAACAACGGCACGCAGACGGTGAACACCCCTCCGGCGTCCGTGGTCGCCCTGGACAACCGCACCTTCGAGACCCTCGCGGACTGGGGCGTGGACCTGTCCGCCGCCGCGGTCTCCCTCATGCCGGACACGATCGCGTACACGCGGGACGACGCGATCATCGACATCGGCACCCACAACGAGCCGGACCTCGAAGCGATCGTCGCCGCCGAACCGGACCTGGTCGTCAACGGACAGCGGTTCGCGCAGTACCACGACGACATCGCCTCGCTGGTGCCGGACGCGACCATCCTCGAACTCGACCCTCGCGACGGCGAGCCCTTCGACGCCGAGCTCAAGCGCCAGACCACCGTGCTCGGTGAGGTCTTCGACGCCCAGGACGAGGCCGACCGCGTCATCGCGGACTTCGACGCCGCCATCACGCGGGTGAACGAGGCCTACGACGCCGACAGCACCGTCATGGCCGTCACCACCTCCGGCGGCGAGATCGGCTACCTCGCCCCGGGTGTGGGACGCACCCTCGGACCGGCGTTCGACATCTTCGGCCTGACCCCCGCGTTGGAGGTCGACGGCGCCAGCGACGACCACCAGGGCGACGACATCTCCGTCGAGGCGATCGCCGACTCCGACCCCGACTGGATCCTCGTGATGGACCGCGACGCCGCCGTCGCCGCCGACGAGGCCGGTTACGAGACCGCCGAGAACATTCTCTCCTCCTCCGAGGCGCTGTCCGGCGTGACCGCCGTGGCGGACGAGCAGATCGTCCACATGCCCGTCGACACCTACACCAACGAGGGCATCCAGACCTACACCGAGTTCTTCCACGCGTTCGCGGACGCGCTGGAGGAGCGGGCGTGATCCCGTGCGACCCAGGGGCGCGTGCCGGCCGTGGTGTGCCCACCGCCGGCACGCGCCGTGGTGAGGGGGCCGGCCCGCCATGAGGACCGCACCCCCTCCCCCGGCCCCGACCCCGTCGCGGGCACGCTCCAAGGGACGCCTCCTCGATTGGAGGCTGCTCATCGGCGTCGCCGTCGTGGGCGCCCTGTTCGTCCTGTCGCTGTTCACCGGTGTCTACGACGTCGTCGGCGCCGAGGACGGCGCGGCGATGTTCGCGATCACCCGTATCCCCCGCTCGATCGCGCTCGTGCTGGCCGGCGCCGCCATGGCGATGTCCGGCCTGGTGATGCAGCTCCTGACGCAGAACCGCTTCGTCGAACCGACCACCACCGGCACCACCGAGTGGGCCGGGCTCGGCCTGCTCACCGTGATGATCCTCCTGCCCGGCGCGAGCGTGACCACCCGCATGGTCGGCGCGGTCCTCTTCGCGTTCGTCGGCACGCTGGTGTTCTTCCTCTTCCTGCGCCGGGTGACCCTGCGGACCTCGCTGATCGTCCCGATCGTGGGCATCATGCTGGGCGCGGTGGTCAGCGCGGTGTCGACCTTCGTCGCGCTCCAGACCGACATGCTCCAGAACCTCGGTGTGTGGTTCGCCGGCAGCTTCACCTCCGTGCTGCGCGGACAGTACGAACTGCTGTGGATCGTGGCGCTGGTGACCGTGGCCGTCTTCGTCGTCGCCGACCGGTTCACCGTCGCCGGCCTCGGCGAGGAGGTCGCCACCAACGTCGGCCTGAACTACGACCGGGTCATCCTGGTGGGCACCGTGCTCATCGCGGTGGCGACCGGCGTGGTGACGGTGATCGTGGGCAACCTGCCGTTCCTCGGGCTCATCGTGCCCAACATCGTCTCGATGTTCCGCGGGGACGACCTGCGCGGCAACCTGCCGTGGGTGTGCCTGCTCGGCGTCGGCATCGTCACCGTGTGCGACCTGATCGGCCGGACGATCATCATGCCCTTCGAGGTGCCCGTGTCCCTCATCCTCGGGGTCATCGGCGCCGTCGTGTTCATCCTTCTCCTGTTGAGGCAGCGTCGCCGTGGCTGAGACCACCGTTCCCCGGGCGACCCCACCGGTCGCCGCGCACCCCGAACGCTCCTCCCGCACACTGCCCACCCGGCGGGCGCGCCTGCGCTACCGGATCATCGTCACGGTGCTGTCGGTGCTCGCGGTGGGGTTCGCGTTCGGCCTCCTGGCCTGGGACAACCCCATGCCCGTCGGGTCGGACGGGTTCTGGCGCATCGCGGAGATGCGCGCCACCAACGTGGTGGTGATGGCGGTGGTGGCGATCTGCCAGGCCATCGCCACGGTGAGCTTCCAGACCGTCACCGGCAACCGCATCATCACCCCGTCGATCATGGGGTTCGAGGCGCTGTACGTCGCGATCCAGACGACGGCGGTGTACGTCGTCGGTGTCGCCGGGATCCTCGCGATCCAGGGGGTCGGACAGTTCCTGGTGCAGATCACCCTCATGGTGGGCCTCGCGATGCTGCTGTACGGCCGGCTGCTGTCCGGCCGGTACGGGAACATGCAGGTGATGCTGCTGATCGGCATCATCGTCGGCGGCGGGCTGGCCTCGGTCTCCACGTTCATGCAGCGGTTGCTCACCCCGAGCGAGTTCGACGTGCTCGCCGCGCGGCTGTTCGGCAACGTCGCCAACGCCGACGCGTCCTATCTTCCGGTCGCCGTGCCGTTGTGCCTGGTGGCGGCGACCCTACTGGTGCTGGGTTCACGACGGCTGAACCTCGTCGCGCTGGGGCGGGACGCCAGTGTGGGGCTGGGGCTGGACCACCGCCGCGAGACCATGCGGGTGCTGTTCCTGGTGTCGATCCTCATGGCGGTCTCGACCGCGTTGGTGGGGCCGATGACCTTCCTCGGCTTCCTGGTGGCGACCCTGGCCTACCAGTTCGCCGACACCCACGACCACCGGTACGTCTTCCCCGTCGCCGCACTGACCTGCTTCGTCGTCCTCAGCGGCGCCTACTTCGTCATGCGGAACATCTTCTACGCGAACGGCGTGGTCTCGATCATCATCGAGCTGGTCGGCGGCCTGGTGTTCCTGTTCGTCATTCTGAGAAAGGGCCGGCTGTGATCACCCTCAACGGTGTGCGCAAGGAGTACAGCAGCGAGGTCGCCATCGGACCCGTGGACCTGGAGATCCCCAAGGGCGGCGTGACCGCGCTGGTGGGCCCCAACGGCGCGGGCAAGTCGACGCTGCTGACGATGGTGGGGCGGCTGCTCGGCATCGACCAGGGCACCATCGAGATCGCCGGGTACGACGTGGCCAGGACGGCGTCCAAGGACCTGGCCAGGATCGTGTCGGTGCTGCGGCAGGAGAACCACTTCGTCACCCGGTTGACGGTGCGCCAGCTCGTCGCCTTCGGCCGGTTCCCCTACTCCAAGGGGCGGTTGACCGTCGCCGACGAGGCGGTCGTCAGCCGGGCGATCGACTTCCTGGACCTCACCGACCTGGAGAACCGCTACCTGGACCAGTTGTCAGGGGGACAGCGCCAGCGGGCCTACGTGGCGATGGTGCTCTGCCAGGAGACCGAGTACGTACTGCTGGACGAGCCGCTCAACAACCTCGACATGCGGCACTCGGTGCAGATGATGAAGCACCTGCGCCGTGCGGCGGAGGAGTTGGAGCGCACCATCGTGATCGTGCTGCACGACATCAACTTCGCCGGGCACTACGCCGACCGCATCTGCGCGGTCAAGGACGGTGCGGTCGTGGAGTTCGGGACGCCCGAGCAGATCATGACCGACGAGGTACTGACCCGGGTGTTCGAGACACCGGTGACGGTGATGGAGGGACCGAACGGTCCCCTGGCCGTCTACTACTGATCCCCTCGACCCCTCCCCCACCCTGCGACGGGAGGGGTCCCGTGTCCCCGCCGGGACGTCGTGGACGGTGGCGGGGACGCGGGAGATCGAATGTTCTGCCAGGTCACGGGCGCCTGGGCTTCGGGTTTCGTTCAGTCGGCAGGGTGGTTGCGGCTCCATGTCAGGAACGGGGCCACGTCATGGGCGTGGAAGCGGCGTTGCCCGCCCGGGGTCCAGAAGTGACGCAGCTTGCCCGCTTGGGCCCACGCGGTCACCGTCCTGGGGTGGACACCGAACGCCCGAGCCACCTGTGTGGTGGTGAGCACCCCCTCAACCATCGGCGGCCTTGGGGGCTTCCGGTTCGGTGAGCCCGTGATCGCGCGCCAGGCGCTCGCCCTGGCGGCGCCAGGCCTCTTCCTCCTCCGTCGACAGGGGCCGGTTGTCCCCCCAGGTCGGGATGGGACGGTCTCGGTCACACATGAGGGCTCCTTCCCCAGCGGGGGGTGTGGGCACCGGTCGGGCCTGATGTGGTGTCGGGTGTGGGTCCGGGTGGGTCGCCGTGGTGGCGGCGCAGACTCGCTTCGAGAAGCTCCGGGGTGGGCTCGACCTCGGTGCGCCAGTGCGAG